>SLTB01000070.1 GCA_007130155.1 Pseudomonadales bacterium
ATGAGCGTGAAACCAAGGAAATCGAGTTCCCCGAAAGCCTCGCCCCCAGATTTGCGCTGCTCACCGAGGAGCAGATGACTTTCCTGCGCAGCGGCCCGACCCAATCCTTCGCCCGCACGCCGGAACTTCTGATTGAGCAACTCGAACGTCGCAGCCCCGAAGAGGTCAAGGCCTACGTGGAGGCCATGATGTTCGTCGATGCCGAACGCAGCTTCGATGAGGAGCGGGACTTAGATCGACTGCCGTTGAACACGGAAGCGGCGGACTTCAATGCCTGGCACCTGCGCCGCCCCGGCAGCTTCGATCCTGATCGAGAGCCTGGACCGATCGTCCTCAGTCGTTACATGGGAGGCTGGAGTGGAATTCCGACCTTCGCCGGCGCCCCCGTCGCCTTGACTCCCGAGGATCTCATCGCCGGTGAAGTCGACGTAGCCATCGTCGGCGCTCCACTTAACATGGGCTCCGGGTTCCGTGGTGCCGAGCATGGCCCCATGGCCCTGCGCATGGCGCGCGGCCTGGCAGGCAATGACATGAGCACGCAGATCAATCCCAGTCGGGTTCTGAATATTGTCGACTACGGCGACATCGCGGTGGATCAGGACAGCTCGGAACTCAGCGTGCATCACGTTCGCGAAGTACTGCGGGAGATCATCGAGGCTGGCGCCATGCCCGTGATCATCGGCGGCGATCACTCCCTGGAGTATCCGGCAGTGGCCGCGATGGTGGACGTCTATGGCAAGGGCAACGTCACCGCCATTCACTTCGATGCCCATCATGACATCGGCCGCAACAGCCCCCACTACATCACTCACGGCTCTCCCATCTACCGCCTGCTGCGGGAAGAACTGATCACGGGGGCTGACTACATTCAGGTCGGCCTCCGGGGTGGCGGCCCGAGCGCCGCGCAGTTCCGCTGGATGCGCGAAGAAGGCTTCATATGGCATACCCAGGCCGAGATCGAACGCTATGGCTGGGACACGGTCATGGACCGGGTGCTGGCCTCGGCCCGCTCACGGGGTGAGAACCGGAAGTTCCATATTTCCTTCGACGTCGACCTGCTCGACCCCACCTACGTCCCAGGGACCGGCACGCCGGTCAGCAACGGTCTCACGCCGCGGGAAATCATACCCGTCATCCGGCGCCTGTGCGCCCAGAACGACGTGGTGAGTTTCGATCTGGTGGAACTGGCCCCAGCCCTGGATCCCACCTACGTGTCAGCCCAGCATGCCGCCGCCGTGGTCAAGGCCTGCCTGGTGGGCGTGGCCATGCGCAAGGAGGGTAAGGATCCCGATCATCTCGATCCACATGCCCTTTCCTGGGAGTACGAGGGGAGCGAAGCTAATGACTAAGCGCATCTGCCATTCAAGCCTGATGCATTCACGACACATGCGTTCAGGCCTCATCGCCAGCATTCTGGTCACAGCGCTGATCGGATGCGCCACGCCAGCCACCACGGAGCCCATGCCCCCCGAAGGGGCGACGCTGCCTTCCACGCTGAACAATCATCTGGCCCTGCTGACTTCAGAGCAGCGGGCGTTCCTGGTCAGTGACGAGGCACTTCTCATCGTGCCTTCCCGGCTACGCCTGATCAACGAACTCGAGCGGCGCTCACCGGAGCAGGCCCAAGGCTACGTCAGCGACATGATGGCGGCGGTAGAGGCACTGGCCTACCGTCCCGACCAGGACATGGATGCCATTCCCCTTAACCGGGAGGCGCCGAACTTCAACAATTGGAAGGTGCTCCGCCCGGACGCCCTCCGGGAACGCCAGCGCGACCCGGGTCCCTTCAGCCTGTCCCGATACATCCATCCCTGGGGCGGCATTCCCACTTTTGCCGGCGCACCGGTGGCCGTCACCCCCGAGGATCTGCTGGTAGGCAACGTCGAAGTGGCCTTTACAGGTATTCCCCAGAGTCTCAGCAGCGGCAACCGGGATGCCCGCAATGCGCCCAACATGATCCGGGCCAACTACGGCATCGCCAGCTACGGCGTGGCAAGCCGCGACGTCTACACCCTGGTGGATCCGGGGGCGGTCCTGAACATCGTCGACTTTGGTGACTTTGCCGTGGACCGCCTGAGCATGGCACGAAGCGTCGATCACATCCGGGAAATGGTCATGGCCCTCGCGGCCACCGGAGTCGTGCCCTTCTTCGCTGGCGGTGACGCGTCCATCATGTATCCCACCGTCCGGGGCGTACGCGAGGCCTTCCCCGATCGACCGGTAACCGTTGTGCACTTTTCCGCCCACCCCAACGCGGAGCCCCCACGCCATCACCCCTGGTCGGACCGGGACCCCGTCTACAACCTGGTCACCGAGGGCGTCATCAACGGCCACGATTTGATCCAGATCGGACTGAGAGGACCGAAAGCGACGCCACAGCAGCTGGTCTGGCTGCGGGATCAGGGCGTGCGCTATCACACCATGGCCGAAGTGGAGAGCCGCGGCTGGGATCACGTCCT
The DNA here is from genome assembly GCA_007130155.1 of Pseudomonadales bacterium. Lineage (GTDB taxonomy): Bacteria > Pseudomonadota > Gammaproteobacteria > Pseudomonadales > Azotimanducaceae > SLTB01. Next base: position 2,460 of record SLTB01000070.1, read on the forward strand.
GCAACGGGTGCTGGCCGCAGCCAAGGCATCAGGTCAGCCCGTCTACATCTCCATGGACGCCAGCGTGTTCGATCCCAGCGAGATCCCCGCAGCGGGCAGGGCAGTTCCCAACGGTCTGAAGATCAGCCAGCTGCAGCCTTTGATCCGGCGACTCTGCGCCGAAACCACCCTGGCCGGTTTCGAGCTCCTGGATCTCGCGCCCATGATGGACTTCAGCTACGTCAGTGCCCTGAACAGCACCGCCATGTTCAATGCCTGCCTGTCTGGCTTGGCGATGCGCAAGGTGGGCATCACCGACACCGACTACCTGGCCCCGCTGGCCGTCGATCACGGCCAGCCCTGATCACCACCATGCGGGACGGGCTGCAGGCAGCCCGTCCCGCCCTGGCTGCGGGTTCAGGGTCGTGTGGTGGCTCTTTGGGTACCGGAACAAGCTGGCGGTTGAGCAACTGCAACCTCACGGCAAACATTCCCCGATGCCTGGCAACGGACTCCCACGCTCCCATCCGTCGTGCCACCTGGTGTTACGAGAACCGCACCGTAGCCATACGAATTCCCGGTGGCCCTGGCCCGGCCCGACGCATTGAGCATCGAGCCTGAGGAGCATGGTTCTTCAGCCTGGACACGCTCACTCCAGCGCGCACAGACGTTGGACTGGTGCCAAGTCTTCGCTATTGCGCAGAGTATCGCCCAGATCGCGAATGAGGCCGTCGGCGAGAGCGTAGACCCAGGCATGAATGGCCAGGGGCTGTCCTCTATGCCAGGCATTCTGAACGATGGTGGTTGCAGCCACGCTGCGGGCCTGGGCCAGGACATTGAGCTCGCAAAGGCGGTCCACCCGTGCGGCTTCGCTGGATAGAGCGGCCAGCTCGTCGGCATGGCGCTCACGCAGCCGGCGAATGGGCTGCAGCCAGTTGTCGATGAGTCCGAGTTGCCGGTCCTGCATGGCCGCGCGCACCCCGCCGCAGCCGTAATGACCGCAGACGATGATGTGCTCCACATTCAGCACCTCCACAGCATACTGAACGACCGCCAGACAGTTGAGATCGGAAGGCAGCACCAGGTTCGCCACATTGCGATGTACGAACAGCTCGCCGGGATCCATGCCGACGATCTCGTTGGCGGGCACCCGGCTGTCGGCGCAACCGATCCAGAGAAAGTCCGGGTTCTGCTGCCGGGAAAGTCGCGGAAAGAAGTCAGGATCCTGGGAAGCGCGGGACTCGGCCCAATGGTGGTTGTTGGCGAGCAGATCCTGAATAACGGGCATCACGATTCTCGGCAAGGCGGGGAGCCGGAAAATACCAGATATCCACTGCGTCGTTCAGTCTTCAGCCGCTGCTCCGTCCTAAAGGTGTCAGAGAAAGCCTGTCCCTGGACTTTGACAGGCCACTCTGCGGCGAATGTCAGGATACGGATCACTGCAAATCAGCGACCGTCGCTGGAAGCTCTCGCATCCCGCAGCGCATGCAGCGCAGCGCGCACATGCAGAGCCCCGAACAGGTCCGTGGCCAGCAGCAGCCCCTCCGCTCCCACCCGGGCAGCATCCTCACTGCCCCGACGCGCCGCCAGGGTTTCGAGGAACATCGTCACCTCCATGCCGGCCAGCCAGGCACAGAGATCCTGATAGCGCTGCAGATGATCCAGATCGAATCCGTCGGTCGACTCAAAGCCGGCAGCCCGCAGACCGCCCCAAAGTCGGCAGATCTCAGCATCACGTTCATCGAGACGACCATCCGTGCCCATCGAGATGATCCCGCGGCGCGCCATGGCCTCAATCTCATCGGAATGCAGGCCGCTCATGGCCGCTACCGAATCGAGACTGCATGCCTCCACACCTCCCGCTTCGCCAAGCATGCTCGGCAGAAGGGCGGCAATCTCGGGCCCGCGGCCCTCAGCCAGCGCCCGGACGTCGGCCGTCTTCATCAGGTCGCGGATGGCCGCCAGCGGCAGAAAAGCCTCCGTCTGCAGGCGCTTGATGGCTCGAATACGCAGGATGTGATCGTCACCGTAGTAGGCGACATTGCGCCGCGGGCGCTCGGGCTCGGGCAGCATGCCCTCGCGGATGTAGAAACGGATCGCTTCCCGGCCAACGCCAGTGGTCGCTTCCAGATCCTTCATTTTCAGCCGAGCGCCCACCTCGTTCCTCGCAATCAATACTGGCGCAGCACGACGGGCATGCGCGTATAGCCCTTGACGAAGTTGGAACTCACCCGGGTCGGCTCGTCCACCAGCTCCACGGTGTGGAACCGCCTCAGGATCTCCTCCCAGGCAATGCGCAACTGCATCTCCGCCAGGCGATTGCCCATGCATCGGTGGATACCGTAGCCGAAGGCAACATGGCTGCGTGCGTTGGGACGGTCGATGATGAGCCGGTCCGCGTCCTCGAAGTGGGCCTCATCCCGGTTGCCCGAGATGTACCACATGACCACCCTGTCACCCTTGCGGATCTGTTTGCCACCCAATTCTGCATCACGAGTTGCGGTGCGCCGCATGTGCGCCAGCGGCGTCTGCCAGCGAATGATCTCGGCCACCATGTTGGGGATGAGCTCGGGCCGATCGCGCAGCTTCTGGTATTCGTCAGGCCAGGTGTTCAGGGCCAGAATGCCACCACTGATGGAATTGCGGGTCGTGTCGTTGCCGCCCACGATCAGAAGCACCAAATTGCCCAGATACTCCATCGGCGACATATTTTTGAAGGCCGGGCTGTGGGCCATCATCGACACGAAATCCTGGCCCGGCTGCTGCTCGCGCTTTTGCCACAAGCGGGTGAAATACTCGAGACACTCCAGCAGATGCCCGCGGCGCTCTTCCTCGGGCATGGTCAATCCCCCCGTCTGCGGACTCGAGGTGGCGCAGTCGGACCAGAAAGGCAGCAGATGCCGATCCTCGAAGGGGACATCGAACAGCGTCGCCAGCATCCGCGTGGTCAGCTCCACCGATACGGTCTCGACCCAATCAAAGGGCTCGCCTACGGGCAGACTGTCAAGGATATCCGCCACACGCTCCCGGATCAGCGGCTCCAGATTGGCAAGCTGGCGTGGCGCCACAGCAGGCTGCACGCCCTTGCGCTGCTCGTCATGACGCGGCGGGTCCATGGCAATGAACATGGGAATGTGGAAATCCTCGGCCGGGTCACCGATGACGATCACCGGCTCCGAAGAATAGACCTGATGGGTGGTATCCACGGTCTTGATGTCATCGTGCCGGGTGACGGACCAGTAGGCACCGAAGGGGCTCTCGGCATGGTAGTGCACCGGGTCTTCGGCTCGCAGGCGGGCGAAGAATCCCTGCCAGCAGTCGCCCTCGAAGATACGTGGATCGGACACGTCGATGGCATCGAGTGCACAGTTTGCCGGATCAGGCAGCGGCGCTTGCGTGTCGGTCACAACGGCTTCGGCCATGATGGAACTCCCTCCTAAAGGATCTGCGTACTTATACTACGCACTTTGAAACGCCCAGACCAAGCCTGCGTCGCGTTCATGATCCCGTCGCCGCTGGAACCGCCATCATCTTGGGTTTCGGTATGCTTAAGGAAGCGCTGATCCATTCGCCCACGCCAAGAGCACAGACCATGAGCTCTATGAGCCCGCACACTCCACCCCAACCTGATGGAGCGACGCCTGATCGGTACTCACCAGCCCTTGGGCCCGCGCCCGTTACAGCGCCCAAGCCCGCGCTCCACTGGCTCATTCCCCGCTTCCGCGATGCAGAGCAGGAACACGCGTTCCAGGAGGCCTGTTTCCCCGACACTCGCACAGCCTTGTTCCTGCTTGGCATCGGCGGTATCTGCGCTGCTCTGGCCACCATCCACGGGGCGTGGACATACCTGCCCCATGATCAACCCGGCTATTCGCCGGGTCAGACCATTCGCATGCTTCTTCTGTTAGGTTCCGTTACCGCCATGGTGATCGCGTTACGCGCGTCGCGGCCCTCCACCCTACTTCGGACCGCCAGCTTGGTACTGATACTTGGCTGTCTGACCCTGGCCCTGCGCATGGCGTCTCCGCCACCAGAGGATGTCACCCTCTTCGAGGCCCTGTTCCACGTCAGTCGGGACGGCCTGACCGTCATCATGGTGGTCGCCATGGCTGCCCTCACCCTCATCGTCGGCCACTACGCGATTAATGTCTTGATCTTCGCCCTGGCGCTCACGGGGTTCCTGCTGATCGCTAACAACTGGTCAGAGGGCCTGGCGAATCCGGTGAGTTTGACTTACAGCTTCGCCACCGCCTTCGTGTTCGTTCTCGCCCTCAGCCACGGTATGCAGCGCATGCGGCGGCATATTTTCGTGGCCCGCCAGCAGCTCCAGGAAGCCAATGCCCAGCTCCATGAGATCGCCATCCGCGACTACCTCACCGACTGCTTCAACCGCCGCCATTTGTACACCCTTGCCGAGCCGGAACTCGCACGCGCCCAGCGTCACGGCACACCACTGAGCGTGCTGATGCTGGACCTCGATCACTTCAAGCAGGTGAACGACAACTACGGTCATGCCTGCGGGGATGCCGTGCTGTGCCAGGCCGTGGGTGTGATTCAGGGACGCCTGCGCATCAGCGATGCCTTGGCGCGCATCGGAGGCGAAGAGTTCGTCGTCCTGCTGCCTGAAACCGAGCTCGAGCAGGCGACACTGCTGGCTGAACGATTGCGGCAGGCTATTGCCGACCACCCCTTCGCACATGCGGGTCAGCACCTTGCCGTGACCGCCAGTTGGGGTGTCGCCGCCGCCCGGCCCGAAGATGCCAACGTCGATGTCCTGCTCGACCGCGCCGACCGTGGTCTGTATCTGGCCAAGAAGAGTGGACGCAACCGCGTTTGCGTAGAAGCGACAGACATCGAGCCCCAAACCATGTGACGTCCCTTGGCGCCTGTGCTGATCGATTTCAGGACGCCAATGATGCAGCACGCGACGCAGGCGATTGACCCCACCGAGCGGAGCCTCAGACTCATCGGTCATCGCGCGCAGTATGCGCTCCCACGAGGTTGGCCCGCGCATCTCTCCACGACCTCGCTTCGCGCACCGGTGAGAATTGCCTAAGCGATGCGTAAACGGCGTCCTTCTCGGCTGAGCTCGGCTCACGCAAGCTCATTGCTTCTCGACGAGGAGCAAGGGCATGAGCGATGTCACGATCAGCGAGCGCCAACAGTATTGGCTCGACCATATCCGCGCCGCCGGCGACTTCGACGGCACCCTGGCCGAGTACGCACGAGCTACCGGCAAATCCTGCCGGTTCGCCGCTGCGGTTGCGCTGTTGCGCGCCTTGTCTTTTCCGACATCTCCACGCCCTCGCTTCGCGCATCGCGGAGATATGCGGGTTAGTGTTCCAGGCCGCGGTTGTACTCCAAGTCACCTTGGGTATCGAGCACCTCCGGAACGGACATCGTCAGTGACAGCAGTCGGCTTCGATCCAGCACGCGATTCAGCTCGGCCAGCGGTGCCCCGCCCTTGGCCGGTGCACCCTTTCCGAGTACGAAATCCGCCAGCTCGGGTCGCGTCACTTCGACGTGACGCTCGCCGCGGGAGGCGACCGGCGTGATCACGAGGACGCTGTTGCGCAGTTGGACCTTCCCGATCTGCGGATCGCCTTCGGCCGCGAGGGTAAAGGCCAGCCGCTGGCCCTCGGCCTTGCGCGGATCGACCAGGTAGCGGACGAACTGCAGGTTCTGCTCGGCGGAGACGACCTTCAGGCGCCCGGCCCGCGGGGTGCTGTCGATGGAGCGCTCCAGCGCATCGCTTACAGAATTGCGGGTTAGCAGGCTCCTGAAAAACGATTTTCAGCAGCCTTTCATGCGGGCCATGAATGGTGCGCGCGTAGACCCGTCGCGTAAGCGATTGATCTGTCGTACCCGATCTGCGGACATGTGCCGCAGACCGGCCTGAAAAGTCCATGGACGGACTTTTCAGCACCTGTCAGGGCGTGACCACGTCGAACCAGTATTCGAACTGATCCAGAGCACCGAGGAAGGCGGCCAGAGCAGCGCCATCGCCCACCACCTGAACGCGACCCGCTTCCAGGAGCGGCGGCAGCTCTGCATCGCCGATGAGAAGCAGATCGAACAGCGCCCGGTCCAGGGTCACGGTGGCCACCGGCTCTGGCGAAAGTCCCCGCCGCGGAAAGGCCACCGCGCGGGTGATGTCCACGCTGATCGCCTCATCGCGATCGGGGAAGATGAACTGGATCTCCGCAGGGTCATGAGCATAGCGGGCCGGATCAAAGCGCACCGCAAGTGAATCGAAAAGGTCAGCTGTGGGCACGGCACGCAGGAACTCGAGACTGCCCAGACCCACCTGCACCTGACTGGGAACGCCCTCCCGTAGCTCATGCGCTGCCGTCAGGTAATAGTTGCGCCAGGCGCCGGACTCGGCCTGAAAGCCCAGCTGTTCATAGCTGGCCGCCAGCCATCGGCGGGCAGCTTCATCGTCGCGATCAGCGAACACGATGTGATTGAAGACCGTAGCTGCCCAACGGTAATCCCCTTCCTCGAAGGACTCGATGGCCTGGGCCAGGGCAGATTCGGGACCACCCATGAACTTCACGTAACGCTCGGAAGCTGCCACAGGCGGCAGTTGATGGTAGCTGGCCGGCACGCCGTCCCACCAGCCGAAGTAATGCTGAAAGACTGCCTTGGAGTTGTGGTTCAGCGTGCCGTAGTAATCCCGAACGCTGAAGTCCTGGGCTGCGAAAGCAGGCTGCTCAAGCTCTTCAGCGATTTCGTGCATGGTCCGGCCATGGTTGGCCAGCCGCAGCGTCTGGTCGTGTACATGGCGATAGCGATCACGTTGGTTGCGCAGCATCCCGGCGACCTCTTCAGTCCCCCAGGCCGGCCAGTGGTGGGACGCGAACAGCACCTCGGCCTCACCACCATAGCGCTGCAGCATGACGTCGATAACCTGGCTCCAGCGCAGGGTGTCACGCACCTTGGCGCCCCGCGGCGTCAACACGTTGTGAAAGGTGCGGGTGACCACTTCAGCCGTGCACAGCGCCTTGAACTCCGGCAGGTAGAACACCAGCTCCGCCGGCGCTTCGGTTTCCGCTGCATCGAGGAATTCGAAGGTGACGCCGTCAATCACCAGGGTCTCGCCATTGGAAGAGGTCTCCAGGGTCGGCTCGAGCAGTCCGACGTCACCCACCGACAGCCGTTGGCCAAGCCCTGTTCCGACATGACCGGACGGCCCGGGAAGCAGATGATTGCCCAGCTGGAGGCTGCTGCGCCGACTCATGTAGTTGCCGGCCAGCAGGTTCTCGCTGACCGCTTCGTTGGTGAACCCGTAGGGCCCAATGATCTCAACTCTGCCAGCTGCAACGTCACGCTCATCGACGATCCCGCGCACCCCACCGAAATGGTCGGCGTGGGAATGGGTATAGATGACCGCAGTCACCGGCCGTTGGCCGAGGTGCTCGTTAGCCAGAGCCAATCCAGCGGCGGCTACCGCCGGAGTCGTCAGGGGATCCACCACGATCCAACCCTCATCGCCGCGGATCAGAGTCATGACCGCCAGATCGTAGCCGCGGACCTGCCAGATGCCGTCCACGACCTCAAAAAGGCCATGGATACTGTTGAGCCGAGACTGCCGCCATAAAGAGGGATTCACCGTATCCGGCGCTTCACCGTCGATGAAGGCGAACCATTGCGTGTCCCAGGATACGGATCCGTCCGGATTGAGGATCCGCGGATCCTCGATCGCGGCCACGAAGCCGCGATGGGCAGCCTCAAAATCGGCCGGATCATCCAATGGCAGGGACTCGCGCACCTGCGCCTGTGCCTCGCGGGTCGCCGCCGTGGCCTCGCCCACGGGCGGCTGCGGCCCATCGCTGGCCGCGGCCGTAACCGTCCAAAGCAGCGCCAGGGCGCCCATGATCCTGGCCAAGTTCCTGCTCATCATGTCTCTCCCCTCTCCCCACAGCTCAATGCAGAGGACAGCCCGCAACCGTGATCCGATGCAGCAAGCGCCGCTGTCCGTGGTAGTCGTTCAGCGCATAGTGCCAAGTCGCCCGATTGTCCCAGATGGCCACGGCGCCCTCGCTCCAGCGGAAGCGACAGGTGTACTCCGGCCGAGTGGCATGGCGGTAGAGATGAGCCAGCAGCGCCGCGCTCTCCTCGTTGCTCCAATCTTCGAAGCGGAGCGTGAAAGCCGGGTTCACGTAAAGCGCCCTTCGGCCGGACAGCGGGTGAGTGATGACGACCGGATGGACGGCTTCGCTGGTGAGCTGTTCATTGCGGAATAGCTCTGCCGCGTCTCCCTGCTGTTTGTAGGCACCCGCCGCGCCGAAGATATGGTGATTGGAATGCACCGCACGCAAGCCATCGAGCGTGCGGCGCAGGCCGGGTGACAGTCCTTCGTAGGCCGCGTACATGTTCGCGAACAAGGTGTCACCACCCGACTCCGGCAATTCACGTGCGACCAGAATCGAACCCATGGCCGGGACCACATCATAGGAATGATCCGTATGCCAACCGCCACCGATGTTGGTGGTCTGTTCTCGCTCTTTCTTCACCTCGGCGATCTCCGGGTGCTCGCCGTCGGCGGGAAAGAACTTGTTGATGTCGATGGGCCCGAAGCGCCTCGCCAGGGCGATGTGCTGCTCGGGCGTCAGGCGCTGGTCGCGGAAGAACAGCACACCATGATCACGAAAGGCCGCCTGCACGGCACCGAAGTCATCCTCATTCATCTCGGCAAGATCGATGCCCGCCACTTCGGCCCCACATCCCCCACCTGCCTTGCGCACCGTGATCGAACTGCTCATGCCCGAACCCTCAAGGCTGATCGCCAATAACCCTGAGCATAGCCGCCGCTGCCAGCGAGATTGTCACTTGGGTTACAGTTGGGCTCATGATGAGGGAGCGCCCAGACATCTCACCCCGTGCCGCCCTGGCCAACAACCGCTGGTTCGCCGCCCTGTCCGCACCGCTTCAGGCCGCACTGATCGATGCTGCCGTGATCCGTGCCGTACCCACCGGGCGCTGGATCTATGGCAGCGGCGACGCACCGAGGGGGCTGTATGCGGTGCTCGAGGGCACGGCCCTGGTCTACGTCACCCTGCCCCATGTCGAGGACGTTCTGGTCCACGCCACCGGCCCAGGCGAGATCTTCGGTCATGCGGCCCAGGTCGCTCGCGGGCCCCGACTGGCCACCGTATTGGCAGCACGCCCCTCGACCTTCCTGTTCCTTTCCGAACGCGCACTGGCGGGCATCGCATCGCGACATCCGGAAGTCTGGCAGCATCTGACACGGCTGCTCTATGAACAGCTCGGCGAGGCCCTGACGCTGTTGGCGCAGACCCTGAGTCAGTCCATTGGCAGCCGGCTGGCGAACCGACTGCTGCAACTGAGCCGATCCGGCCCCAATCATGATGCGCCCATCTGCCTGTCCCAAAGCCAAGTCGCTGAACTGCTGGGGGTGGCCCGCAAGACCGTCAATCACCTACTGCAGGATCTGGCCCACCAAGGCGCCATCGAACTCCGCTATCGTCAGATCGCCGTCCGCGACGCGAAAGCGCTCATGGCCCTCGCGCGCAAGGCACAGGAGTGACTTCAGGGCGAACGATATTCCCGAATCGGCCGCCACCACCAGGCAATGGCAAGGGTCGCCATGAGCGACAGAACGCCACCCAAGACCATGCTGTTTCCTGCGCCAATGAATCCGGCCCAGAATCCGATCCAGATGGTGCCAAGATTGTTGGCCGTCTGGGCGGCGAGGATCATCAGCGAGAATGCCCGACCGCGCATGTGATCCGGCGTGGTGAGCATGACCGTCGTATGCCGGACGGTGACGGTGACCGAGTCGGTGGCGCCGAGCAGCGCAATAAGCATTACGCCCAGCCAGAGATAGGGCGTGAGCCCGAAGGCGAACAGCACCAGGGCATAGGCCAGTGAGGCATAGAGCACCAGCAGGCCCTTGGCTCGATAGCCAGCGAAGGCCAGCGCCACGAAGGAACCCAGCACGGCACCGGCCGAATTGGCAGCCCCAAGCAGGCCGGTGGCGTGGGCACCGGCGGCAAACATGCCGAGTGCCAGCACCGGCAGGATCTCCCGATAAAAGGACACCACCGTGATGCCGGTGTCGAGCAGGAACAGTCCAGGCAGGATGGGATGCTTCGCCACGTAGCGCAGCCCGTCCACCGTCTGGCTGACGGTCGTTCCCGCCTGGCGGTTGGCGGCATGGCCCACAGTCCGCACCCAGATCGGCGTGATCAGCGCGATCAGCGACAACGCCGCAGCCACCAGGAAGGCAGTCGTCAGACCTGCGGTCAGTGTCAGTCCCGCGAACAGCAGCGGGCCGAGAATGGCGGCCGTATTGCCGGTGGCATTGTCGGTAGAGGCCGCTCGCATCAGCTGCCGTTCGGGCACCACCACCGCGACCATGGCCGCCCGTGCGGGATTCGCCAGCATCTGCGAGGCTGCGGCGACGGCAATCGCCAGATACACCAGCACCGGCGACAACGCACCCAGGGCGTTGAGAACACCCAGAGTCAGCATCACCACGAAGGTCATGCTGTGCGCCAGCATCATCAGCCGCTTGCGGTCGATGCGATCGGCCAGCGTACCGCCCCAGAGCAGAGCCGGGATCTGCACGAACAGCTGCACGACCCCGATGAAGCCCACCATCATTGCCGAACCCGTGTCGTCCAGCAGCCATTGAGCGGTACCCAGGATGCGTAGCCACAGACCAATGGATCCGGCCAAGAGGATGGTCCAGAGCAGGCGGTAGTCGCGATAGCCAAACGGTGCCCAGGGGCGGTCTTCAGCAGCGGTCACGGCAGAGGTTCAATGGCGAGCGAAGGCGCGAAGGATGCGGGAAAGTCCTGTCGTCGTCATCTATCCAGGCACCGCCGGCGCACGCCCTTGGCGCCGTGCCAGCCGCCGTGCAGACTGGAACTCCTTGGGACACGTTGAGAAAGAGCACATGCAACAGCGGACACTGGCAGGTCTGGGTGAGGTGAGTGCGCTGACCCTCGGTGGTGGCGGACTCGGACAGGTCTGGGGACCGACCAGCCGGGTCGAAGCGGTGGCCACCGTACTCGAGGCTGTAGCAGGGGGCATCAACCTGCTCGACCTGGCACCCGGCTACGGTCGCGGCGAGGCGGAGGCCGTGGTCGGTGAGGCTTTCGGTGGCCGTCTGCCAACGGGTGTGCGCGTCACCACCAAGTGCCAGCTCGGCTCTCCGCCAGTGGAGCAGGTCGAAGCCATCGTGCGGCGCCGGCTCGAATGCAGCCTAGAAGGTCTGCGCACTGATCGCGTCGACCTGCTTCTGCTGCATTCCAACCTCATTCCCGACGACTACGTCTATCCCCGCGACAGCGCCACCCAGGACCGCTTCGCAACGCGTCTCTCTCTGTTCGACGATGCCGTCGTACCGGTCTTCGAAGCCCTGCACGAAGAGGGGCTGATCGGAGCCTGGGGCATCACCGGGGTCGGACTGCCGGCCACGGTCATCGAAGTCCTCGGCAGCGCCCGGCCGCCGGCCGTCGTACAGGTGGTGGCAAACTGCCTGGATTCACCGGGCGACATGCGGCGCTATGACGAACCGGCGCGGCCGCGCGACATCATCAAGGCCGCTGTGGCGGCCGGGGTGGGCGTCATGGGTATCCGCGCGGTGCAGGCCGGCGCCCTCACCGATGGCTTCGATCGGGACATCCCTGCCGAGTCCCTGGACGGGCGTGATTTCGAGCGCGCTGCACCGTTTCGCGCGCTGGCGGCCGAACTGGGCATGACGCCGGCATTGCTCGCGCATCGCTATGCCCTGGGTATCGACGGGGTGGCGACCGTGGTATTGGGGGTGAAGAACCGCAGCGAACTGGCCGAGTGCCTGGCCGCCGAAAAGGCTGGGCCGCTCGACGCTGCAATGCAGCGACGCATCGACGACACGGTGGGCCGCCGGGCGAAGTGAATCAGCGCGTCGTCTGCATGAACTGACCGATCAGGGCCGTGAGGATTCCCGGCGCGTCTTCCTGACAGAAGTGGCCGACGTCCGGCAGGGTCGTCACCGGGCCGTCAGGAAACAACGCACGAAAATCCGCGATGGCGTGCTGCGGATCGATGGCGCGATCACGCATGCCGTAGGCAAGCATGGCCGGCTTGGCCTTGAGCTTGTCGAGGTTGCCGGTCTTAAGCCCCGCGACGATGTACTCGAAGACACGTCCGAGGTGCACGTCCAACGGAAACTCGATGGCGCCGATACAGCTCGCGCGATCCGGGAACGGTGCCGAATAGGCACGAATCCAGGTGCTGTCGACCGCGGCGGAGTTCTCGAAGCCGACGATCTTCATCACCGACAACACGGTAGAGCCGAGTTCACCGAGGATGCCCTCGAGCGTTCCCGCCTCATGGTGTTTCGCAATCCACTCGAACCACGGCGTACGCTCCTTTGGCTGCCGTACGCCGCCATAGCCGAACAAGGTATTCATCAATACCAGGCGCTTCACCCGCTCCGGATGTCGAAGGCCGTAGGCCCCGGTCATCGGTCCTCCCCAGTCCTGGCAGACGAAGGTGATGTCCCTAAGCCCGAGGTCATCGATCAGCGCGGTCAGATTCTCCACGTGGGTGGCAAGGGTATAGCGGCGATCCGCCGGGGTTTCGGATTTCCCGAAACCCATGTGATCGGGAACGATGACCCGATAGCGCTCGGCGAGCGGCGGGATGAAATGGCGATACAGATAGCCCCAGGTCGGTTCAC
>SLTB01000137.1 GCA_007130155.1 Pseudomonadales bacterium
GAACCCAGATTCACTGAAGTGGTAGGCCTCGAGTACTCCGCACTCACCTTGAGTGAAACCCGCAGCATGCTCGCCGAGCATCTCGAGGCCCCATACGGCCATAAACCCCGTCTCCGGCTGCTGTGCGGCTCCTTTGCCGAACGCAATGACGCTCTGATCGGCTTCGACATCGCGACCATGATCGAAACCATCGAGCACGTGCCTCCCAGATCCCTGTCCGCCGTCGAAGCCGCTGTCTTCGGCCAGTACCGACCGCAGACCCTGTACATGACCACGCCCAACCAGGAATACAACGTCCTCTTCGATCTCGCTCCCGGAGAGTTCCGGGACCCAGACCATACCTTCGAGTGGACCCGGGCGAAATTCAGGGACTGGGCCCGAGGCGTTGCGCGACGCAATGGCTACGGCGTCCGCTTCGGCGGCATTGGCGATGCAGACGACGAGTTCGGTCCGCCGACCCAGACGGCACTGTTCTCACGACTCGAATCACGCCATTCCCGTGACCAGGCGTGAGTTCCGCCTGAGGGCCGCCACCTGCCAAGGAGGCTCTGAACTGGGTTCGCCCCGCTCTGGACTTCAGCTGCGTCTGGATCAAGGCACATGCGCGAGGGTCTGGTCACAGGCCAGTTGCTGCCGCTGACGCCGATGACGGCTCCGGCCCCTGCGCCTTGCGTCTGGCGAAGCTTCTGCGCACGGCCTATCGGCCCACGAGATCGGGAAGCTGATAGCCGTCGTCGGCCAGCTTCGCGCGCACCACTTTCTTATCCATCTTGCCCGTGGCGGTGAGGGGAATCGCATCGACGAACAGAACGTCGTCCGGCAGCTGCCACTTGGCGAACTTCTCGCTGCAGTGGAGCAGAACCTGATCCTTGCCGAATTCAGCGCCCGCCTTCTTCACCACCACGGCTACCGGCCGCTCATCCCACTTCGGATGGGGCTGGGCTACGACGCAGGCCTGCGCCACGCCATCGAGCGCAACGATGTGGTTCTCGAGATCCACCGATGAGATCCATTCTCCGCCGGACTTGATCAGATCCTTGGAGCGGTCGGTGATGATCAGATAACCCTCAGGATCGATCTTGGCCACGTCACCGGTGACCAGCCAGCCATCGTGGAACTTCTCGGGCTGGGGGTCGTTGTAGTACTCCGAGCAGATCCAGGGGCCGCGGATAAGCAGTTCGCCGAAGGCCTTGCCGTCATGGGGCAACGGCTTCCATTCGTCGTCGAAAATCTCGAGCTCCAGACCGGGCATCAGCAGGCCGGCCTTAGCCTGGTTGGCAGCCCGCTCGGCATCGCTCATGTCCTGGTGCTTGCGCTTGCCGGAGCGGCGGCTGATGGTCGCCAGCGGACTGGTCTCGGTCATGCCCCAGCCCTGGATCATCTCCACACCGAGTTCGTCCCAGAACCAGCCGATCAGCGACGGCGGCGGTGCTGATCCACCACAGGTCAAACGCTGAAGATCGGACAGATCGAACTTGCCCGGCGCCGCTTCGAGGATGGAGCGCACACCCTGCCAGATGGTGGGCACCCCGGCGGACATGGTGATGTTCTCGGACTCCAGCAATTCCGTGAGTCGCTTGGGATCCATGAAGCGATGGGGAAAGACCTGCTGCATGCCGAGCATGCAGGCCGCCCAGGGAAGGCCCCAGGCGTTGGCATGGAACATGGGCACAATGCCGAGCACGGTATCGGAGGCGGACAGGCCCATGACATCGGTCATGCAAATGGAGATGGTATGCAGGTAGTTGGAGCGATGGGTGTACATCACGCCCTTGGGCTTGCCGGTGGTACCGCTGGTGTAGCACAGGCCAAGGGGTGAGTTTTCGTCGATCTCCGGCCAGTCGTAGACGGTGGGTTGCTCGCGGATGAAGTCCTCGTAGTCCACCGCATTCGGCAGTGAGGTTTTCCAACCCTCGAGCCCGGGCTCGGTGGCGACGATGATGCGCTCCACCGTAGGCATGCGGCCTGCGAGTTCCTCGAGCTTCGGCAACATGTCCGCATCGACGATGATGATGCGATCGCCAGCGTGATTGATGATGTACTCGAGGTCGACGTCGGAAAGACGGATATTGAGGGTGTGCAGCACCGCGCCCATGCAGGCAATGGCATGGTAGGCCTCAAGATGACGCGATCCATTCCACATGAACGTCGCGACCCGGTCACCAATGGCGATGCCGGCCTTGGCCAGAGCATGAGCGAGCTGATGGGCGCGGTCACGGGTCTCGGCCAGCGTCTGCCGACGGGTACCGTCCGCAGTGGCAGTCACCACTTCCACTTCAGGCTGCATCTGCGCACCGCGGTCCATCAAGCGGCTCATGAGAAGCGGGGTCTGTTGCATGGTCATGGTATTGCTCCGTGGTTCAGTACGCGCCAGGCGGGCGCTGCTTGATCAGGAAACTCATTTCACCTTCCAGGCAGAGTTCGGCTCGCTGGTTCACCACCGTACTGGCCAACGTCACCAGTCCACCGGCCGACTGCGGTTCCAGCGACTTCACCTTCAGCTCAGGATAAAGACTGTCGCCCCGGAATACCTGCTTGATGAACTTCGACGACTGACCAATGAAGGAGATCAGCGTGTCTTCGATCATGTAGCTGAAGTCGGAAGCTCCCGGTGTCGTGTAGAGCAGAAGCTGAAAGGGATGCGCCATCACAGTCGGGAAGCCCCGCTCGCGGGCGAACTCGGTGTCGTAGTGCAGGGGATGGGTATCACCGCTGGCGGTCCGAAAGGCCGTGACCTCCGCGTCACCGATGGTCCGCGAGGGAATGTAGAACGTTTCACCAATTGTGAAGTCTTCGAAATAGCGCGACTTTGGAAACTTGCGCTTGAGCATGCTGACTCCCCGGAACCCACTGACAGCGGGCAATCGCTGGATCATACCGTGGATGGCAGCCGACCCAAACCGCCCAAAGAGGTACGGTCTGATAGAATTCCGCCGCCCGCGAACGAGCGCCGGCACAACCTGGAGATCCCCATGGCGGACGCCGGTAACAGCGGCTGGGCTGAGCACAGCATTCACGAACACCTGTCTCACATTCCTCATGCTCGCGCCCTGGGCGTGGAACTGCTCGAGTATCGCGATGGCCACTGCGTGGTTCGCCTGCCCTACGCGGACAAACTGGTGGGCGACCCGGACACGGGTGTGATCCATGGCGGGGTCATCACCGCCGTGCTGGACAATGCCTCGGGCATGGCCGTCCCGCGAGAGGGGCTCTTACCAGAGCAACGGGCCATCGCCACCCTGGACTTGCGCATCGACTACATGCGCCCCGCCGAGCCCCACTTCGATCTCATCGTGACCGCGGACTGTTATCAGATCACCCGCTCCGTGGCCTTCGTCCGCGCCCGTGCCACCCAGGGCGACAACGAGCAACTCATCGCCAGCTCCGTGGCCACCTTCATGCTGGGCGCCAACCGCGCCGCACCACCCGGTTTCAGCAATCTGGGAGCGTCCAAGTGAAGCTGCTGCGCGAACTGCGCGCCGTTGGCAAAGGCCAGGACATGGAAGCCCTGCTCAAGTGCATTCCCTATGCGCGCTTCCTGGGGATACAGGTTGATCGCAAGGGCAACGAGCTCACCATGGTGCTGCCGTTCCAGGAGCACCTGATCGGCAACGTGGCGCTACCTGCGCTGCACGGTGGGACCATCGGCGCCTTTCTGGAATTCACCGCGGCGATCCAGCTGCTCTTCGATACCGAGAGTGAGCGCCTGCCAAAGACGGTCGATATCTCCATCGACTACCTGCGCTCAGGACGACCTGTGACCACCTACGGCCGGGCCATCATCACCAAGCACGGCCGCCGAGTTGCCAACGTCCGTGCCGAGGCTTGGCAGGAAGACCGGACCAGGCTCATCGCCACGGCCCACGGGCACTTTCTTTTGACGCCCGTGGGAACGGACTTGGAGGGTGACGCAAATGGCTGACAAGACTCCGTAGGAGCGGCTTCAGCCGCGAATGGACTGCCAGAAATCAATGAGTTACGGGGTCATTCACGGATAAAGAGGGTGTCGCAAAAGGTTGGCAAGACTCCGTGGGAGCGGCTTCAGCCGCGAATGGACTGCCAGAAATCAATGACTTGCGGGGTCATTCGCGGATAAATCCGCTCCCACAGGGGCGCCA
>SLTB01000152.1 GCA_007130155.1 Pseudomonadales bacterium
GTGGCTGTTCCAAAACGAAGAATGTCCCGCTCCAAAAGGGACATGCGGCGAGCAACGCTCAGCCTTCCGGTCGCCATACTCGCGGCCTCCGCAGCCGGCGTGCGCGCCGATCATAGCGTCCAGGCAGGTCCAGCCGCATTTGCTTGAAGCGGGCGCCACCCGTACTATCCGCGCCCGGCCGCTACTGGGCGAAGCGAACAGATCAGGCATTCTGCGCTTCATCTACGCGCTTGCCTGGCTCCGTACCCCAAGGCTTGCCAGAGCCGCTCCCCATCCGCCTGCTTCGGGACCGCCGTTGCTGTGGCGGGACGCGCGCGTGTTGGCCCGGGAACCACTCGTCACATCCGCCCGCTAGCGGTTATGCCACAGGCGACCTATCCGACCATGAATACCCTGCGCCAGGACTGGCTCTCCAACATACGCAATGACCTGCTCGCCGGACTGGTGGTGGCCTTGGCCCTCATCCCCGAGGCCATTGCCTTTTCCATCATCGCCGGCGTCGACCCCAAGGTCGGGCTCTACGCCTCGTTCTCCATCGCCACGGTGATCGCCTTCACCGGCGGCCGGCCCGGGATGATCTCGGCCGCCACCGGTGCCATGGCGCTGCTGATGGTGGTTCTGGTGCGCGATCACGGTCTCGAGTACCTGCTCGCAGCCACCGTGCTCACCGGCATCCTGCAGATCATTGCCGGCTGGATCCGCCTCGACAGACTGATGCGATTCGTCTCGCGCTCGGTGATCACCGGCTTCGTCAACGCCCTGGCCATCCTGATTTTCCTCGCCCAGATCCCGGAATTGACCGGCGTAGCCTGGCCTGTCTACGCCATGGTGGCCGGCGGCCTCGGTATCATCTATCTGCTGCCCATGCTTACCCGCGCCATTCCATCCCCGCTGATCGCCATCGTCGTCCTCACCGCCGTGGCCATGTTCTTCGGGCTCGACATCCGCACCGTCGGCGACATGGGCGAGTTACCGAGCAGTCTGCCGGTGTTCCTGTTCCCGGACGTACCGCTGAACTGGGAGACCCTGCAGATCATCTTCCCGGTCTCGGCCACCCTGGCCGTAGTGGGCCTGCTGGAATCCATGATGACGGCGACCATCGTCG
Organism: Pseudomonadales bacterium; assembly: GCA_007130155.1. Lineage (GTDB taxonomy): Bacteria > Pseudomonadota > Gammaproteobacteria > Pseudomonadales > Azotimanducaceae > SLTB01. The sequence continues at coordinate 1,106 of SLTB01000152.1, forward strand.
ACGACCTCACCGACTCCCCAAGCAACAAGGCCCGCGAATCCGTCGGTCAGGGCGTGGCCAACATCACCTCTGGGTTCCTCGGCGGCATGGCCGGCTGCGCCATGATCGGGCAGTCCGTGATCAACGTAAAATCCGGCGGCAGGGGACGCCTGTCCTGCCTCGCGGCTGGTGTCTTCCTGCTGGTGATGGTGGTGTTCATCGGTGATTGGGTGGCGCGCATCCCCATGGCCGCGCTGGTGGCCGTGATGATCATGGTGTCCATCGGCACCTTCAACTGGGATTCCATCCGTAATCTAAGGGAACATCCGAAGAGTTCCAGCGTGGTGATGCTGGCCACCGTCGTCGTGGTGGTCCTGACCCACGATCTGGCCAAGGGCGTCGCCGTGGGGGTACTGCTCTCGGGCTTCTTCTTCGCTCAGAAGGTGGGCCGCATTCTCTATGTGACCTCCCGCTCTGAGGAAGAAGGTCGCTTGCGCACCTATACGGTCACAGGCCAGGTTTTCTTCGCTTCCGCCGAAAGCTTCATCAACGCCTTCGACTTCCGCGAGGTCATCGACCGCGTCCGCATCGATGTCAGTCTGGCGCACTTCTGGGACATCACTGCAGTGAGCGCCCTGGACAAGGTGGTCATCAAGTTCCGACGGGAAGGCACCACGGTGGAGGTCATCGGGCTCAACGAGGCCAGCGCCACCATGATCGACCGCTTCGGCATCCACGACAAACCCGATGCCGACATTCGATTGCTGGGGCACTGACGGGAGCCATGCCGATGCCAAGCGAAAGCCGGGTTCTGGCCTGCGTCGATCAATCGCAGTATGCCGATCACGTGGCGGACTACGCCGCCTGGGCGGCGCTGAGGCTGGCCTTGCCGCTGGAGTTTCTGCACATCCTGGATCGCCACCCTGAACGCGCCGTGGAGGTGGATCACAGCGGCGCCATCGGCGTCGACGCCCAGGAAAAGCTCCTGCAGACACTCGCCGCCGAAGACGAGTCCCGCAGCCGCGCCGCGCGGGAGTCCGGCCGACTGTTTCTCAATCAGCTCAGGGAACGGGCCATCGCTGCAGGGGTTCCGTCCCCGGACGTACGCCAGCGCCACGGCGCACTCGAAGCGACCCTGGTCGAGCAGGAAGACAGTGTCAGGCTGTTCGTTCTTGGCCGGCGTGGTGAATCAGCCGAAACCACCCAGCGCGACCTTGGCCGCAACCTCGAACGGGTGGTCCGCGCCCTGCACAAGCCGATTCTCACCGTCACCAACGACTTCCAGGTACCCCGGCGCATCATGATCGCCTTCGACGGCGGCAACCTGACCCGCAAAGGCGTTGCCATGCTGGCGACCAGCCCCTTGTTCTCGGGATTGCCCATCCATCTGCTGATGTCCGGCAAACCACGCAAGGAGGCACCCAAGCAACTGGAATGGGCGCAGGAGACGCTGGCGCAGGCGGGCTTCGAGGTCGAGGCCCACCTGCTGCCCGGCGACGCGGAAACCACAGTCGCCAGGAAGGTTCAGGAGCTCGACATTGACATGCTGGTGATGGGCGCCTTCACCCACTCGCCCCTGCGGCGGATCTTCTTCGGCAGCCGGACGCTGGATCTGCTGCGCGCTGCGAGCATTCCGGTGCTGCTGCTGCGCTGAGGACTCCCTTCGCGAAAGCGGGACGGTGCTTGGTGGGCAGCTTCAGAAGAGCTGAGCCAGCAAGCTCAGCCTGGGAATTTGGAGGCTGGGGTCGGAATCGAACCGGCGTACACGGAGTTGCAATCCGCTGCATGACCACTCTGCCACCCAGCCCGGGTGAGGCGCGCATGATACCGATTTACGCGCCGCTTGCCAGTCTATCTAGCCTGTCTATGCCCTCGCTTTGCTACCCCACTCTGCGAGCTCTGTTACTCCCAATCCTACCCCAGCAACCTCCGGCCTCATATCTCCGGGCATGCCGACCAGCCGGCGCCTCCGCTTCGGGAGCCCATCAGGACGCGGCATCCAGATAAGCCTCCTTCAGCGTCGGCCAGGCCGCCCGCAGATAGGCGACCATGGACCAGAGGGTCAAGACCGTGGCCACGTACAGCAGCCCGTAGCCTACCCATACCAGCGCCAGGCTGAAGTCCGCCGGATGGGCGAGCAGCACCAGGATGGCCACCATCTGCACCGCAGTCTTGGCCTTGCCGACCCAGCTCACGGCCACGAGGCCCTTGCGCTGCATGTCCGCCATCCACTCGCGCAGGGCCGAGATCGCCACCTCGCGCCCGACGATCACCACCGCCGCGACCGACATCCAGACGTTGGCATGGGCGCCCACCAGCATGACCAGGGCACTGACCACGATCAGCTTGTCTGCCACCGGGTCGAGAAAGGCGCCGAACTGGGACGTCTGCTGCCAGCGCCGCGCCAGGTAGCCGTCCAGCCAGTCGGTGATGCTGGCCAGGGCAAAGACGCCCGCACCAAGCAGGTAACTCCACTTCCAGGGCAGCAGGAAGGTCACGACCAGGACCGGAACCAGAGCGATTCGCACCAGGGTCAGCAGATTGGGGAGATTCATGGAACAAACCCGTGGCACCAAGAAGGACAGTGCATTGTAGCGGCGACCTGCGGCGCCACAAGCCGCCATTGATCACATGATGCGTTCGCGCATCTTCAGCAGTCCATCCAGCCAACGCAAATAGCCGTCCGCATCGTCGTAACGTGTGGATGCGATGGTTCGCAGAGCGCCCAAGTCACGGTAATCCGCCAGCGTCGCCGCACCCGCATCGGGATCGGATCCGATACGGGCGAGCAGGGTCAGGCTAGGCTCAGGCCGCCCTGCCTTGGCCGCCAGGTCCCCCAGGGCCTGCTTCGCTGCCGCAAGCTGCTCAAGGGGGGCCGGCATGGGCAGCCAAGCGTCGCCATAGGCGATGACCCGTGCCAGGGCATGGGGTCCACTGCCGCCAATGAGGATCGGCGGCCGTGCCGGGCGTGGCCGGAACAGGAAGGGCTGGCCGTTGGCTTCCATGACGTCATCGGCAAAA
>SLTB01000166.1 GCA_007130155.1 Pseudomonadales bacterium
GCAGACATCCGGCCTGGAGTCGTTGGCGACCCACATGCGCGCTGCGCCGGCCAGGGCGCCTGCTCGATCGCCGGTCTCATACAGGGAACGGTAGTAGCGGCATTGCTGGGTCGCGGTTCTGGCCAGCTTCGGGTCGAAGTGCTGGCGATACAGTTCCCACTGTCCGCGGCGGGCCAGATTGTCCAGCCAATGGGTCAGTGCCGAGTCGGCCAGATGGCTGTCGGCGAAACGTTCCCGGAATGCGATGACCTCTGCCGCTTCGGCATTGGAGATGTAACGCAGCAGGCGGGCGTAGTGCAGATAGGGCAGAAGTGGATAGTCTTCGAGGCGCTCGAGCTTGCTCTCGAAGGCGCGGAGGCGGATCGCATAGAGATCCGCCAGGGCATCGCGGTAAAGAGCCCGCTGGGCGCTGAGATCGGTATCTTCTGGAGCGGCAGCCGCTTGAGCCGGGCTGACGAACGCGGTGACCCAGCTCAGGCACAAAAGCAGGAGCCAGGTTCCGCAAGGGACCGATAGGCGCCGGCCCTCAGCGCGCTGCGTGGCCAATACTGCCTGACTGCTCGGCAAAGACCGGCTCCGATGGAAGTTGGATTCTGTGGCAGTGGCGGTGGACTACTCCGACATGCCTACGCGTACCGCCAGCACATCACACTTGGCGCCGTGGAGCACGCTGTTGGCGGTGGAACCCAGCAGTAGCGCCAAGCCGTGGCGCCCGTGCGAACCGACCACGATGAGATCCACGTCCTTGCATTCGGATACCCTGTGGATCTCGGTCTCGGGACGACCGAAAATCAGGTACTGACGCTCGGCGGGAATCGCGAGTCCTTCGGCGAAATCGGCGAGCTGGGCCTTGGCCTGCTCGTGGATCTGATCCTGAACCGAGGACAGATCCATGGGGATATCCCCGCCGTAGGCGACGCTCAGCGGCTCGATCACGTGAATGACGCTGAGGTCGGCCCCAAAGACCTTGGCCAGAGCGACCGCTTGTTCGGCCACCTGGTTCGACTCCTCGGTCAGATCAATGGCAAGGAGAAGGTGATGGTAGCCAGGCATGTTCCAGCCTCCAACCGCGGGATGCGCGTGCGGAGGAACATTACACACAGTGCATGAGGGGCACAATACGGCTGCGTTGGACGGCTGTGGAGCAGGACTGGGAGTCTCGGAGATGGGTTCCCGGCTGGCGCACGGCGGTCGAATCGGATCCGGCGTATGCTTGCCTCCTGCAGTCAGGAGTCGTCATGAGCATCACTGTCATCATCATCATCGCCTTTACCATCGCTTTGGTGGTGGGTCCGCTCATGTGGCTGCGGCCAACCCCTCGGGACCGTCAGCTCGAACGGCTGCGCAGCCACGCTCGCAGTCGGGGCTTGAATATCAGTATCCGGGAAATTCCCGATCCTGATCCGCGGCCACAGGACCGGGTATCCAGTGGCGGCAAGCTGCTGCAGCCCAGCCTCAACGTTGCGCTTTACCAGTTGCCGCTGCGCCTGCCGGGAAGTATCGAGGCCAGGCATGCGCCAGATTGGGAGGTGATTCGCCTGCGGCACGATGTCCGCAGTGAAGTGGAGGAGGAGATGTCTGCCGGCCTGCTGCCAGGGTGGCGCTTCAGTCGTCCCGGCCTGCCCCTCATTGAAACCGTGGTCGGTCGGCTGTCGCAGGCGCTGGCCACGGCGCCTCGGGGTACCGCCAAGGTGGAGGGTGATGCCGCTACGGTGGGCCTTTACTGGCACGAACGGGGCGCGGAAGATGAAGTGGATGCCATTGGCGATCTGCTCGAGTCCCTGCGCCTGCTGCAGCTCGAAGTGAGCGAGACCGCCGCCCGGGAGGACGCACGACAACGCCGGCTCGCCGAGGACCCCGACGCCTGACATCGAAAACCGGCCCTTCCACATTTCCTTTGACCGGCTCCGGTCTTTGCTGCTATTCGTGAAAAAGGACAAGGAAGAGGCGATGGGTTGCATGGCAGGTTGATCCTGCGCAATCCGGCTCCTGTCCATCGCTCGCTCCATTCACTAGTCTCACGCACGCGTCTCACGGTCTTCGCTCATCTGGGGGGAGGCCAGCGCCCAAGAGGATTCATGGCCAAGTCGCTAGTCATCGTCGAGTCGCCCGCCAAGGCGAAGACCATCAACCGTTACCTGGGCAGCGATTTCATCGTCAAGTCCAGCGTCGGACATATTCGTGATCTGCCCACCAGCGGCAGTGGACCTGCCGTGGACCCCAAGGCTCGCGCCCAGGAAGCCGCCCGAACGCGCAAAATGGACCCGGAAGAGAAGGCCGCGCACAAGCGGCGCAAGCAGCAGCAGCAGCTCGTGGCCCGTATGGGCGTGGATCCCGAACACGACTGGAAGGCCAACTACGAGATCCTGCCCGGCAAGGAAAAGGTGGTCCGGGAGCTGCGACAGGCGGCCGAGAAGGCTGACACGGTCTATCTGGCCACTGACCTTGATCGCGAGGGAGAGGCCATTGCCTGGCATCTGCGCGAGGCCATCGGTGGCGACGCCAGCCGCTACAAGCGGGTGGTGTTCAATGAGATCACCCGCAAGGCCATCCAGGAGGCCTTCGCCGAGCCCGGCGAGGTGGACGTCGACCGCGTCAATGCCCAGCAGGCCCGGCGCTTCCTCGATCGGGTGGTGGGCTACATGCTGTCTCCGCTGCTGTGGCAGAAGGTGGCGCGGGGGCTGTCTGCTGGCCGCGTGCAGTCAGTGGCGGTGCGGCTGCTGGTGGAGCGGGAGCGGGAGATTCGCGCATTCGTCCCCGAGGAATACTGGGACGTGTTTGCCAATCTGGCACGTGAAGGCACCGTGGGCGAGGTGGTCAGGGCACGCTTCCAAGTGGTCAAGGAGAAGGGCGAGAACTTCCGCCCCGGCGACAAGGCAACCACGGATGCAGCTCTGGCCAAGCTCGATGCCAGCAGTTTTGATGTCAGTAACCGGGAGGACAAACCCACCAGTACGCGTCCGGGTGCGCCCTACATCACCTCGACGCTGCAGCAGGCGGCAAGCACGCGTCTCGGTTTCTCCGTGAAGAAGACCATGACCCTGGCCCAGCGACTCTACGAGGCGGGTTACATCACCTACATGCGCACCGATTCCACCAACCTTTCCCAGGATGCGGTGGAGGCTTGTCGCAGTCTGATCAGGAAGGATTACGGCGAGCGCTACCTGCCGGAGAATCCAGTCCTGTACGCCAGCCGTGAGAAGGCCCAGGAAGCCCACGAGGCGATCCGGCCATCCGACGTCAACGTGCGCATGGAGCGTCTGTCCGACATGGAGCGGGACGCGGTGCGGCTTTATGAGCTGATCTGGCGCCAATTCGTGGCCTGCCAGATGCCCCGGGCCGAGTACACCAGCACGACCATCACGGTCACGGCGGGCGACTTCGAGCTCAAGCTGCGCGGTCGCATTATGCGCTTTGACGGCTACACCCGGGTGCAGCCTCCGGCCAGCCGCAGCGATGACGATCAGGAAGTGCCAGACCTGCAGATGGGCGAGTCGCTCAGGTTGCTCAAGCTCGATCCCTTCCAGCATTTCACCAAGCCGCCGCCGCGCTACGGCGAGGCCAGCTTGGTGCGCGAGTTGGAGAAGCGCGGCATCGGCCGACCCTCAACCTACGCCAGTATCATCTCCACCATCCAGGATCGCGGCTATGTGTCGCTGCGTAATCGACGCTTCTACGCCGAGAAAGTGGGTGATGTGGTCACCGACAGGCTGATGGAGAATTTCGACAATCTGCTCGACTATGACTTCACGGCGAAAATGGAAGAGCGCCTGGATACCGTCGCCAAGGGCGACCTGAACTGGAAGACGGTGCTCGACGATTTCTACGAGGACTTCAGGGGCAAGCTCGATGCGGCGGCCATGCAGGATGGCGGCATGCGCCCCAACGCGCCCACTGACACAGACATTGACTGTCCCGCCTGCGGCCGCAAGATGCAGCTGCGCACGGCCAGTACCGGTGTGTTTCTCGGTTGTTCGGGTTATGCGCTGCCGCCCAAGGAGCGCTGCACACAGACCCTGAACCTGATTCCCGGCGAGGAGGCCGTGGACCTCGACGCCGACGAGGAAGGCGAGTCCAAGGCCCTGCGGCGCAAGCATCGCTGTCCCAAGTGCGGGACGTCCATGGAAAGCTATTTGCTGGACGAAAAGCGCAAGCTCCATGTCTGTGGCAACAATCCGGACTGCGACGGCTTCGAGGTGGAGCTCGGGGAGTTCCGCATCAAGGGCTATGAAGGTCCGACGCTGGACTGCGACAAGTGCGGCGCCGAGATGCAGCTCAAATCCGGTCGCTTCGGCAAGTACTTCGGCTGTACCGAATGCAAGAACACCCGCAAGCTTCTGCGCAGTGGGCAGCCGGCTCCGCCGAAGATGGATCCGGTACCCATGCCTGAACTCGCTTGCGAGAAAGTGGACGATACCTACGTACTGCGCGATGGTGCGGCAGGTCTCTTTCTCGCTGCGAGCAAGTTCCCCAAGAACCGCGAGACCCGCGCGCCGATGGTCAGGGAACTGAAGCCACACAAGGATGAGATCGATCCGAAGTGGCACTTCGTGCTGGAAGCACCGGAAACTGATCCCGATGGCAATCCGACCCTGTTGCGCTGGAGCCGCAAGCTCAACGAGCAGTATGTGATGACCGAGAAGGACGGCAAGCCCACGGGCTGGCGGGCCGTCTACATGGATGGCAAGTGGCAGGAAGCGGATGCCGACGTGGCGGCACGCAAGGGCGGTCGCAAGAAGGCTGGAAAGACTGGGAAAAAGGCCGCCGGAGCCCGACGCTGATGCCATGGGGAGTGCCGTGGATGGAAGCAATCTGATGACAGAACGACAGCTCGAATTGCTGCAACTCGAAAATGGTGACGTGGTCTTGAAGCGTCCGGATCAGGGGCGTGCGGATGACGCTGAACCGCTGGTTCGGGTGCGTTTCGCACCGGAGCTTCTGCACATGCTCGGCGATGATCTGCTCGAGGTGGCCCATGCCATGATGGAAGCTGCTGCAGATGCCGTGGGTGATCTGCAGCAGGCCGCGTCCGGTGATGACAGCGAATACGACGGCTGGGAACTCATTTCCGGCAATCGCGGGCCGACGCTGCATTGAGCTGTGGGCGCATTCTGCCTGGAGCGGAATGCGTCGCCCGCAAGGCGACCCGCAGGGGGCGTGCCATGGATGGCCCGCAGCAGTTCGCTGTTCTTGCTGTCGCGAAAGGAACATGCGATTCGATGGGTGTGCCACAGCTTTGTGGGAGCCCCCATTGGGGGCGATCAGCGCGGACGAGGGCTTGCACTGGCCCATCGCCTGCGCGCGCTCCCACGGGGCTGCACTGTGCCCTTAGATCTCCCGGCGGATGACGCCGACGCCGAGGCCTTCAATGGCGAAGGCCGTATCCCGAAGATCCACCTCGATGGGAGCGAAATCCGGGTTCTCGGCCAGCAAGGTCAGGCGGTGACGGCTGCGGCCGTCGCGCTGCAGGCGCTTGACCGTGACTTCGTCCTCGACTCTGGCCACCACGATCTGGCCATTCTCAGCAGTTTCGGCCCGGTGCACGGCAAGCAGGTCGCCATCCATGATGCCGACGTCGCGCATGCTCTCGCCCTGCACCCGCAGCAGGTAGTCTGCGCGGGGACGGAAGAAGCCTGCCGGGACCTCGCAGTGATCCTCCACGTTCTCCACGGCCAGGATGGGCTGGCCGGCCGCCACCCGCCCGACGATGGGCAGGCCCGTGCCTTCAGGAAGCCGGATGCCGCGTGAGGTGCCGGGGACCATCTCTATGGCGCCTTTTCGGGCCAGCGCCCGCAGATGTTCCTCGGCGGCGTTGGCGGAGCGGAAGCCGAGTTCCTTGGCGATGTCGGCCCGGGTAGGCGGATATCCGGTGTCCTCGATGTGGCGGCGGATCAGGTCGAGGACCTGAGCCTGGCGGGCGGTGAGCTGTTGCATGACATGCACTCTCTTTTCGTACAGTGCTGAAATTATATCCAGTTCTGTGTCATGCGCAAGCCATTCCGGATGACCACCATGAGGAAGGCCTCTCGGGCCAAGGCTTCGGCTGGCGGGGCCGGCGATGGCTCAGGACCAGCACAGGCCTGCTGCTCCCGGCAAGACATGCGGGCTCTGATGGCAAGGTGCCACCACCTGGGAAAACCCTGCCGGGCGCGCTAGCCTCCGGCTTCCTGTCCACCCGGAACACGAGTTGTCTTAGATGCGCTGTGCCTGGCTTGCTTCCCCCATTGTTGTCGTCACCTTGGTTTTGCTGGCCTGGCCTGAAGTGGGCTCGGCGCGTGAGCAGCTCGAAGCCGCGCTGCTCCAGCCAGCGATGGCATCTGAGGCCAAAGGTGTGGCCGTGGCCCAGGCAGCTCAGCGGATGGATGCAGGCTACGGCGACGAACTGGTGGCGGTGCGAATGGTCCTGCACGATGCCCGCGGTGCGAGCAGTGAGCGGGCCATCCGCATCGCCACGCTGGAAGGGGCGGAGGAGGGGGATCGCAGCCTGATTCTGTTCGATTCTCCGAGGGATCAGCGGGGCACGGCATTGCTGACCTGGAACCATGCCGAGCGCGAGGACGATCAGTGGCTGTACCTGCCGGCGCTGCGGCGGGTGAAGAAAATTGCCGCCCGCAATCGTTCCGGCCCCTTCGCTGGCAGCGAGTTCGCTTTCGAGGATCTCACCTCCGAGGAGATCAGCAACTACCGCTGGCGCTTCGTCGACGAGGTTCCCTGCGGCGAGCGTCGATGCTACGAGGTGGAAAGAATTCCTGTGGAGTCCTGGAGCGGTTACAGCCGGCAGCAGGTGTTCTATGACGTCACCACCTTGCGCATTGAGCGCATCGAGTACTACGACCGTCGCCAGGCGCACCTGAAAACGCTGTTGGCCAGCGACTGGTCCCTGCATCAAGGCCGCCACTGGCGCGCCGGCCACATGGACATGCGCAACCACCAGACGGGTCGCCGGACGGAATTGATCTGGTCGGCGCATGTTTTTGGCAACGGCCTTGGCCTGGATGACTTCAGTACCGCTGCGCTGCAGCGCTTGAACTGAGTCCCTGCACATGGATCTGCTGTCCGTTCCAGCGGCATCGACGGTCATGCGGGTGAGGCCGCCAGTTCGCGTTTCGGTGCTGGCCTTCGTGGCGGCGATGCTGCTTGGGTCCGGGGCGGCTCAGGGCCAGATGGTGGCCAATCCCTTCGGTGCAAGCGTGGGCCCGCGCACCGAGTTCGATGCCAGCGTGGCGCTTCAAATGCGGGGCTTTCCCCGCCAGGGTGAGCTCGGCCAGGACCGATTTCAGCCATCCGTCGCTCTTGAGTTCACGCTGCGCCGGGACTGGAATGCCGGCGCCGACAGCGTCACGCTGGCCCCGTTCTACCGCTTTGATCCCGGGGACGACCATCGCCGCCGCGGCGATCTGCGCGAGGCGTTTTACAGCCACTTGGGCAGCGGCTTCGAGCTTCATGCCGGCCTCAAGCGCGTGTTCTGGGGTCAGACCGAGTCCAAGCATCTGGTGGATGTGCTCAATCAGGTCGATCTCATCGAGAACGTCAATGAGGAGCACCGGCTCGGGCAGCCTATGCTCAGCCTGGCGCTGCTGCGGGATTGGGGCGTGTTCGAGGCCTTTCTGCTGCCGGGCTTCCGGCAGCGGACCTTTGCGTCCACCGACGGTCGCCTTAGTGGTCCCTTTGCCATCGACAAGGCCAGCAGCGGCATTCGCGGCGTCGCCAAGGGCCAGGTGGACTGGGCGTTGCGCTACAGTCACCTGATCAGTGATGTGGAATTGGGTCTGTCCTGGTTCGAGGGCACGAACCGGGAGCCTGCCTTCGCCGTCGTCGCTCCGGTGGAGCCGGGCGTGCCGATCCGCCTGCAGCCGCAGTATGGCGCCATGTCCCAGTTCGGTCTGGACGCGGCCCTGATTCGCGGTGACTGGGCGTTCAAGCTCGAGGGGGTCCGGCGCGGGGGGGACGCCCCGCGTCACTTGGCGGCGGTGCTGGGTATCGAGCGCACCCTGGTGGGTGTCGTGGGGCGTGCGGATGTCGGACTTTTGCTGGAGTACCTGTTCGACGACCGCGGTCGGCGTACGCCCTTGTTGTCCTTCGCCAACGACGTGTTCGCCGGTATCCGCATCGGCTTCAATGACCTGGCGGATTCGGAGCTGCTCGCAGGTGTGATCGTCGATCATCGCAGTGGGCGTCAGGTCTGGTCCCTGGAAGGCAGCACCCGTATCGGGCAGCACTGGCGCCTGTCGGCTCAGGCACGGGCCTTTGTGGGCGTCCCGGCGCTGGGCGCGGGAGATCCCGCCGCTGTGCTCGAGCCAGGGCGGCAGTGGGGGGCGCTGGTGCGGGACGATTACCTCGAACTGGAACTGATCCGCTTCTTCTGATCTGAACCTGCGGCGGATCCCTGGCCGCCGCCACCGCGCCAAAGCGTGTATCCTTGCGCGCGCTTGGAAAAGGCTGGCTGGGGGCACTGCTTGGAAAACTTCACCAATGATCTGGGAACCTGGATGCGGCAGTACCAGGACCTGATCGAGGTCTTTGTTCTGGTCTTCCTGACCCTGCTGGCATCCTGGATTGCCGGAAGGGTCATTGATCGCCTCGAGAAGCGTTTCGCCGCCACCAAGAACGTTTACGACGACGCCATTCTGTTCGCCGCGCGCAAACCTCTGGTGTGGCTCATCCTGTTGCTGGGTCTGTCCCATGCCGCCGAGATCGCCGGTAGCGATGTCGAGGTGGAACTGTTTGAGCTGATCGCGCCCATGCGCACGCTGGGTGTGATCATCCTCGTGGCCATGTTCGCCTGGCGGGCGGTGCGCTTCGTTGAGGAACGGGTCATCAATCCGGAGTTCAGCGAGCAGCCGGTGGATGCCACCACGGCCACTGCCATCGGCAAGCTGGTTCGGCTTTCCATCCTGATCACCGCAGTGATCACTGCTGCTCAGACTCTCGGCTTTTCCATTGCCGGCCTGCTGGCCATGGGTGGCGTAGGCGGCATTGCCATCGGTTTCGCCGCCCGGGACCTGCTGGCCAATTTCTTCGGCGCCCTGATGATTTATATGGACCGCCCCTTCGCCGTGGGCGAGTGGGTTCGTTCTCCGGATCGAGACATTGAGGGCACGGTGGAGGAAATCGGCTGGAGGCTGACGCGCATCCGTACCTTTGATCGGCGGCCGCTGTACGTGCCCAATGCCATCTTCACCCAGATCAGCGTCGAGAATCCTGGCCGCATGCAGAACCGGCGCATCTTCGAAACCGTCGGCGTGCGCTATGCGGACATCGACGCCCTGCCGAAGATCCTCGAGGATGTGCGCGGCATGCTGCGGGAGCATCCTGAGATCGCCGACGACCGCATTCAGATGGTGAACTTCAACGGTTTTGGCGCATCGTCGCTGGACTTCATGGTCTACGTCTTCACCAAGACCACTGTCTGGGCGGACTTTCATGCCATCAAGGAGGATGTGCTGTTCAAGATTGCGGCCATCATCGCCGAACACGGTGGCGAGATTGCCTTCCCGACCCGTACTCTACACCTCGAGTCGATGCCCGTGGATGACGTCGCTGCCTCAGCCGAGGGCACGAACAAGTCCCAACAAGATCAAGGGGGGAACCCAGCTTGAGCCGTGACATCTATCACGAGTACCTGCAAGTCCTGGATCATGCCGAGTGCCTGTTCTCCGCCGAGCGGGTGGCCAAGGCCGTGGCCGATCTGGCGCGGGCAGTAAGCATCGACTTTGTCGACCGTGATCCGCTGGTGCTGTGCGTGATGACAGGAGGGCTTCGGTTCTGCTCTGATTTGATGGGGCATTTGGACTTCCCGCTGGAGCTGGACTACGTGCACTTGAGCCGCTACCGGGATCGTACCGAGGGTGGCGAGCTGAACTGGTTGCGGCACCCGGTGGATGGCCTGCGCGGACGCCACCTGCTGGTGGTTGACGATATCCTCGATCGGGGTATCACGCTGGCGTCGGTGCGTCAGCACTGCGTTGACGCCGGCGCACTGTCGGTGGCCACGGCGGTGCTGGTGGACAAGCAACTGCCGCAACGGGCGGTAGACAGTGAGTACGCGGCCATTCATGCGCCGGATCGCTATCTGTTTGGTGAAGGCATGGACTTCAAAGGCTACGGGCGCAACCTGAGGGGCATCTATGCCATCGCAGATCAATAGCTCTGACGGAGGCGGTATGGGCCGGATGGCGATCGTTGCAGGTACGGGTTTCGACCAGCTCGACGAACTGATTCTCGAGGAAGAGCTGACCGGATCCACGGTCTGGGGTACGCCTGCGGCGCCGGTGCAGCGGGGCCGACTCGGCGGCGCGCCGGTGCTGTTTCTCTCTCGACATGGGCATCAGCACCAGTTCGCGCCCCACGCAGTGAACTATCGGGCGAACCTGCAGGCCCTCAAGGACGCTGGAGCGAGCGGCATTCTGGCGGTGTACACGGTGGGAGGCATCGATGCCGGCCTTGTGCCGGGCAGTCTGGTGGTGCCTCATGACCTCGTCGACTACACCTGGGGCCGGGAATCGAGCTTTTCCACCGAGGGCAACGTCATCCATGTGGACATGACCGAACCCTTCGATGCCGGATTGCGCCGGCGTCTGCTCGCGGCCGGCCGCGAGCTGGCGGGCGCCGACGAACCACCTGTGGTCGATGGTGGTGTCTACGCCTGCACGCAGGGCCCGCGTCTGGAGTCACCAGCGGAGGTGGATCGGCTTGAACGGGACGGCTGCACCGTAGTAGGGATGACCGGCATGCCGGAAGCGGCGCTGGCACGGGAACTCGATCTGCCCATTGCTGCTGTCGCCCTGGTGGTGAATCCGGCCGCGGGTAGGGGCGGCATCTCCCTGGATGCCATGGCGAAAGTGGCCGCGGCTGGCCGGGAGCGGATCATCCGCATCCTCGCTGCTGCTGTGCACTGATCCCGGCCGGGCCATCGCGCGCAGTGCGCGCCCCCACATCCTTCGATGGAGCGCATGGCCGGGAGCTGGCGCTGCCGTTGTGGGAGCCCGCAGTGCGGGCGATGGTTCTTGGCGATGCCGGTGGATGACTGTCGTGACCCCTCAGGGTTCAATGCGATAGGGCGTATCGAACTCGTGCACCTCGGTGTCATCGTCAGTCCCGTCGCTGATGCGGTCGATGACGGCGAACATCGTGGCGTCCGCCAGGGGAGTCAGGACGGCGTGCCAGGTTCCGGGAAGGTAGTTGATGCCCTCGCCGGCGCCAGCAAGGAAGGCGCGGGGGTGGCCCGGACGGCCGTCCTGATCCGGGCAGACGATGGCCAGATAGGGGTCGGCGGCCAGCGGCATGAAGGCCTGGGAACCGAGCCGGTGGCGCTCCACGAAGGTCAGCTCGAAAGGCAGTTGTCGGGATGCTGACCGGAACAGGCTCAAGCCCAGACGTCCCTCGGTGGCACTTATCCGAGCCAGATCGTGCCAGCGACCGCAGCGGTCCTGATTGATGATCCGATCCGGTTCCCCGCAGGCTTTGATCACGTCGCCGAAGGGGGCGAAGGCGGCAGAACTGAGCGCTTCGACTCGGACCACGCGGGTCATCGGCCGAAGGCTCCGGGGCCCTTCAGCCGGGCGTGGCGATTGACATCCTTGTAGAGCAGGTAGCGGAAGCGGCCCGGGCCGCCCGCATAGCAGGATTGTGGACAGAAGGCCCGCAGCCACATGTAGTCGCCGGCTTCCACCTCCACCCAGTCCCGATTCAGGCGGTACACCGCCTTGCCCTCGAGGACGTAAAGGCCGTGCTCCATGACGTGGGTCTCCTCGAAGGGAATCACGCCGCCGGGTTCGAAGGTGACGATGTTGACGTGCATGTCATGGCGGAGATCATCCATGGCCACGAAGCGGCTGGTCAGCCAGGCACCGTCGGTATCGGGCATGGGCTGTGGCGTGACGTCAAGATCGTGACTGATCAGCGGCGGCGGGGCGGGCAGGCCGGGCGCCGGCTCGTAGCATTTGCGGATCCAGTGGAACACCGCCGGCTCGCTGCCGGGATTGGTGAGGCTCCAGATGCAGCCGGGCGGCAGATAGGCGTAGGCGCCGGCAATCAGTGGATGTCGGCTGCCGCCCATGTGCAGTTCGGGACTGCCGCGGACGACGAACAGCACGCCTTCGGCATCCATCTCGGGCTCGGGCGTCTGCGAGCCGCCGCCAGGGCCGACCTCCATGATGTAGTGGGAAAACGTTTCCGCGAATCCCGACAGGGGGCGGGCGATGATCCAGCAGCGGGTGGCGTCCCAGCCCGGCAGGCGACTGGTGACGATATCCGAGAGCACGCCGCGGGGGATCACCGCATAGGCTTCGGTGAACACGGCTCGGCCGGTGTGGAGTCGGGTCTGGGGCGGCAGACCACCTTCGGGAACCGCATAGGAAATCATGGCAGTAACTCCGTGATGCGCAGAGCGGCGATGCGTTCCACCTGCCGGCAGGCCTCGGCGAATTCAACCTCGGTACTCCGCTGCGTGCGCAGGGCGAGGAGGTCGAGAATGGTCGCCTTGTCGTGATCGCGAGCGGCGATGATGAACGGGAAGCCGTGGCGGGAATAATAGTTGGCGTTGGCGGTCTCGAAGGCCGCGAATTCGGCGTCGGTCAGGGCGTCGAGGCCGGCGGCGGCCTGTTCGCGGGTGGATTCCGGCGTCAGCGCGCGGTTGCGGGCGAGTTTTCCGGCGAGGTCCGGATGCGCCTTCAGGATGGCCAGACGCTCCTCCCGATCAGCAGTCCTGAACGCCCGTACCATGGCCGCATGCAGTCCGTCGGCGTGATCGAAGGCGGGCCCGAGTTCGGCCTCGAAGCAGCGCTCGGCGATGCAGGCGCCGCCTTCGAACAGGCCGCTGAAGCGCGCCACGAACGCGCCGCGATCCAGGCGGCTTGGACGCAGGACGTGAAGGTCAGGCGGATGGGCGCTGGCCCAGTGCTCGGCAATGTCGAGCCGACGGGGGAACCACACCCCTTCATGGGTAAGGGCATGGTCGATGAAGCGGGCCAAGGCCGCGCTGCGGCCGGGACGACCCGCCAGCCGGCAGTGCAGACCCACGTTGAGCAGTTTCGGCTGCCCGGCGCTGCCCTCGGCGTAGAGGACGTCGAAGGCATCCCGCAGATACTCGAAGAACTGGCTGCCGGCATTGAAACCGCCGGCGGTGGCGAAGCGCATGTCGTTGCTGTCCAGTGTGTAGGGAATGATGAGCTGGGCGCGACCGTCGTGCTCGATCCAGTAGGGCAGGTCGTCGGCGTAGCTGTCCGAGAGGTAGTCGAAGCAGCCGAACTCGGCGCCGAGCGCGATGGTGTTGGCCGAGCATCGGCCGGTGTACCAGCCCCGCGGCGCTTCGCCCACCACCGCTTCGTGCAGGCGCATGGCGTCGGCCATGACGCTGCGCTCTTCCTCGATCGGCATGTCCTTGTGTTCGATCCACTTCAGGCCGTGGCAGGCGATCTCCCAGCCGGCCTCCTTCATGGCGGTCACCTGAGCCGGGCTTCGGGCCAAGGCCGTGGCGACGCCGAACACGGTGACCGGAATGCCGTAACCGGTGAACAGCCTGTGCAGACGCCAGAAGCCGGCTCGGGCACCGTAGTCGTAGAGGGATTCCATGTTCCAGTGGCGCTGGCCCGGCCAGGGCTCGGCCGCGACGATTTCGCTTAAGAAGGCCTCGGAACTGTCGTCGCCGTGCAGCAGACAGCGCTCGCCGCCTTCCTCATAGTTCACCACGAACTGCACCGCGATGCGGGCACCGTCGGGCCAGGGGTCCGCGGGTGGGGTGGCGCCGTAGCCGTGGAGGTCGCGCGGGTAACGGTTCATGGTGAACTACCTTGCCTGTGCATCCGGCAGCGACTCACCCGGGCGTGCGACTTGCATCGCGTCGGGTTAATGTCGACTTTGAAGCCAGCGAGGACATCATGATCCGAGGCTATCTCACCACCCACGTTCTCGATACTGCCCGGGGGCAACCGGCGGCTGGGCTGACGCTGCACCTCTATCGGCACCTGGACGCAGGGCGTGAGCATCTGACCACGGTCCTCACCAACGCCGATGGCCGCTGCGAGGAAGCGATCCTGGCCGGTGAGGCGTTCGAGGTGGGGCGCTACGAACTGGAGTTCGAGGTGGGCGCCTGGCTGGCGGCTTCCGGTCGTGCAGATACGAGTCCAGTCTTCCTGGATGTCGTGCCGATTCGCTTCGGCATTGCGGATGCTTCGGCCCACTATCACGTCCCGCTGCTCCTTTCGCCTTACGGTTACACGACTTACCGGGGCAGCTGACCGCGGTGGCCCGGCTGCCCGTGGGAGCGCGCCCTGCGCGCGATCGCCCGCGCTGCGGGCTCCCACAACGCTCCGCGGCGGTACGCAGCAAGTAAGGTGCCAGCTGGCCCGTATCCTGCTTCGGCGGCCGTGGTCTGTTGTCATCGGGGAGACGTTCGTGCTCGACGGAGTACTGCTGCTGGAATGGGTTGAACTTGCACTGCGTTGGCTGCATGTGATCACTGCCGTGGCCTGGATCGGGTCGTCGTTCTACTTTATCGCGCTGGATCTCGGCCTGCGCCGACCGGAGACCCTCCCTGAGGGTGTGGCCGGCGAGCAGTGGCAGGTGCACGGCGGCGGCTTCTATCACCTGCAGAAGTACAGCGTGGCGCCGGCGGCGCTGCCCGAACGGCTGGTATGGTTCAAGTGGGAGAGCTACAGCACCTGGCTGTCCGGTTTTGCGCTGCTGATCCTGGTCTACTATGTGGGGTCAGAGTTCTATCTCATTGATCATGCCCGCCGGCCCATGACGCCGATGGCCGCCATCATCCTCTCGTTGGCATCTCTGGGCCTGGGATGGCTGATCTACGACCGCATCTGCAAGAGCGCCCTGGGGCGGCAAGACACCTTGTTGATGGCTGTGCTGTTCCTGCTGCTGACGGCTGCAGGGTGGGGGTACAGCGAAGTGTTCACAGGCCGCGCCGCGCTGCTGCATCTCGGCGCCCTCACTGCCACGTTCATGTCGGCCAACGTCTTTCTCATCATCATTCCCAACCAGAAAATCGTGGTCGCGGAGCTA
>SLTB01000271.1 GCA_007130155.1 Pseudomonadales bacterium
CCCGCAAGTCATTGATTTCTGGCAGTCCATTCGCGGCTGAAGCCGCTCCCACGGAGTCTTGCCAACCTTTTGCGACACCCTCTTTATCCGCGAATGACCCCGCAAGTCATTGATTTCTCGCAGTCCTTTCTCGGCTGAAGCCGCTCCCACGGAGTCTTGCCAACCTTTTGCGACACCCTCCAAGTCCGCTCCCACAGGGAGTCGCGCTGCCGAAACCGATGACGCTGCCTGCGCTGCGCTTCATCGAGATCACTCGGACTTTGGCGTCACCGCGGCTCGATGACCTCCAGCCCGCCCATGTAGCCGCGCAGCGCCGGTGGAACCACCACCGACCCATCCTGCTGCTGGTAGTTCTCCAGCAACGCCACCAGGGTGCGGCCCACGGCCAGCCCCGAGCCGTTCAGGGTGTGCAGCAGTTCCGTCCCCTTGCGCTCCGGACTGCGGAATCGGGCCTGCATGCGCCGGGCCTGGAAATCCAGGAAGTTCGAACAGGAGGAGATCTCCCGGTAGCAGTTCTGCGCCGGCAGCCAGACTTCGAAGTCGATGGTACGCGCGGCGGAGAAGCCGATATCACCAGCACACAGATCCATGGCTCGATAGGGCAGATTCAATCCCTGCAGAATCGCCTCCGCGTGGCCTACAAGTTCGTCGAAGGCTGCCCAGGATGCGTCGGGGTGAACGATCTGTACCAGCTCCACCTTTTCGAACTGGTGCTGCCGGATCATGCCGCGGGTGTCCTTGCCGTAGCTGCCCGCCTCACTCCGGAAACAAGGCGTGTGGGCAGTGAGCTTCAGGGGCAGCACTTCGGCATCGAGGATCTGGCCCCGGACCATGTTGGTCACCGGCACTTCCGCCGTGGGTGCCAGCCAGTAGTCCTGATCCCCTTCCAGCCGGAACTGATCGGCGCCGAATTTAGGCAACTGCCCGGTACCGCGCAGCGATGCGCCATTGACTATGAACGGGACGTTGACCTCCGTATAACCATGCTCGCGGGTGTGCTTGTCGAGCATGTATTGGGCCAGGGCCCGATGCAGGCCGGCTACCGCACCCTGCATCACCACGAAGCGGCTGCCGGTGATGGTGCTGGCGGTTTCGAAATCGAGTCCACCGAGCCCCGCACCGAGATCAACGTGGTCCTGGGCTGCGAAGTTGAACGCAGGCGGCGTTCCCCAGCGCCGCAGCTCCACGTTGGCCGATTCGTCGGACCCGTCAGGCGTCTGTACCGCCGGCAGATTGGGCACGCCTTCGAGGTAGTTGTCGATCTCCTCGGCCACCGCGTCGAACTGGGTCTCCACCGAGTCGAGTTCCGCCTTCAGGCGCCCCACTTCGGCCTTTGCAGTTTCCGCTTCTTCGCGGCTGCCGGCCTTCATGAGCTCACCGATGGACTTCGAACGCGTGTTGCGCTCAGCCTTCAGTTGCTCAGTGGTGACCTGCAGCGCCTTGCGCTTCTCCTCCAGCGCGCGCAGGCGCGCCACGTCCAGCTCGAAGCCGCGACGGGCCAGGCCGGCAGCCACGGCATCGAGATCACTGCGAATCAGTTTCGGGTCGAGCATGCCTTGATCCTTGTGCTGATCCTTGTGCTACCCACCGGCCTTGTCATCACCACCGGTTTGGCCCTGCTTGAGATCACCGCCGAAGCGCTGCCACTTCGAAGCCGCATCCTGCTGCCGCAGCCAGTCCAGTTTCTGCGCCAGTCGCTGCTCGAAGCCCCGCTCCACCGGGGCATAGAAGCGTCGCTCCGCCAGTTCCTTCGGCAGGTAGGACTCACCGGGCACATAGGCGTCGGGCCAATCGTGGGCGTAATGGTACTCGGCCCCGTGGCCCATCTCCTTGAGCAGCCGGGTGGGCGCATTGCGCAGATGCACCGGTACTTCCATGGAACCGCCGCCACGGATGGTCGCGAGCAGCTCGTTGTAGGCGCTGTAGACCGCATTGCTCTTAGGCGCCAGGGCCAGATAGGCCACCGCCTGGGCCAGAGCCAGTTCGCCCTCCGGCGAACCGAGACGCTCCTGCACGCTGTAGGCATCCAGCGCCAGACTCAGCGCCCGGGGATCGGCGTTGCCGATGTCCTCGCTCGCCATGCGCACCACGCGGCGCGCAACATACAGAGGATCGGCACCGCCGTCGACCATGCGCAGCAGCCAGTACATCGCCGCGTCCGGAGACGATCCGCGCACGGCCTTGTGCAGCGCGGAGATCTGGTCGTAGAACGCGTCACCGCCCTTGTCAAAGCGTCGCAGATCCCCCGCCGTGACCTCGGCCAGAACCTCGCTGTCCACCCGGCGCGCCCCGGCCTCCATCGGTGCCAGATCGGCAGCGAGCTCCAGCAGATTCAGCAGTCTACGGGCATCTCCATCAGCAGCCGCCAGCAACTGCTCCGCCGCCTCAGGCGCGATCGCCAGAATGCCAGCCTCAGCCTCGAGCTGGCGTCGACCGCGCTCCAGAACGGCGGCAAGTTCCTCTGTGGTGAGCGAGCGCAGACGGAACACCCTGGCCCGTGACAACAAGGCGGAACGCACCTCGAAGGAGGGGTTCTCTGTCGTGGCGCCGATAAAGGTCAGCGTGCCGTCTTCCACGAAGGGCAGGAAAGCATCCTGCTGGGCCTTGTTGAAGCGATGGACCTCATCGATGAAC
This sequence comes from Pseudomonadales bacterium, assembly GCA_007130155.1. Taxonomy (GTDB): domain Bacteria; phylum Pseudomonadota; class Gammaproteobacteria; order Pseudomonadales; family Azotimanducaceae; genus SLTB01. The sequence continues at coordinate 2,635 of SLTB01000271.1, forward strand.
AGAATGGTCCCCACGCCCTCCTTGCGATCCCTCCGCGCCTGCTCCACAGCAGCCCGAACGTCCTTCACCCCGGCCATTACCGCGGAAAGGGCCACCAGACGCTGCCCGGAAGCCGCGGCCAGAATCCCTGCGAGAGTGGTCTTGCCGGTTCCCGGCGGGCCCCAGAGAATCATGGAATGGACCCGCCCGCGTTCGATCATCCCTGCCAGGGGCCGCCCGGGGCCAAGCAGGTGCTGCTGACCTGCCATCGCGCTGAGAGCGTCGGGTCGCAGACGCGCCGCCAGCGGTGCCGCCGGCGCTTCGGACTCAGTCATGGCCTACGGATTCGGCCGTCTCGTGAATGACATCGGCCCCCTCGGGAATCTCGAAGCGGAAGCGTTCCGCATCCTCGGCGAACCCGGTGCGGACATCGATCAACTCGACGTCCGTGCGTTGACCCAGGCTGTCGTGGATGACCAGGAAGCGCGGCTCACCGGATTCGAACATGAATTCCAGACGTTCGAACAACGCGTCACCGGCCCGCGGCCAAAGCGTGAAGCGCTCCCCCCCATCACTGCCCGCCAGTCGGTCGACGTCGAAGGCCTCGAGCAGGTCATCCACGGCTCCGGAAAGCAATCTCGCTGGAGTCGCCTGCAGACGTTCATCGTAGGGCCGAACCGTGACCTGCTCCAGATCCGGATCCCAAAGCCAGAGTGTCTCGCCGTCACCAATCAGGACCTCGGCAAAGGGCGCTTCCACTTCCCAGCGAAAGCGGTCGGGGCGCTCCGCCCACAGCCGACCGCGGGTCCGCCGCAGCTCCATGCCGCGACCATCGACCAGGCGCTGGGAGAAACCCGCCTCGAGCTGCTCGAGTTCTCCCATGCGCTCAGCGAGATGTTCGGCCGCGGTGAGATCACCATTGGCGGCAGAAAACGACGCCAATACCAACAGTGCTAAAGCCAGACCTCGGCCGACGTCCCGGCAAGCACAGGCGAACCGCGAGAGCCAGCTTGGTGTTGCTGTGAGCGAGCGCGTGTACGCGCCGCAAGCCTGCCGACCGCCTGTGGTTGAACCGCACACGGCGGCAGACCCGCCAAGCATGCACGGTCGGGCCCACAAAACCCCTGCCTGGGCGTCATCACCCTGATGCCGGTCCATCACTCCTCCCGGCCGGGGGCGAGTACTTCCCGGCTGCCGTTGGTATCCATGCTGCTGACGACGCCAGCCGCTTCCATCGCTTCGATCATCCGTGCCGACCGGTTGTAACCGATCCGGAGTTTACGCTGAACTGCCGAGATCGAGGCCCGCCGCGATTCGAGCACGAAGGCCACCGCCTCGTCGTAAAGAGGATCTTCCTGCTCAGCGTCGCCGCCGCCACTGTGGCCACCGCTGTCACCGTCCGCCGGGCCTTCGAGGACCTCCGGCAGGTAGTCAGGTTCACCCCGTCGACACCAGTCAGACACCACGCGATGCACTTCGTCGTCAGC
>SLTB01000077.1 GCA_007130155.1 Pseudomonadales bacterium
AAGCGAGGGCGCGGAGATGCCGGTAAAGACAAGGCGCGCGACAGTTCGGGCGCGCAGGCGTACTCGACAGTACGTCGACCGATTCGCCGGGAGCGAATCGGGTCGCACGGATTGCGCCCGCAGGGTGCGCGCCAAGGAAGGCGCGCAACAGCACCCGGACGGAGCGCAACCGCAGCGGCGGACCGGCAGGATTTGCCGGGATATCCGTGTCCGCAGCCGTGAATCGGTGAGATTGCGGGCTAGGCCTAGCGCATGCGAAGCACGCGCCGCGATCTCACTGCGTCAGGACACCGCCAGATCGTCGAAGCGACCCTCGTCCAGAAGGACCAGCGTGCAAGCGAGTTGCACGGGCACCCCTTTCGCCCGCAGGGCTTCCACCACTTCCGGATCGTCAGCACCCGGGTTGAGAATCACCCGTCGCGGTGCCAAGGCTGCGATCCCGGCCACCAACGGCAGCATGCGGTCGCGGCCCAGATAGACAGTGATGGTCTGTGGCACCGGCGACAGTGCTTCGAATGGCACCGTAGGCACTCCCTCCACCTCCTCGAAGGCGGGATTGACGGGAATGACGCCATGACCCTGCGCAAGCAGCTTACGCTGGGCGCGATTGGCAAAGCGGTCAGGCTTCGGGCTCGCGCCCAGAATGACTACATCCATGATTCACTTCCGATCAGGCAGGCGGCGGTCGGAAAAGACCGACGCGCTCGACCGCGGATTCGACATCAACCTGCGTCGGCTCACATGGCGTCGACGAGATTGCGCAGCTTTTCGCACTGCCTGATGCGCTCTTCCCGGCTGTCGCCGAACAGGGACACGTTGAGCGCATTCACACCAGCCTCCTTCAGAGCATGGAGTCTCTCCGTGACGAAACCCTCGTCACCAATCAGCGATGCCTTGGCCAGATAATCGTCGGGGATGGCAGCTTCGGCCTCGTCCTTGCGCCCGGCCAGGAACAGCTCCTGAATCACTTCCGCTTCCTTTTCGTAGCCGTTCTTGCGGAAGATCTGGTTGTAGAAGTTCTTCTCCTTCGCCCCCATGCCGCCCACATAAAGCGCAATCTGTGGGCGTGCCCGATTGCGCAGATCCTCCATGCCACGGCCGATGGCCACCCCGCCACCGGCGAACACCTCCAGCGGAGCCCGGTTCGGGTCACGCTTCGCCTTGCCTTCTGCCAGCGCCTTACCCCAGATGTCATCGGCCCCTTCGGCCATGAAGAACGCCGGCAGCCAGGCATCGGCCACCTCGGCGGTCATGGCCACGCTCTGGGGGCCGAGTGCCGCCACGCAGATCGGAATGTCGTCACGGACCGGGTGATTGATCAGCTTCAAGGGTTTGCCGAGGCCGGTGCCCTTGTTCTTGGACAGGGGGATTTCGTAGTGCTGGCCCGAGTACTCCACCTTCTCGCGCCGCCATACCATGCGGCAGATGTCGATGGCCTCGCGAAGATGGGCCACAGGCGCCTTGTAGGGCAGCCCGTGAAATCCCTCCATGACCTGCGGGCCGGAGGCCCCGATGCCGAGCATGCAGCGACCGTCGGACAGATAGTCGATGCCCGCTGCGGTCATGGCCAGCAGGGTCGGCGTACGGGTGTAGACCGGCATGATGCCGGAGGCAATGGTCACCCGTTCCGTGCGGGCCGCAAGATAGCCCATGGCACTCGGCGCGTCGAAGGAATAGGCCTCCGGTACCCAGACCACATCGAGGCCGGCCTTCTCCAGGGCGACCACTTCCTCCGCCGCTTCACGAAAACCGCCGGCATAACTCAGCAGGGTGCTGATACGCATCAATCATTGCTCCTTGGTTGGTTCGTCAGAAGATGTGTTCTTGGGGGAGTCAGCAAGATGGGCCTGCAGGCGCAGGATCTGATCCGTGAAGATCCAGTCCACGTCCCGAGTGGCTTCGCGTCTGAGCGCACCGCCGAACTCGACGAAGCCGGTGCCGATCTTCTTCCCCTCTTTGCGCAACTCGCGCAGCCGCCTGGAACCCAAAAACACGAAGGATCCCGAAACGCCACCATGACCGAGGCGGCGATTGGCAGCGATGGTCTCGCCAGGGTTCATCCAGGCCACGTCCACATAGGCCGAAGGCGGGATGAGCTTGAAGCCTTCGAGATGGTCAGGGACGAGGGAGAGCAGATGAAAGTCGCCACCGGGCGTGAGGTCTGCCAGGGCACGGCTCACCACCTCCGGAATCTCGCGTCGCTCCCGCCAGGATTCCTTGATCTCCAGCATCAGGTGCATGCGGCCACCGTAGCGTTCGACCACCTCATACAAATGAGGCACTGCTGGTGCCGCCCGGCGCAGCGTCGCGAAATCCACCTCGGCAATCGTGAGCTCCGGCCGGCCATGCAGGCGGCCGAGATGGGGATCATGGTGGATCACCGGCTCGAAATCGCGGGTGAGCTGCACATCGAGCTCCACCCCCCACACCCCGCGCTCAAAGCAGAGATCGAAAGCGGCCAGCGTGTTTTCGATGGCCACCCCGTCCGCATGAGCTCCCCGGTGGGCCACCAGACGCACATCACGATTCTCAAGCGAGGCCCGGGCACCGGGAGCTACGCTCCAGATGCGATTGGCAAGCGTGTTGAGGCGGCTGATGAGATCGGCCATGGCTTAACCCGGAAATCTCACCGGTCGGCTAGCGCCTATCGAGCAAGATATTGATAGGTATGGTGAAACAATGATTATGGACAGCCTTCGAAAAAGCACAGTTTGTTCTCGACGCTAAACTATCACGGTTCATGCGGTTTCTCGCTCGCCCTGGCTTGCTCTTCACTCGAGTGGTAGCTACGGCTACCACTTTCGCTCCAGAGCAGCACCACGGCGGCTGCGAATTCCGCCTGAACCCGCGATCCCGTCGTCCGCGATTGCGGTGACATTTCCGGGTTGGGCTCATTGCGGCTGACCGCCGGAGTCTTGTCGTTTTTGTCTGCGCGGTCAATTTGCCGCGAGCTTAAGGGGCGGGAACGGCGTAGGCCGTGACCTCCTCCCGATCGTGGTAGAGGTGGCGGAAGCTCAGCGTGAACTTCGCACTTTCCGGTCCGAGGACGCGGAAGAAGCGCTGCTCGGCATCCTGAACCGCCTGCCAGCGTCGGTGCATGGGTAATTTCAGGTTGAACAGCGCCCGGTCGGCCCAGCCCCGGCGCAGCCAGCGTGCCATCAGTTCCACCACCCGCGCCGGCTTGTCCACCAGATCGCAGACCAGCCAGTCCACCCGCCGCGGCGGCTCGAAAGTGAAGGCGTCGGCGCGGATATGCACCACGTCCGGATCCGAAGCCAGCCCGGGCGCCATGGCGCCATTGTCGATGGCGTAAACGCCCAGGCCCCACTGCCTCAACACCCAGGTCCAGCCACCGGGCGCCGCGCCGAGATCGACAGCCGTCATACCCGAACGCAGATCCATGTACCTTTGATCCTCACCCACCATGTAGCGCAGCGCCTCGTCGAGCTTCAGTGCCGACCGCGACGGGGCCCCGCCCTGGCGCCGAAGGCGTGGAATGCCACCGGGCAGCGGTGAGGACAGACGCCGCGGTGCCGCACCGATCCAGGCCCGAGTCCCGGTATCGAGAATCACGTGCAGACGCAGTGCGGAGGGATCCTCCGGGCGCCACAGGCCACGTTCCTGCAGCAGCCCCTTGAGCGGACCGGTCAAGCGCTGGGTCAGCTTGCCGAGCTCCCGGTGGCCGTCCCCTTCCCCAGTTTCCACCAGCGCCTCGGCCACCGGCCGCTGCCAGCCCTCGAGAAGAGGACTTAAGCGATCACCGGCAGGGAGGTCCTCGATGGGCGCAGAAACGGCACAGATCTGCCGGGGAAACACCCGCGCATCGAGTATGTCCGCCTGCAGCCAGGCCAGGGCATCGCCCTGAGCGGGAAAGACTTCCAGCAACCCCGTGCCATCCCGCGTTCGGGCGTGACCGCCCACGCCAGCGGCGCCGAGCCGCCAGACCAGTTCCGCGGCCGTGTCGCCCTCGAAGCCCGGGCGGCACATCACCAGCCAGCGATCAAAACCCTCACCCGTGCTCAAATCTCCACCTTGAGCGTGATGTGCGCCCGCCTGGGTTGGCCAGGAAAATAACGGAAATTGCCAAAGGCGAA
>SLTB01000048.1 GCA_007130155.1 Pseudomonadales bacterium
GTGCTGCTGCTGGCCATGGCCACCATGGTGATCAGCATCATGATGCCTGTGGTGGTGCGCATGGTGCTGCTGCCCCCGCCCACCACCGATCAGGGGGCGTTGCGGGGTCTCCCCGCAGATTGTTGCGGGGTCTCCCCGCAGATTAGGGCATGACGAAAACTGCCGCGGTGGAGTCTAGGGGAAGCCTTCCCCCACCAGTTTCGGCAGGTTCATCGGAAGGAGAAGTAGCAGCCTCCCACAATGCCAAACCTACGATTGCCCCTCCTATCTAACTGATTCAAATACTATTCACGATGCACTAGTGTTGCCATTACACAACTTACTAGTGATTCCTTGGCTCAATAAACTAGTATTTCATTGGCCGAATAAACTAGTAATGGCATAACATAATAAACTAATTTTCCCAAACCCTCCGGGCACGGGAAGCAGAAAGGTCGATAGACATGGCAACACCTCAGGAGCAGCTCGCTGAAGCGCTGGAAACGCTCCAAGCGCTTCAGAAGGCCGGAATGATCGCCATCCGGTCCAGGGACCTCACGCGCACGCAGCGCGAACGGCTCGTGCGCGGTGGATTCCTGCAGCCGGTCATCAAGGGCTGGTACGTTCCGGCAAGACCGGACGAGCTCACCGATGGAGAGACCACCGCCTGGTACGCCTCGTTCTGGGAGTTCTGTGCCGCCTACCTGGAATTCCGGTTCGGAGAGCAATGGTGCCTCTCACCCGAACAATCCGTATTGCTCCACGCCGGTAACCAGACCGTGCCGACCCAGCTGCTGGTGCGCGCGCCGAAGGCATCGAACAATGTCACCGGGCTCATGCACGGCACCTCGATCCTGGAAGTCGAATCCGAGATTCCGCCCGCCAAAGATCTGGAGCTCGCCGAGGGGCTTCGCATCATGCGCCTGCCGCAGGCGCTCATCTCAAGTGGACCGCGCCTGTTCACGGGCTATCCGGCAGACGCCCGCGCCGCCCTCGCCCTCATCCGCGATGCCTCCGAAGTGCTGCCCATCCTGCTGGATGGCGGCCACAGCACCGTCGCAGGACGGCTCGCAGGCGCATTCCGCAATATCGGACGCACACGCATCGCAGATGACATCCTCAAAGCGATGCGCGCCGCTGGCTACACCGTCCCGCAGACCAATCCGTTCGAGGACAACCTCACGATTACGTTGGGCAGCCGCGAGCGCTCTCCCTTTGTCAACCGGATCGGCACCTACTGGGAGACCATGCGCGCGCAGATCATCGATACCTTCCCGGCACCGCCGGGTATCCCGAACGACAAGGCCGCCTACCTCAAGCAGGTCGACGAGATCTATGTCCGGGATGCCTATCACTCGCTATCGATCGAAGGCTACCGGGTCACCCCGGAGCTGATCGAGCGCGTGCGCAGCGGTGACTGGAATCCCGATCAGCTGAAGGCGGACCGTGAGCACCGCGATGCCATGGCAGCGAGAGGCTACTGGCTCGCATTCAGCGCAGTAAAAAAGAGCGTCGCCCGCATTCTCGACAATGAGAGCCCCGGCATGGTCGCCGATCAAGACCATGGCGACTGGTACCGCGGCCTGTTCGGACCGAGCGTTGAAGCGGGCCTGCTCAAGGCGAGCGACCTGGCGGGCTACCGCAACGACCAGGTCTATATCCGCAATTCTATGCACGTGCCGGTCAAAAAAGACGCGATCCTGGACTGCATGCCAGCGCTCTTCGCGCACCTGCAAGAAGAAGAGCACGCGGCGGTCAGAAGCGTGCTGGGACACTGGATCTTTGTCTACATCCATCCGTATAGGGATGGCAATGGCCGCATGGGTCGCTTCCTCATGAACGCGATGCTCGCCTCAGGCGGCTATCCCTGGACGGTCGTCCCGGTCGAACGCAGAACGGAATACATGGCCGCCTTGGAAAGCGCCAGCGTCAAAAACGACATCAAAGCGTTCGCCGCATTCCTCGGCGACTTGGTGCAGGCGGCAAGCCAAGGACCAGCGTAGCCAAAGACCAACCGCCGCGGCTGTGCAGGTACAGCAACACCAGCGCTGCCGTCCGGCCTCCAAAGAGCTTCTCCAGGGTCAACATTCGCGCGCTTCCGCCTGGAAGGGTGGGTGATCATTAGATTCGAATGGATCTTAATCAAGTCCATATGGGCTCGAATCAACTCTTTTGCGCTTTGCAGTCATTAGCACCGCCAGCCCCTGTCCGGCAGAAAGCTGGCCGTCTCACAGCGGCAATCGCGTCGTGTACTTCACCTGCCGCAGCGCGAACACCGAACTCAAGGAAGCCACGCCGGGCAGATGGACGAGCTGCTTCTTGAGCAGTGCCTCGTAGGACGCCACGTCCGCCACCACCACCCGCAGCAGGAAATCCTTCTCGCCGGAGACCGTGTAGCTCTCGACGATCTCGTCGATGGACTGCACGGCGGTTTCGAATGCGTTCAGCGTATCCTCGTCCTGGCGACCGAGGCGGACTTCCACGAAGACATTCACCGTCAGGCTGAGGCTCTCGGGATCGAGGAGCACGACCCGGCCCCGGATCACGCCCTTAGCTTCGAGTTTCTTCACCCGGCGCCAGCAGGGGGTGTGGGAAAGGCCTACCCGCTCGCCGAGTTCTGCCATGGAGCAGTCGGCGTCATCCTGCAGTACTCTCAAAATCCGGCGGTCGAAGTCGTCCAGCTCTTTTTCGACATTCATCCTAAATTCTCTCCGAGCAAGAGGATGATTTTGTCGAGATTCGCCGCGGGGCGCTCATTTTGCAAACCCATCCTCATGATCCCGGCATAGGATGTGAAACCGTAAGCGGCTACTTGGCGGAGGTCGGCCATGCTGCGCGAGAACATTTCCTTCGACGATCGCTATGCCATCGAAAGCGGTCGCATCATCCTCTCCGGTATTCAGGCCCTGGTGCGTCTGCCGCTGCTGCAGGCGCGGCGGGACCGTGCGGCCGGACTCGATACGGCAGGATTCATTTCCGGTTATCGCGGTTCTCCACTTGGCGGGCTCGATCAGGCGCTGTGGCAGGCGCAACGGTTCCTGGACGAGGCCGGGGTGGTGTTCACGCCCGGCGTCAACGAAGACCTGGCTGCCACCGCGGTGCAGGGCAGCCAGCAGGTGGGTCTGTTTCCGGGGGCGCGGCATCAAGGCGTGTTCGGCATGTGGTACGGCAAGGCGCCGGGACTCGATCGTTCCTGCGACGCCATCCGTCACGCCAATGCCGCCGGGACCTCTCCTCACGGTGGTGTATTGGCGGTGGTGGGTGACGACCACGGCTGCAAGTCCTCCACCCTGCCGAGCCAGAGCGAGTACAGCTTTTCCGACATGGGGCTGCCGCTGCTGAATCCGGCCAGCGTCGAGGAAGTGCTGCAATACGGTCTGCTTGGCTGGGCCCTGTCCCGCTACTGCGGCCTTTGGGTGGGCATGATCGCGCTGGCGGACACCATGGATTCCACGGCCACGGCCACGGTGGACGTGGCGGATGGCCCACGCATCGTTCTGCCCGAGGATTTCGAGCTGCCCGCGGATGGCCTCCACATTCGTCTTGGCGACACACCCCTGGCCCAGGAAGAGCGTCTCTACACGTGGCGCCTGCCGGCAGCGCGTGCCTTCGCCCGGGCGAATGATCTCAATCCCCTGGTGGTCCCGGCGCCCGAAGCGAAGCTCGGTGTGGTCGCCACCGGCAAGGCCTTTCTCGACGTGCGTCAGGCCCTGGCCGAACTCGGCATGGTGACGGAAGACGAGATCGCCGCCGCAGGCATTCGCCTCATCAAGATCGGCATGCCCTGGCCCCTGGACGACACCGCACTGCGCGCCTTCGCCACCGGCCTCGAGCACGTGCTGGTGGTGGAGGAGAAGCGACCGCTGATCGAAGATCAGATGCGCAGCCTGCTCTACGGCATGCCTGATGGCCCGCGGATCACGGGCAAACTCGGTGCGGACGGCCGGCCACAACTGCAGACCGCCGGCGAACTGTCTCCCGCGAAGGTGGCCCGGGCGCTGGCCAAAGTCCTGCCGCCGGCTGCCCGCGGTGAGGGTGTGGAGCGCTATCTGCAGATGCTGCTGGAAAGGGAGCAGGCACTGTTCGAGCCGCCGCCCAAGGCCAGCCGGCA
>SLTB01000277.1 GCA_007130155.1 Pseudomonadales bacterium
CCGTTCCAGTAGTCGATCTGCTCCTGATTGCTTGCAGCCATGTGCCCGATTCCTAAGTCCCAGGACCCGTGATTCAACGGTATCGTGCAGCCGGCGTCTACCAAAGTTGCGGCTGCTGTGTCGTATGCTGCCACGCGCGATGGCGTCGGCCGCTGGGGAAAGGGGAATCAGGTGACCATGAGCCCGCGGAAGACGGTAGGTGAACCGGGATGGGACCGGGCGACAGTCATCGGATCGCTGTTTGCCACAGCGGCCTACGGGGTCTGGGGCTTTGCCCCCCTGTATTTTCGCTGGATCGATGATTTCGGCGCCATGCAGATCGTGGCTCATCGTGTGCTTTGGTCCGCCCTGCTGCTTTTGCCGTTGGTCCTCGTCATTGGCGGCTGGGCACGGCTGCGCGCAGTGCTCGCCAGCCCATCGAGCCTGGGCTGGCTGGCCCTGTCGGGTGTGCTGATCGGCTGCAATTGGCTGTTTTTCATCTATTCGGTGGTTTCCGGGCGGGTTCTCGAGGCCAGCCTCGGGTACTTCATCAATCCCCTGGTGAGCTTGGTGATGGGCATGCTGTTCCTGGGCGAAAGGCTGCGGCCACTGCAATGGCTGGCCGTTGCCGTGGCCACCGTCGGCGTGGGCAATGAGATTGTCCGCTACGGGGACGTCCCCTGGCTCGGGCTCGCGCTGGCCCTTTCCTTCGCCTTCTACGGACTCATTCGCAAGCGCCTCGGCGTGGATGCCTTCACCGGACTGACCGTGGAGACCTGGCTGCTGCTGCCGCTGGCGCTGCTCTGGCTGGGATGGCAGAGCGCGATGGGGCAGGGCATGTTTCCCGCGGGCTTCGCCGACCACGGCAAGCTGTTCCTGGCCGGGCCGATCACCATGCTGCCGTTGCTGTGCTTCGCTGCCGCGGCGAATCGACTCTCGCTGGGTTCCTTGGGCTTTTTTCAGTATCTGGCACCCTCGATCCAGTTTGCGCTGGCGGTTTGGGTATTCGCTGAGCCCTTTGCCACCGCGCAATGGTGGACCTTCGGTTTGATCTGGCTGGCGCTGTTGCTGTTCAGCGTGGCCGCCTTGTATGAGCAACGCCGCAAGCGATTGACCTGGGTGTCGGCAACCTGAGGACGCTCTGTTGTGGCCCTCTTGCTTCAACCCACGAACATGCCACCGTTGGGATACAGCGTATGGCCCGTGGTGTAGGACGATTCGTCGCAGGCCAGATAGAGGGCCGTGTTGGCCATTTCCATTGGCGTGCCGAGGCGCCCCATAGGGGTGCGTTCGATCATCGCGGCATGGCTCTCGGGCCGCTCGCGCATGGCCTCGGTCATGGGGGTCTCAATGAATCCGGGGCCGATGGCGTTGACGCGGATGCAATGAGCCAGCAGTTCCATGGCCAGCACCTGGGTCAGCATGGCCACGCCGGCCTTGGAAACACAGTAGTCTGCGGCACCGGGCAGAGCCAAGCGCGCAGCGGACGAGGCTACGTTGACGATGGTGCCGTGAATGTTCTGCTCGATCATGTGCCGCGCTACCACGCGGTCGGTGAGCATGACGCCGGTGAGATTCACGTCCAGGACCCGCTGCCAGTTCGAAACCGGCATGTTGATGAGGTGCCGCGCCTTTGCGGGCACATCGTCCGCTGCGGGGGCTCCGCTGACATAGGAAGCGCTGGAGATGCCGGCGGCGGCGACGACCGTGTCGATTTGGCCAAAGGTCTTCACCGCTTCGGCGACCATGGCTTCGATACTGGCCTCCTCCGCCACGTCCATCTCGACGAACAGCGCCCTGCAGTTGCTGCTGGACCTGACTTCGGCAACGGCTTCGAAACCACGCGCGGTATCGCGGTCGGCGATGACGATGTCCGCACCTTCCTGGGCATAGCGCAGGGCGCAGGCGCGGCCGATGCCGCTGGAGCCACCTGTGATCAGGGCTACCTTGCCGGCAAGTCGGCCATCCCGCTGTGTGTTCACCCTTCACTCCCCCTGGAAACCTGATGACTAAGCCGAAGCCTGCTTGTTCCGCGGCAGAGGAGCAACAGCTTTGGGTAGGTCGATGGGGGGGCGCTTGGCCGCATTCGGACTGGGCCGCATTTGGACTGGCATCAGGCCGCCGCTGCTGGTTTCATGCAGCGCTTCGTTGTTGCGGACGGGTCGCAGATCAGCTTGAGCACGTTCTCCCCTGACTATGCCCGCCGGACCCTGCTGATCTCGCTGATCAGCGTTGGCATGGGCTTTACCGTGCTGTTCCCTGTGCTCGCACCGCTGGGTCGCGAGATCGGCCTCAGCGAGGTGCAGATCACTTTCATTATCGGGGCCTCGGCGTTGATGGTGTTCCTGGCGAGTCCGATCTGGGGTCGCCTCAGCGATCGCTGGGGCCGCAAGCGGGTCTTGCTGATCGGGCTGTTCGGCTTCGCTGCCGGGACGTTGCTGTTCAATTCCGTACTCTATGCCGGCATGAGGGGGGTGCTCACCGGCACCCTGCTGTTCGCGGCCCTGGTGGCCGCACGCATGCTGCATGCCGCGATCATGGCAGCGTCGATGCCGGCGGCGAATGCCTACATGGCCGACATCACCACGCCGGAGAACCGTACCAGGGGCATGGGTGCCGCGGGTGCTGCGAACAATCTCGGGGCCATTCTCGGTCCGGCCATTGCGGGACTGGCGGTGATTTCCCTGCTGGCGCCGCTGTGGGTCATGGCGGTGGTGGCCCTGCTCAATGGTCTGTTCGTCTGGCGCTTTCTGCCGGAACCACCCAAGACGCATCCGCCCGAGCACAGCGCGCCGCGCAAGTCGCCGCGGATGCGCTACACCGATCCGCGCATCCTGCCCTTCGTCGTGGTCGGCGTGGTGATGTTCTCCGGCATGGCCCTGGTGCAGCAGACCATGGGCTTCCGGTTTCAGGACGTGCTCGAGCTGAATGCCGCCGACACCGCCAAGGCGGTGGGCCTGGCCATGATGGGCTCGGCGGTCTTCGCGTTAATCGCTCAGGGGGTGGTCGTTCAGCGCTTGACGCTTCCACCCTTCACACTGCTCAAGCTGGCCATGCCGCTTTTGATTCTGGCCTTCACCCTGATGGCGCTGGTGGAGAGTCGGCTCTGGTTGACGGTGGCCATGATGATCCAGGGCTTTGGCATGGGGCTTGCCGGACCCGGGTTCATGGCTGGCGCTTCACTTGCCGTCTCTCCCCAGGAACAGGGGGCGGTGGCGGGCGTTGCAGGGTCCTGTGGTCCCCTGGGCTTTGCCATCGGACCGTTGGCCGGTGGTGCCCTGTATCAGTTTGGCCCCACATGGCCCTATGCGGTAGCGGCCGGCATGTACGTACTGCTGTTTGCGGGCATGTTCTGGATCGGACGACGGATCACCGTGTATCGAGAGTCAGACACGTGAAGGCAGCGTCGGCTGCTTGCAGTTCCCCACAGGCGAGGAACAAGTCCATGATCAAGATCTACTCCTGGAACGTGAATGGTGTCCGAGCGGTTCTGCGCAAGGGCGCGCTGCAGTCGTTCATGGCGGAACATCAGCCCGACGTGCTGTGTCTGCAGGAGACCAAGGCGGCACCTGAGCAGGTGGAGTTCGATCTGCCTGACTATCAAGCGTACTGGAGCTCTGCTGAGAAGAAGGGTTACTCGGGAACGGCGATATTCGCCCGCAAGGCGGCGCGCTCGGTGCAGGAAGGCTTCGCCGAGGAGCTGATCGCCAAGTACGGAATCACGGATGATGGCTACGGTGACCCTGCGCGCGAAGGGCGGATCGTCACCGCTGAATTCGCCAAGTGCTTCGTGGTGAGCGTCTATACGCCCAATGCAAAAGGCGATCTTTCGCGTCTGGCGTTGCGCCATGAGCGTTGGGACCCGGCCTTTCTCGAGCACTGCCGGCAGCTCGATGCACGTAAACCAGTGATCTTCTGCGGTGATTTCAATGTTGCCCACACCGAGCAGGATCTGGCCCATCCCAAGGCCAACGAAGGCAAGCACGGCTTCACCGTCGAGGAGCGGACAGGGTTTCAGAACTTCGTCGATGCCGGCTTCGTAGATACCTTCCGGATGTTCCATGAAGGCAACGGCCACTACAGCTGGTGGACCCAGCGCAGTGCCGCACGGGAACGCAACGTGGGCTGGCGTATCGACTACGTCATGGCTTCGTCGGCCCTGGCGAAGAAGGTCAAGGCGGCTCGGATTCATGCGGATGTGATGGGCTCGGATCACTGCCCGGTCAGCATTGAGCTGGCGCTTGCGCTCTAGCCCGCATAGGCGAGAGCGCCCGGTGTTCAGTCCCTGGCGCAAACTGCTGCGCGGCTGGAGATGCCGACGCCGCGGCGGGCCTGCCTGATGCTGTTGGCGTCGTGGCCATTGGTGCAGTAGCCGAGGGAGATGCCGGTGACGGGATCGCCCCAGGCGATCTGGCCGCCGGCGCCGCCGTGGCCGAAGGCATGTTCGCTGTTGGTATGGCCGAAGCCGCGCTGGTTGCGTTGCGCGTCGCCGGCGATGACCAGGCCCAGGGCCCGGTGCGCTGGAACGCCCATGGGATCCAGAAGGTCGTGGCGGACTTCCAGGGCGTGGGTGAGGGTCTCAGGCGTCCAGATCTCAGGACCGTCGCCGAGGCGTCCGCCGTTGAGCAGTGCCTGATAGAACAGCGCCAGATCTGCGGCAGTCATGATGCCGCCGCCGCCCGCCACGGGTACCCGGCGCATCTCGGTCTGATTGAACGCGTCCAGAGCTTCCGGAGTGACTTCCGTTTCCGGGGGCATGGGCAGGCCGAGTTCGGCCCATTCGGCCTCGGTAAGTGGCTCGCCGACATGGGTCACCGGCTTGATGCGGGCGTGCTCGGCATCCGGGCAGCCGACGAACATGTTGGACAGCCCCAGCGGCTCGATCATGCGCTCGCGGACGAATACGGCGAAAAAGCGGTGGCTCAAGCGTTCGATGATTTCGGCGATCACCCACATGCTCGATGTGGGGTGGTATTCGTAGCGAGTGCCTGGCTCCCAATTCAGGCGCCAGGAGGCAAAGCGTTTCAGGCGCTTGTCAGGGTCGAACCATTCTGTGGGCCGGAAGGGTGCGTTGGGAAAGCCGGCGGTGTGCGTGAACAGCTGCTCAACGGTGACGGCATCCTTACCGTTGTCCGCGAACTCCGGAATGATGTTGGCGACGGTTTCGTCGATGTTGAGCAGACCATCCTGTATCAGTAGCCAGCCGGCGGCGGCAGTAAAGGCCTTGGTGCAAGAGAAGACATTGAACAGGCTGTCGTTGTCGGCGTTGCCGAAGGTCTCGAAGGCCGCCAGCCGGCCGTGCCGGGCGATGGCGATCTGACAGGCGGGCAGCAGGCCCTCGTCCACTTCGCGGCGGGCGCGCGTCAGCAGTTCATCGAGCTTGTCGGGATCGATGCCCAGTTCCTGTGGATCGGTTGCCACATACCGTGCGTCTGCCATCTGTGAGGGCCTCTCTCAGTCTGTTGCCAAGTCGCCACCATGCCAGAAGATGGCGGCGGAAGTGCACCGGGGACTCGGATCGAGAGTCATGACGCGTGCAGATGGGCAAGACGGAGCGGCGCCAGCGTTAATGAGGGAGAGCGTCGCCAGCGGTGAATCGCTGTGGCCGGGTCAGTCCCGGCCATAGGCAATGCTGTCACGGCGCGGTACCCCGAGCTGTTCGAGTCTGGCGGCCATGTCCTCGGCGGATGTGGCGGGCTGCACGTTCTTGTCGATGTCGACGATGATACCGTTGGCGTCGATGTAGAAGGTCCAGCGCTGAGCGAAACCTGCTTCGTGCAGCACGCCGTAGGCGGCCGCGACGGAAAGATCGGCGTCAGACAGCAGAGGGAAGTCGGCGCCGGTTTCCTCTGCAAAGGCCGCGTTCTGCTCGACCGGATCGACGCTGGCCATGAAATAGGTGGCGGCAAAGGGCCGCAGCAGATGCCCGTTCTCCGCCAAGGACTTGCACTCGATGGTGCAGCCGCGGGTAAAAGCCCGCGGGAACCAGGCGATGACCACTGCCTCATGACCGCGGAAGTCCGACAGCGCGTAGATGTTTCCGTCACTGGCCGGCAAGGCGAAATCCGGCGCCGGATCGCCGACCTGGGGCGCAGCGATGGCAGAGAGGGCCAGTGCGGCGAGGCCGAACACAGCAAGGTGCTTTAGAATATCCATGTTTGTGGACTCCGTTATGGGCATGCTCGTGGTGAGAGTTTGCCACGATCAGTCGCCGTTGACTTGCCGACAGGACCGGGTGACGTCTGCTGTCCATGTCTTATAGAGGCCTGACCAAGAGGCTTGGCCCCGGCCAGAACCGATAGCGATGGCGGCTCTGCGGGCCGGGGGCTCGGACGAGGGGCCCACTTCTGGCTTTTTACACAGGTTTCAGCCAGGGTTAGGGGTGACACCATTCCTGGTTATTCGATCGGAATCCAGCGCAGGCGCTGGAAATCGCCCTGCCCTGTGGTAAAACAGGCTAGGGCAATCTGTTTGCAGGAGAGATTCCATGGCCAAACCCGTCAAGAAGCTCAACCCGGACAAAATGACGCGATCACCGGGCCTGACCTATCAGGACCTGCTCGATCAGGACACCAAGCCGGTGCCGGGCGTGCTGCGGGTGCAGTCGCCCAAGGACTTCCGCGCTGATGAGATTCCAGTCGAGCGCTATATTTCCAAGGAGTGGCACGACAAAGAGGTGAAGTACCTCTGGCGCCGGGTATGGCAGTTCGCCTGCCGCGAGGAGGAGGTGGCCGCGCCAGGCGATCACATGCGCTATGACATCGCAGGCATGTCCTTCCTCATCGTGCGCACCGAGTCGGGCGAGATCAAGGCTTATCCCAACGCCTGCCTTCACCGTGGCCGCATGCTCAAGGAGTTCGATGGCCACGCCTCCGAACTGCGTTGTCCCTTCCACGGTTTCGCCTGGACGCTGGACGGCTGTCTGAAGGACATTCCTGCGCGCTGGGACTTCCCACACCTTAAAGACGAGGAGATGGGGCTGCCGGAGATTCCGGTGGGCCTTTGGGGTGGGTTCGTGTTCATCAATCCTGATCAGGATTGCGAGCCCTTCGACGACTTCATCAAGGATCTCGCCGAGCAGTTCGTCAACTGGGACATGTCCAAGCTCTACAAGCAGGCCCATGTTGCCAAGGTCATGCCGGCCAACTGGAAGATCGCCCAGGAGGCATTCTGTGAGGCCTACCATGTCAACGGTACGCATCCGCAGATCATGAAGGCGCTGGGCGACGTCAACAGCCAGGTGGACGTCTGGGAAAACTGCTCACGGGTCATTACGCCGGCACTGACGCCGAGTCCGCTGCTGGACTACGACGTCAGCACCGAGGAGATCATTCGCTCCATGCTCGACATTCCCGAGGGTGAGGCGTTGCCTGAACTGCCCGATGGCATGTCGCCCCGGGCCTGGAGTGCCGCGGCCAGCCGCGAATCGCTGCGGCCCGATGTCGGTGATGCTATCGACAACTATTCGGATGCGGAGATGGTCGACAACCTCGACTACACGCTGTTCCCGAACATGCATCCCTGGGGCGCGTTCAATCGCATCGTCTACCGCTTCAGGCCCAACGGCAATGACCATCGCACCTGCATCATGGAGTGCATCATGATGGCACCCTTCCAGGGAGACAGGCCGCCGCCGGCAGAGGTCACCTGGCTGAATGAAGACGAGACCTGGTCCTCGGCCCTCGGCTTCCTTGGTAAAGTCTTCGACCAGGACGCATTCAACATGCCCAAGGTCCAGTGGGGACTTGAGTCCACCTACAAGACCGGGCTGTTCCCGTCCAAGTATCAGGAGAGCAAGGTGCGCTGGCTGCACCACAAGCTCACCGAGTGGGTGGAGAAAGGCAAATGATTCAGCGCAGCACCAAGCATCCGTTCACGGGTTGGCTATATGAGCTGTTGCCCGATGGCAACATCCAGATCACCGATGGCGACAAGCGCGCCACGTTCACGGGGCAGGGCCGCTACGTCTCCGGCGATTTCAAGGAGTGCGACCCGCAGCTCTGCGTCTGGATTGCCAACAATCCGGAACTCAAGCAGGAAACCGGGGCGGACTCCCACCTTGCTTTGGCAGGCAGAAATCGCCGCGCAATTGTTTCGCCCATCACGTCGGGCGCGACCTGAGTTCGATGCGGGCTGGCGGCTTTGCCCTGATGCGGGAAGGCCGCCGCAACCCTACTTCCCGGGGCGAACGGTAACCCCATTGAACCTGAAAGGTGAGGATCGCCCCCAAAGGGGGCGATCAGCAGGCCGGCTCGGAACTCGAAAGTTCTCTTCGCGACAGCGCCAGAATCGTTGGTGTGCGGCTACAGCGCGTAGCCCAGACTGGCGATGACTTGCATCCCATCGTAATCCAGGTTGCTGCCTCTGGCGTCTACCTTTAGATAGCTGCTGGAAAGGTCCAGCGTCGTGCGCAGACCCAGGCGGATGCGGGTACCCACTTCGAACCGCCAGACGTCCGCATCGAGTCGATAGGCTACGCGTTCTCCACCATTCGGGCCCGGCCCTGGACCTGGATCTGGGCCTGGGCCTGGACCTGGACCTGGGCCCATCTGGCCGGCGAGGCGCGAGGGACCGAAGGCATCATCGACCACCAGTGCCGTGGCGGCTGCGATCACCGGGGCCGTCGGCGTGGAGTTGGCCACCACATCGCCTCGCTCCCATGCCACTGATGCGCTCAGCACGACTGCTGGGTCTAAGATCAGTTCGCTGGCAGCAAACAACCCGTGGCGCTCGTTGTCGAAAACGTTGCTGCTTCGCGCGCGTCGCATAGTGAAGCGATACCCCCCGCGTATGCTCAAGCGTTCCGTGAGGCGCGATTGGGCGCCGACGGTCGCACGCAGCGTGCCACCGTCGCGAATCTTCGAGTCCTTGTGGGCATGACCGGTGAGATCGACGTCGAAGTTGTACATCGGCGCGCTGAAGCCCTGAATCGGGCGCCAGCGCCAGCCTGCGCGACCCCCGAGTTCGAGCTGCGAAAGATCGTGAAAGTCGAAGCGGCGCTCGCCGGCAGCCATGACGCCGAAGTCCGCGCTGGCGTTGGGTCCCGCGGGCAGCCGCCAATTCGCCGTGCCCTCCAGGCGCAGGCTATGGTCGGACTCCTGCTCACCCCTCATCAGGCTGCGCGAGATGTTGTCGTCATAGGCATAGACCGCCCAGATGTGGAAGTTGTTCTCGGCGGCGCTTGCCGGCGAAGTGGTCAGGCCCAGACAGAGACCGAAGACAAGCAGGATGAGATGGGCTTCGTACCCTCGTTCCGGCTGCCGCATGGTGTCTCCTCCCCAGTGTATTAGAGTGGGTTATGATTAGATCATCTCATCGATGGTCGCGCGTCGATGATGGCATGGATTGGGCCCAGTGCTCAGCAGAACGCGCTTGGCCGTCAAATCATGCCAAAGAATACGTCTTGGGGAGGGTGGACATGGCCGTGGAAGTTGATCCGCTGCGGCGGAGTTTGCTGGTGCGCATGCTCGCCGCGGGCGCCTTCGTGGCGACCGGGATGGGCTGTGCGGGGGTGGTCGGACGACGACCGCAGCGATTGCCAGAAGGGCGTTCCATTTATCGGCTCGAGAATGGTGCCCGCATCAACGGTGAGCGTGCCACTGAGACAACGCTGATTGCGGCGGGTGACGAAGTCGAGACGGACGCCGGCGGGCTGGTGTTCGTGGTCGGCGACGCGGCCTTCTATGCGCGCCCACGCAGCCGGATCCTGATCGGCGAGCGCGGCGATGAGCGGCGTCTCGACGGACTGACGCTGATTCGCGGCGGCGTCCTGTCTGTGTTCGGAGGCGGCGCCTACCGGCTGCAGACACCCCATGCGCTGGTCGGCATTCGGGGTACAGGAGTCTATGTCCAGCTGGAGGACGATCAGGACTATGTCTGCACCTGTTACGGAACGGTAGTCATCGAGGCGCGCGCGGATGCACGCAGTCGCGAAGAGATTGTTTCGGTGCATCACGATGCACCGCGCTACGTACTGGCGTCGGGGGCGAGTGGGCAGTTGGTGCAGCCGGCGCCGTTCAAGGACCATACCGATGAAGAACTGATCCTGCTCGAAGCCCTCGTGGGGCGCGAGCCACCGATCAGCGTTCTGACCTCCGGCTACAGCATCCCTCGGCGGTCGAGCTACTGACTCGCAAAATCCCTTATTCCTGACGGCGACCGCTCGAGGAGCCCATCACGCTTCAACGCAGGATGCTGATGAAGTGAGTCTCCGCCGGAACCTCCAGGAGTCGGCTGATCATGTATCGGCCATGGCCGTCAGCGCCCTGGAAGACGAACATGGCGCGCTGGCTGAACGCCTGACCATTGACGGTGACGCGTGGGAGGTCATAGCGCTCGCGCAGGTCGAGGAACTCACTGCCCACGACCGTGATGCGCCGGAGGCAACTCGCAGGGTCACTATGATGAGCGCAGCCGATTGAACTGTCGGCCTCGATGAACAGGACATCCGTTCCGGCGGCCGAGTGACTGAGAGAATCGATTCTTCCCCGGTCGAAACTCAGCTCGATCTGCCCGCTGTAGACCATGTCCTGTTTCGCGTCGGCAGACGAACGGAAAGTGTTGCCACAGGCCGTGTAGATGGTCTTTCCGGTTCGGGACAGCCAGACGTTTCCGCATGCCTCATGTTGCGCATGATAGGGTGAATCGAGCCGCTCAGCGGCGAGTCCGTTCTGGATGACGTGCTTTTCGATTTTGGCCGGAGACAGGCCACGTGTCGCGACATAGAAGGCGTCTTCGGTGGGGTGAAGGGCTGCTACACCGCCTGCTCGCACCATCGAGCCGAGACGCTCAACGTTGGTGACCGCGTCCACGGAGTGCACTACGACCCACTGATCCACCGCGGGGATGACGTGCGCGACGCCGTGACGATCGAGCACGAGAGCCCCCACCCGTGCCGACACGTCGAGCTGCTTCACCTCGGGACTCGGCGTCTCCAGCGTAGCCAAGTCCACATGCGTGATCATGGCATCGTGGCCCAGGGCCGCGAAGCGTCCATCCGGGGACAGAGCCACCGAAGTCGGAGCGCGTTGTAGTGTCAGTTCCCGGCGCTCGCCGCTGCCTAGAAGATAGACGTGCAAGGCTGGCGCCGGCCGGAGACCGACCATCACGATGGCGTCCAGTGCAGCGCTGTATTCGGCATCGATGACGTCGTGGCTGAGTTCGATCCGTTGCAGCGGCTCTAGCAGCGGCCACGCCGGCTCGGGTTCAGGAGGCAGTGTCCCCACGGTGGCAGCGGTGACGGTGTAGCTCGTCGACAGGGTCAACGGGCTGCCGTTCACGGGCTGCAGACACAGCTCATCGAGGCAAAGATCGAGCACGACGAAGTCGGTATAGGTTCCCGGTGCCAGCGCAGCCGGTGCGCGAAAGCGCAGCTCTGTGCGCGCCGTCGTGTCGCTTTCGACGAAGAACAGCAGGTCGTCGAGCGCGTTTGAAGTGAAGTCGTAGTATAGGTAGATCCCGTCTTCAGGGCCGTTCTCGAGCTTCAGCAAGGTGCTGCGACTCGGTGCGGGTTCGCCCATGGCCGCGCTGACCTCGAAGTGGTCTTCCTCGGCCGTCACGGTCGCTGTTGGTGCTCCTCCCCCTCCTGTCGGTGGAGGGTTGCTCGCGACCGGTCCGCCTATGCCCGAGGCATTCCCGCCACCACCCCCGCAGGAAGCCAAGAGAAGGCATATGAGCCATGGGGCGAGGATTGCAGATCGACGCTTGGCGTGGAAAAACGCGCCGGATTCTCTCATCGCTGTGTTCGTCCCTGAAAGGCTCGTTGCGGTGCCGTTTCCGAGCAGGGCACAGCATCGCAGGATGCGGCCCGTGCGGCCCGTGCGGAGTGTTACGTCACAGCGCGTCGAGGATTACCCCTGGCTTGGATTAGGCGCCGGCCGCGGATGCCAGTCAACGAGACTGACAAGCGGAGCTCTGCGAATTGTCTCGTTGACTGGCATCCGCGCCACAGGGCGCTTGTCCCACTAGGAGCCTGCGCGGTAGGACGTGAACGCGCTGCGACTCCCTCGCTTCGGCCCGCTCCGATCGCCCCATTTCGTCACGCAGCATCACTACGCTCCTCGATCGGTCGTTGAATCGGCCTCGAAGTGGGAGCGTCTCGCATGCGCCCAGTCCTACCGCGCAGCCTCCTAGGCTCGAGATCAGCTGCGCACCGGAAGCTGGCGCCGCCCCCAGAACAGGAAGGGACCGATGCGCTCGCCGTCGTCGACCAGCTGCAGATCTGGGCAGCGCTGACGCAGTGCGTCCAGCGCCACTCGGGCTTCGAGCTTCGCGAGTTCCATCCCCAGGCAGACATGAATGCCCAGTCCGAAGGACAGGATCTTCCTGCCCTGACGCTGTGGGTCGAAGACGTTCGGATCCGTGAACGCTGCTGGATCACGGTTGGCCGCGCCTTAGTGGGTGAGTACCTTGGTGTGGGCGGGAATCATAGTGCCGCCGATCTCCACCTCTCTTGCAGTGGTGCGGCACAGGCCGAGTAGCGGCGGGTCGAAGCGCAGACTCTCGTTGATGGCCAAGTCGAGATCAAAGCGGCCGGCGCAGAACTCCGCCCAGACCTGCGTGCTGAGCATGCGCCAGACGAAGTTGGTGATCAGCGACGTGGTGGTCTCGTTACCGGCGACGAAGAGCTGCAGCACCAAACCCACGGCTTCCTCGTCTGAGAGGTACTCGCCGTCCAGTCTGGCCCGGGTGATGCGGGCCAGCAGTCGCTCGTCGTCGCCTTCGGCCCGGCGGCGATGCAGCAGTTCGAGGACGTACTCCCGTATGCGCCCCATCTCGACCAGGTAATCAGTGGGATCCTGGGCGGACAGGGTCGCGACGGAGGCGTCTGACCAGCGCTTGAACTGGCCTATGTCGTCGGTGGGAATCCCGAAGATCTCGCAGATGATGGTCACCGGCAGCGGAAAGGCGAGGTCATCGTTCAGGTCCCAGACATCCTTGGCGGCGACGTCGTCGAGCAGTGCATTGGCAATAGCCTCGAGTCGGGGCCGCAGCTGGCTGATGGAGCGAGGCAGGAAGTCCTCCTGCAACAGGCGCCGGAAAAACGTGTGCTTGGGCGGGTCGGACACCAAGCCTACTGGTGGAGCAAAGTTGGGCCCTTGACCCTGCCCGCTCAGGAAGGTCTCTGGTTCGCGCAGGATATGCGCTCGACGTCTTCGTCGCGCGAAACAATGAAGAAGGGCGGATCAAAACGCTCGTAGCGGCGGCAACGGGGTCCTGCCAGCAGCTTGCGCGCGGAAATCGCAGGGTCGTAGATCTCCTCTGGTGCCATGAGATCCACGGAGTCCGTTGCTTCGGCTGCATGTGTCATTGCCCTTCCCCTGCTGCGTCCTATTCCCGGTCTTGATAGCCTGAGCGAGGCGGGCGGCAAGCGCCAGCGTACGGCTCGCGAGGTGACAGGTCATACACGACTATCGACACATTGATATCGCCCTGCAGCTGGGCCCGCTTGGAGCGGAAGTCGCAGGTGTGGATCTGTGTCAGTCCCTTGCGCCCGAGGTCCGAGCGGAAATTCATTGCGCTTGGCTCGAGTTCGGTCTGCTCTGTTTTCGGGACCAGCAGCTGTCCGCGGCTGAGCAGGCTGCGTTCGCGGCAGGGTTCGGTGCACTCGACGTGTACCCCTTCATGAAGGGCAGCGATGCTCATCCGAACGTGATCGACATCATCAAGGAGGCGTCATCGGTGACTAACTTCGGTGGGCTCTGGCATACGGACACCTCCTACCTGCTGCAGCCCCCAAAGGCGACGGTGCTCTACGCCGTGGAGGTGCCGGCGGTGGGTGGTGACACCTTGTTTGCAGATGCCAGAGCGGCCTACGACGATCTGCCCGCCGAGCTGCGGGATGAACTGGCCGATGCGCGAGGCGTTTTTTCGCCGAGCCTGGTGCACGGCCAGGGCGGTGCCTATGCCAGCGAGGCGGCTCAGGCGGATCTCGGGGAGCGCTACGGTGGCAATGCCGACAGGGCGGAAGACGAAGTGGAGCATCCCCTGTTCCGAACCCATCCAGACACGGGGCGCAAGAGCATCTACTGCAGTCTGGCGCATACCGTCCGGATCGTGGGCATGAGTCGGGAGGCCAGTTTGCCACTGCTCTCAGAACTCGCTGCGCACGCCACTTCGGAGCGCTACGTGGCTCGGCTGCGCTGGACGCCCGGTACCCTGGCGATCTGGGACAACCGTTGCCTCTTTCACTACGCGTTGAACGACTACCACGGACAGCGCCGCTACATGCGACGGGTCATCGTCCGCGGCGATCGGCCCTTCTGACGCTACGCTATCGCCCTCTGATGAAAAAGAATTTCATTCCTCGATGCGTAAAGGAGCGTAGAGTCTGCTCGCAGCACGCCATGGTGGGAGCCCACGTTTCGGGCGATGGATGGCTGCAGCGCCAGTCGGCGCTGATTGCCCCCAAAGGGCGCTTCCACGGCCTTCGATCACTCGACTCGCTAACCCGCATATCTCACCGATTCACGGCTGCGGACACGGATATACCGGCCAATCCTGCCGGTCCGCCGCTGCGGTTGCGCTCCGTCCGGGTGCTGTTGCGCGCCTTCCCTGGCGCGCACCCTGCGGGCGCACTGCGTGCGGCTCGATTCGCTCCCGGCGAATCGGTCGACGTACTGTCGAGTACGCCTGCGCGCCCGAACTGTCGCGCGCCTTTTCTTTACCGGCATCTCCGCGCCCTCGCTTCGCGTATCGGTGAGATATGCGGGCTAAGAGGCGGGGGAGCGCGCAGGGTGCTCAGCTGAACAGCATGTCCGCTACGAAGGGATTGACGCGGCGCTCCTGGCCAAAGGTGGAGACGGGGCCGTGGCCGGGAATGAAGGTGATGTCGTCCCCGAGTGGAAACAGACGTTCGCGGATGCTGCTGATGAGTTGCTCGTGGTTGCCGCGAGGGAAGTCGGTGCGGCCGATGGAGCCGGCGAAGAGAACGTCGCCGACTGCCGCGAATCCCGCTTCCGCGGAAACGAAGACCACGTGTCCA
>SLTB01000097.1 GCA_007130155.1 Pseudomonadales bacterium
AGCAGCGTAATGATGACGAGAAAGATGCACAGCGGATTGCGCTGGGCCAGATCCAGCAACCCATCGGCCATACCCGCACCCCGATATGACACCACCACATCGGGCAACTCTCCCCGGTTCTGAGCCTCCCAGCCCTCGTCCACCAGCGCCTTGAAACGCTCGTCCGGAACTTCGAGCCGCAGCCTGCCGGAAGCCTCGAAGATCCGGTGCGGCACCCCACGCTCACTAAGCCATGCCGACAATGGCCGCAGATCCACCTCGGGACTCACTTCCAGGGCGACGTACAACACGAGCTCCAAACCAGCGGACACCGCCGCATTGTGCACTACCCGACGCGCCCGGCGAACTGCAAGTGCACGCAGTGCCAAAGTCCGCCCTGCGGGCGATCGCGAGCCCTGCGCGCTCCGACAACAGCATTCAGCACAGCGCAGCGCGTGCGGCCTCATCCAGCGCGCTGGAGCGTGTACTGCCTGGAGCACCGCGCATCGCCAGCAGCGACCCTGTGGGAGCCCGCCCTGTGCGCTCCCACAGGAAAAGCCTGCGGCGCGCAGGCGCCCATCCTTTTCGCTAGAATCTTTGCTCGGGCCCGTGCAGGAGAACGATTCATGGTGGAGTTCGAACTCAACGGCGTGGCGCGCAGCGTCGACATGCCCGCCGACACCCCCCTGCTGTGGGTGATCCGTGACGGCCTGCGGCTGGCCGGGACCAAGTTCGGCTGCGGCCTGGGCCTGTGCGGTGCCTGCACCATTCACCTGGACGGCCGGCCCATCCGCAGCTGCGCCACGCCCCTTGCCGCAGCTGCTGGCCGCCGCCTGACCACCATCGAAGGGCTTGGCTCCGGCTCGGCCATCAGCGACCTGCATCCAGCACAGCAGGCCTGGATCGAAGGCAGCGTCGCCCAATGTGGTTACTGCCAGTCAGGCCAGATCATGGCCACCGCGGCGCTGATCGACGCCAACGACGATCCCAGCGACGCAGAGATCGACCGCGCCCTCGCCGGCAATCTCTGTCGCTGCGGCACCTATCCCCGCATTCGCGCTGCGGTCCGCCGCGCCGCAGAACTCAAGCGAGGTGGGGAAGTCGTGGTGCAGAACTTCGATCCCAACGTTGCCGTTGCCCCGGTGGGAGGGTTGCCGGCATGAGCGACCGAGACCTCGGCCCCGCTGTCACCCGCCGCACTGTGCTCAAGACCACAGCCGTCACCGGCGTCGGCCTGATCGTGGGCGTCAACCTGGCAGGCTGCGCCAGCGCCCCGGCCATCGCTGCCGACGGCGATCTCAGCCCGGACGCTTGGCTGCAGATCACCCCCGATGACCGGGTGATTTTCCAGCTCGACAAGACCGAGATGGGCCAGGGGGTCATCACTTCCCTGCCGACCCTGGTGGGCGAGGAGCTGAACCTGGACCCTGCCCGCATCCACATCCATCTGGCCCCTGTGCATCCGCGCTTCCAGGACCCCATCCAGATCACCGGCGGCAGCACCAGCATCGCCAACCGCTACCAGCCCCTGCGTCAGACCGGCGCCGCGGCACGCGACATGCTCATCGCCGCAGCAGCAGAACGCTGGTCGGTACCGGCCTTGGAACTCGAACTCGAAGACGGCGCCGTTCATCACCGACGCAGCAACCAAAGCGCCCGTTTCGGCCAACTGGCCGAAGCGGCCGCGCGCAAGCCCATCCCGAAAAACCCGGCCCTCAAGCCTGCCTCGGAATTCCGCTGGATCGGCCAGTCCGTACCCCGCACCGACCGGGTCAGCAAGAGCACCGGCCAGGCAGCCTTTGGCATCGACGTTGGGCTCAACGGCAACGACATTCCGCACCTTGCCACCGCCGTGGTGGTCCGCGCCCCTCGCTTTGGCGCCGAACTCCTGGGCTTCGAAGCCCAGGAAGCCCGCAAGGTACCCGGCGTCATCGACATCATGGCAGTTCGTACCGGCGTGGCCGTGATTGCCGAGGGTTACTGGCCCGCCCGTCAGGGTGCCGGCAAGATCACCGCGCGCTGGTCCGAGGGTCCACTGAAAGGCCTGGACAGTGCCGGCATCGAGGCCGCCCAGCGCCGGGCACTGGATGAGCAGAAAGGCCGCAACGCCCGCAACGACGGCAACTTCGCTCGCGCGGCGGCGCAGGCCCAGCGGGTCATCGAAGCCGAGTACGTCATCCCCCATCTCGCCCATGCCACCATGGAACCCATGAACTGCACCGCCTGGCTGCACGACGGCATCTGCGACGTCTGGGTACCGACCCAGGGTCCCGATGTCGTGCAGGCGGTGGCCGCAGAGGCCGCGAAACTGCCCCGGGACAAGGTCCGGGTGCACTCCACCCTCATGGGCGGTGGCTTCGGGCGCCGAGGCATTCCCGACTACGCCGCCGAGGCGGTGGAAGTGGCTCGCCTCGCTGGTCGCCCGGTCAAGGTGCTGTGGTCCCGGGAGGACGACATGCGCCACGACTTCTACCGCCCGGCCACCTGCAACCGTCTGCGCGCCGCGCTGGACGACAAGGGCCAGGTCAGCGGCTGGGAACACCGGCTGGTAGGCCCGAGCATCATCGGCACCCTGATCCCCGACTTCCTGGGCGCGCTCATGCCGACCTGGGTACCGGGCGGGGTGACCAACGTCCTCGGGCGCGCAGGCGGCGCCGTTATCCGCGGCCGCGACAGTTCCAGCACCGAAGGTGCCGCCGATCTGCCCTATGCCATCGATCATGTCCGCGTGGAATCCATCGTGGATGATCCCGGCGTGCCCATCGGTTTCTGGCGCTCCGTCGGTCATTCCCAGAACGCCTTCGTGGTGGAGAGCTTCGTCGACGAAGTGGCCCACGCCATCGGCGCCGACCCCCTCACCTTCCGTCTCGAGCGTCTGGCCGAGCATCCGCGCCATCTGGCAACACTGAAACTGGCCGCAGAAAAAGCTGGCTGGGGGCAGCCTGCAAGCGGCCGCAGCCAGGGCATCGCCGTGCATGAATCCTTCGGCAGCGTAGTCACGGAAATCGCCGAAGTATCGGTGGAAAATGGCCGAATCCGCGTCCACCGGGTGGTCTGCGCCATCGACTGCGGCCTGGTGATCAACCCGGACATCGTTCGCGCCCAGATGGAAGGCTCTGTCGTCTTTGGCCTCACCGCCGCATTGAAGAGCAAGGTCACGCTGGAAGACGGCGGCATCAAGCAGTCCAACTTCCACGACTACGACCTGCTGCGCATGGATGAAACACCGGCGATCGACGTGTATTTCGTCGACCGCGATGCTCCCCCCACAGGCGTCGGCGAACCCGGCCTGCCACCCATTGCCCCGGCGGTGGCCAACGCCGTCTTCGCCGCCACCGGCCAACGCCTGCGAACCATGCCCTTGAAGCTGGCCTGAATCATTGGATGAATCATTGAACATCCAGAAACTTTTCTAGCAATGAGCGGACATCCAGGAACTTCCATGGATGTCCCGGAATTAGCGGACATCCAGGAACTTCCATGGATGTCCCGAATTGTCGTCACTGCGGCTGGGCTAGCGACCGCGTCAGCGGAAGAAGCACGTGGAAGCCCGCCCAGCGGGCGATCGCGCGCAAAGCGCGCTCCCATAGGAAGAGCTCCGCGCGCTGCACAAGCGCCATGCTCAGCTGAATGAAAGTGAGCGGACATCCAGTGAAAGTGAACGGACATCCAGAAATTTTTCTGGATGTCCAGAATCGCCCCCAATTGGAAGCTGCTGTCGAAAAGCGCAGAATCGGCCTCTGTACGTCATCCTCGGAGTCACCCATGCAGGCAGTGGATCAGGCCGTCCTGACCGCGGTTCGCGACTGGCTTGCCGCCGGCGAGTCGTGCTGGCTGGCGACCATCGTCGCCACGTACGGTTCCTCACCGCGACCAGTGGGTTCCCTGCTGGCCTGCAGGCAGGATGGCGCGCTGGTGGGCTCTCTGTCCGGCGGCTGCGTCGAAGACGATCTGATCGAGAAACTGATCGCCGGTGAACTCATCACTGACACTCCGCAACTGCTGAAATATGGCCTTGCTCCCGCGGACACCGAGAAGCTCGGCCTGCCCTGCGGCGGTCACCTGCATGTCGTGGTGGAACCGCTCACCCCTGACCACGCGCCGATCTTCGATACCATCGCAACACGCCTGGCCCAACGGGCCTGCATCACCCGCAGCGTCAGCCTGGCCGCAGGGGCGACCATGACGATCATCGAAAGCGATCACTTCGCACCCCTCACCCTGAAGGAGGCGCCCGGAACCGTTCCCGTTCTGGAGCAGACCTATGGCCCACGTCGGCAACTGTTCCTGATCGGCGCCGGCATGGTCTCGCGCTATCTGGCAGAGATGGCCCAGG
Source organism: Pseudomonadales bacterium (assembly GCA_007130155.1). Taxonomy (GTDB): domain Bacteria; phylum Pseudomonadota; class Gammaproteobacteria; order Pseudomonadales; family Azotimanducaceae; genus SLTB01. The sequence goes on from SLTB01000097.1 coordinate 4,316, forward strand.
TCCTGGACTATGATGTCACCGTCTGCGATCCCCGCGAGGACATGCTGGCCCAGTGGGGCGTTGCTGGCGTCCGCACCGTATGCGCCATGCCCGACGACGCCGTGAGGGCTCACGCCGATGATCCGCGTTCCGCCATCATCGCCTTGACCCACGATCCCCGCATCGACGACATGGGCCTGATGGCGGCCCTGGAAACCAGCGCCTGGTATGTGGGCGCCATGGGCTCGAGCCGCACCAGCGCCAAACGCCGCGAACGTCTGGCCCAACTCGACATCAGCCCGGCGCAGATCGATCGCCTGCACGCTCCCGTGGGTCTGCCCATCGGCAGCAAGACACCGCCGGAGATCGCCATCGCCATCCTCGCGGAGCTGACAGCACTGATCGCGCAAGCGACCGCGACCGGCCCTACCGAGCGCGCCACCGCCGCCCGTTGACGAGACCCCGAGCCATGGCCAATCAGGACCGCGATCTGCTCAGGCTGCGCGTCGAACTCGAAAACATCCACCCACCGATCTGGCGTGAACTGCTCGTCCCCGCCCGTTTCTCGTTCTGGGATCTGCATGCTGCCATCCAGGACAGCATGGGCTGGTGGGATACCCATCCACATGACTTCCGCATCGCCGACACCCTCGGCGGCGAGGACAAACGCTTCGGCATCCCCGATGAGGAGTGGGGTTTCGGCGATGAGAGCCAGGTGGCCGCGGGCTGGGAGCACCGGGTGATCGACCACCTGGATACGCCTGGAGACAGGGCGCTGTACAGCTACGATTATGGCGATGGCTGGGAGCATCGCGTGACCCTGCTGGGCATCGAGGCCCGCAGCAAGGGCCAGCGCTATCCTCAATGCGTCGCCGGCGAGCGTGCCTGCCCGCCCGAGGACTGCGGTGGCCCGCCGGGTTATGCGCATCTGCTCGAGGTCTTCAGCAATCCCGAGGATCCCGAACACGACGATATGCAGGCGTGGCTATCCAACGGCTTCGACCCCGAGCACTTCGATCCCAAGGCCCTGCGCTTCACCCAACCCACGCGCCGGCTGCGGCAGCTGCTGGGCGTGGACGATTGAGTATCACGGGTGGTGGCCTGATTCTGGCCGCCGGGCGCGGCAGTCGCTACGGCAGCGACAAACGTCGTGCCATCCTGGCTAACGGTGGGACCCTGCTGGAAACCACCCTCACAGTCTGGCAGCAGGCCCTGCCAGCACTGAACGTGGCACTGCGGGTGGTACTGCGCGCCGAGAGTGAGCCTGGCGAGCGCGAACTTGCCTCGAGCCTCTCCAAACAGTTCCCGGACCTCGCCATCACTTTCGCAACCCATTCCCGCAACGGCATGGGCGCCTCCCTGGCCGCCGGCATTCGTCACTGCCAGGACTGGGACTATGCCCTGGTTGGGCTCGGCGACATGCCGTACTTGCGTCCCGGCACACTGCACAGCCTGATCTTAACGCTGAGGCAGCAGATCGCCTCCGGTAATCACACCTGCATCGTCCGCCCCTGCCAGCAGGGCCGCCCCGGCCACCCCGTCGGCTTCGGCCGCGAACACTTCGCCGCCCTGTCCTGCCTCGACGGCGACGTCGGCGCCCGCTCAATCATCGAGGCAACGCCCGGCGTCATCGATCTGTCCTGCGAAGATCCCGGCATCCATCGGGACGTGGATACGCCAGAGGAACATGGAGCGCATTAGCCCGCATATCTCACCGATGCGCGAAGCGAGGGCGTGGAGATACCGGTAAAGACAAGGCGCGCGACAGTTCGCGCGCGCAGGCGTACTTGCTTGACAGTAAGTCGACCGATTGGCCAGGAGCGAATCGCGTCGCCGGCAGGGTGCGCACCATGGATGGTGCGGAACAGCGCAACCGCACCGGCGGACGGGCGGACGGGCGGGATTCGGCAGTATATCCGCGTCCGCAGCCGTGAATCGGTGGGATTTGCGGGTTAGGCCTGATCAATAGGCCCGGTCTCCGGACTACCCCCATGCTGGATCAGCGCCGATCGCCCGCAGGGCGCCAGGGAACAGGAACCGGAACCGGAACCGGAACCGGAACCGGAACCGGAACAGGAACAGCCACGTGCAAGTCCCCAGTGGGACTGATCAGCGCCAGCAGGCGTTGTGGCGACGATTGATTCACAGGCCCTGGGCGCGCTCCTCGCGGGAGAAGGGCACCCATGCAAAGTGCTGAGCATCGAGTCGGGCTTCACCGTCGAAGCGATAGGCCACCAGGCGGCCACCGAGCACCATGGAGTAATCCAGGCAGCAGACATTCGGAGCCTGCAGCTGCGGCAATCCTGACAGCCAGTAGTGGCCGAAGAACACCGGTGGTGCATGAGTCGGATAGCTGAGGAGACGCTCCCGCTCGTGATCCTCGATGGGACGTCCATGCACGTCCTCCGGCAGCGGGTCAGGCTGGAAAGCCACCTCACCGAGGGTCTCGGCATCCTGGGTCCAGAACGCCGTGCGAAAGGACCGCCGGGGCAGGCCGTCGCGCCCGCACATGAACCGATCTTCAGGCAGCCGCAGCTCCGAACCATTGAGAATGCGATCCAGAAAGCGCCGCGCCAGACTGCCCGGATAGCAGGCCTCTCGGGCCAACGATGGCGTCAAGGTGCGCTCATCATGCTCTGCCCGAAACGCAGCCAGCAGTTCCGCATCCCAGCAGGCATGGATGACCCGCAGCGCCGGACTCTCGAGCCACAGTGGCAACTCCCCTATCCAGGCCAGCGTCGCCTCGAGATCCGCCGGATGTCCACGAAAGCCCTCGAGCGTCGCCTCCAGCCCCGCCTCGTTACGCTCGGTGCGGGGGCGCAGCCAATCCCGGCCGCTGTCCTCCGGCGCCGGAAAGAACCAGCCGGCCAGGTTGTACTCGTGATTGCCAAGCACCACCTGGGCGGCACCGACATCCACCATCTCCCGAACCCGCAGCACGGTTTCCCGCACCAATGGCCCTCGATCGATCAAATCCCCGGTGAACAACGCGATGCGCTGGGGATGCCGCCAGACGCCGTGGATCTGCCGATAGCCCAGCCCGTCGAGCAGGGCCATCAGCGCATCCGCGCAGCCATGGACGTCACCAATGAGATCGTAGGCGTGAAAATCCGGGTCAAGTTGGGTGGGATCCGTATCGCTCATGCCGCGATTATACGGAATACTCCCCCCGTGAGAGCATTTCGGCGGGATCGGAATGCGTGGCAGGAGGTGCACGACGAATGGGGGCGCGCCAGAGATGGCGCGCAACAGCGGGCTTTGTCCGCACACGTCGCGTCGTCATTCGCGGCTGAAGAGGGTGTCGAACTAGTCAGCCCCGAAGCTACGTGGGAGCGGATTTATCCGCGATAGGCCATTCCCGAATGGCACGCAAGTTGTTGATCCAACAGGTCGCATTCGCGGCTGAAGAGGGTGTCGAAAAACTCAGCGTGGCGCCCCTGTGGGAGCGGATTTATCCGCGAATGACCCCGCAAGTCATTGATTTCTGGCAGTCCATTCGCGGCTGAAGCCGCTCCCACGGAGTCTTGTCAACCTTTTGCGACACCCTCTGAAGCCGCTCCCACGGCCTAATCCCGGGGCTTGTCGCCGAGGCGGCTGCCCCAGTCGAGCTTCGAGCGGCAGCTCTCGTAAAAGGAGTGATCCAGCGGATGCAACAGCCGCAGAGGCCCGGGACGCTTGCGCACCAGCACCCGGTCGCCGGGTTCGGTATGCAAGTCCACCTGGGAATCGCAGCTCACCTGGGGCGAGGTGTCGTTGTAGTCACCGATGACGATGGCCAGTTCGCAGTTGCCCTGCACCACCAGCGGTCGGCTGGTCAACGTATGGGGGAACATGGGCACCACGCAGATGGCGTCGAGCTTCGGGTGCATGATCGGGCCGCCCGCAGACAGCGAATAGGCCGTGGAGCCGGTCGGTGTGGAGACGATCACCCCATCGGAACGTTGCTCGTAGACGAACTCGTCATCCACGAAAAGTTGGAACTCCATCATCCGAGACAGGGTTCCGGCATGAACAACCACGTCATTCAGTGCCGCCCCACCCGCCACCCGTTCACCACCACGCAGAATTTCCGTCTCGAGCAGAAAGCGCTCGTCGATGGCGTAGGCGCCGCTGAGCACCTCACTCACACCCGCCTCCACCTCATCGGGCGAGATGTCAGCCAGGAATCCCAGTGAGCCCCGGTTCACGCCCAGAACCGGCACTCCGGAAACGGACAGCTCCCGGGCCACCCCAAGCAAGCTGCCGTCGCCACCCACCACGATCACCAGGTCGCAGCGGCCACCAAGATCGTGGCGATGACACAGCTTCGGCGGCGCAGCCAGACCCTCGAGCATGCCCGCCGTCGGCTCCTCCACCAGCACCTGCACCCCGCGGGCCATGAGCAGACGATGGATGCGCACAAGGGTATCGGCCACAAGCGGATTGCCGAGACGGCCGATAAGGCCGACCGTACGGAAAGTGCCGGGATGGAAAGCATGGATGGGTTCGGACACGTCAGCCAGTCAGCTCTGTTCGATGTGCATATTCAGGAGACAGTGCCTCATGCTCCACATTGGCCACGTCGCTGAAGCCCAACGGCGATGAAACCTGAGCCTGCCATCCCCTCCCACTGCCACTTATAGCAGACGCACCCGCCATCGATGCAAGCGGGGCGGCGATCTCTGCGGACGACAGTCGGACAGATGGTCCTCTCATGCAACTATTGCAATCATTAAAGCCTGGGCGCAACCTTCGCTGCATAAGCCCCACGCGCCCGAAGATCAGGGACCCGGCCGGAGACGCAACATGCGAGCCGCCATCGAGACACGCTACGACAACGAAGTCGCGCAAATGCACGCCAGCGCCGATTTTGACGGCGCCACCAGCCTTTGGGCGGCGATCCGACAAGAAGCCAAGGCCATGGTCATCCAGGAGCCCATCCTCGGCAGTTTCTATCATGCCACCATCCTCAACCATGAAGACTTCGGCTCGGCGCTATCTTTCCATCTGGCCAACAAACTCGACAGCGGCGTGCTGCCGGCCATGCTCATCCGCGAGGTGATCTGCGAGGCCATGGAGGCCGATCCGAGCATCCTCAAGGCGGCCGAGATCGACATCATCGCCACCCGCAACCGCGACCCGGCCTGCAGCCACTACTCCACGCCCTTCCTCTACTTCAAGGGCTTCCATGCCCTGCAGGCCTACCGCGTCGCCCACTGGCTCTGGCATCAGGACCGGCAGCCCCTGGCTGTGTTCATCCAGAACCAGGTCAGCGCCACCTTCGCCGTCGACATCCATCCGGCCGCCAGCCTTGGCAGCGGCATCATGCTCGACCATGCCACCGGCATCGTCATGGGCGAGACCTCCGTGGTGGAAGACGACGTCTCCATCCTCCACGAAGTCACCCTGGGCGGCACCGGCAAGGTCTCCGGCGACCGCCACCCGAAGATCCGCCGCGGCGTTCTGCTCTCTGCCGGAGCCAAGATCATCGGCAACATCGAAGTCGGTGAAGGCGCAAAGGTCGGCGCCGGGTCCGTCGTCCTCGAGGACGTCCCGCCTCACGTTACCGTCGCTGGGGTCCCCGCCAAAATCGTCGGCCGCCCCGGCTGCGACTCCCCAGCTCTGGACATGAATCAGAGCCTGGCGGACTGACCCTTCCCCGAACTCAACCCGCGTCAGTGCAGGCGGTTCGAGCAGACCGGCTGAACAGGGCCATGCCATCCAAGCGGAGCCATGACGTCCCGAACGACGCAGCGTTTGATGTGCCTGGCCGGCAGCTCTCCAAGAAGATCAATCATTCGCGCTTGACTGTTTCCCAGGACTCTGGCAACCATCTGTAACCCACCGTATTTGGCGGATCGCGATCCGCTCCCAGCCGTGGTGGGCCGTTCGAGGTTTCGTTGATAACCCAGCTTGTCCTTGTTTGTAGGGCAAGGTGGCGCTCTGTGCCACCACCCGGTTTTTAAGGAGCTTGATGAGGGGATTCATAGCCAAAACATAAGCGCACCCAGTGCGCAACGAGGAGGGGCGAATATGATTGACGGCAACCACACCTTCAACTTCACCATCAAGCCTTTGCGGCACGCCATGTTCATGGCGGCCTGCACAGGCTTGGCACTCACCCCCGGCCCGGATCCATTGGCGAGCCAGCCCATGATTGAAGAGATTGTCGTCACCGCCACCCGGCGCGACGAGAACCTCCAGCGAGTCGCCATTCCCATGACGTCCGTCAGCGGTGAAGCGCTCGAACGCGCCTTTGCGCAGGACCTGCGCGATCTCACCAATGCATCACCCAACGTCATTCTGGAGCCGGTGGGCATCTTCCAGAACTCGGCAGCCTTCGTCATTCGCGGCCAGGGCACCGCCGACATCGAGTCGGCCTCGGATTCCAAGGTCGCCATCCTGGTCGACGGCGTGGTCCAGGGGCGTGTCTCCACGGCCTTGGGCGACATGCTCGACGTCAATGCCGTGGAGCTCCTGCGCGGCCCCCAGGGCACCTTGTTCGGCCGCAACACCATCGCCGGCGCCGTGCTGGTGAATCGCAACGCGCCGCAGTTCGACGACACCAGCTTTGGTGCCTCGGTGCAGGCCGGCAATTTCGGCCGCCTCGACGTCAAGGGCATCGCCAATCTGCCCCTGAGCGAAACCGTTGCCCTTCGTCTGGCGGCGAAGTCCACCAACCACGACGGATATTGGAAGAACACCTTCAACGACGAGCGCCGTGGCGCCAACGACCGTCTGACCGTGCTGCCCTCCCTGCGCTGGGCGCCCAACGAACGCACCGACGTCGTCGTCCGCGGCGAGTGGGGCCGCACCCGGGACGACACCTATCCCGGCGCCTCCCACCATTACTGCCGGGACGATCCCTTCACCCTTTTCACAGGGGGCGGCAGCGGCGCCGGCGGCTCGCCGGACAACGATCTGATCATTCTCACCCAGACCCTCCACAACCTCATCGTCGGCGGCCAGGACCCGGCTACCGCCGCCGCCAACGCCGCCGAACTCTGCGGCCGACCCATCGAGGACCAGTCGGCCAGCGAGGAATACCGCTACATCAATACCGAATTCCGCGGCCAGGGCGCCGACAACGATCAGTGGGGCATCACCGTGCAGGTGGATCACGAGCTGCCCGATCTCGGCATCATCACCTACATCGGCAACTACCGGGACACGGAAGAGAGCATCACCTTCATGCTCGAAGGCTCACGCCACGACCTGTTCGCAGGCCGGCGCGACCAGGAGCACGACCAAACCAGCCACGAGCTGCGCTTCGCCTCCACCTTCTCCGACCGCTTCGACTTCGTCGCCGGGGCCTACTACTTCGAGCAGGAGTTCACCATGCTGCAGGAGTCCTTTGGCATCCTGTTCGCACCGAACATCCTGCTCACTCAGCCCGGCGCCCCGCCCACCTTCACTCATCCTGCCACCCGCGGCCAGGCAGGCTGGAGCAACCAAAGCAACGACGCCTGGGCCGTGTTTACCCAGGGCAACTGGCACGTCAACGATCAGCTGACACTCATGCTGGGGGGACGTTTCACCTCTGAGAAAAAATCCTTCCGCCACTGCGGCGTCGGTGCCGGCGATCCCACCGCCGCGTTCTCGAGCAGCCTGCCCGGCTGCCAGTCCGTGCCCCTGTGGGAGGTGGACTTCACCGAGATCGTGCCGGTGGATCTCACCCCTCAGTACGGTCTCACCCCAGCCATCGGCTTCGACAGCAGCGGTGGTGCCGAAGGCGGCTGCCGGCCCGAACTCGACCCCAGCGGCGCGCAGATTCTCTGCAACAATCTGCTGCGTGGCTCCGAGAGCTGGACGGAGTTCACCGCCACCGCCGGCCTGCGCTACCAGTTCAACGACGACATCATGGGCTTCGCCACCTGGGCCCAAGGCTTCAAGTCCGGCGGTTTCAACGGCCGCGCCACCACACCCACCACCATCGGCCCCTTCGACCCGGAAACCGCCGACAACTTCGAGATCGGTGTGAAGAGTCAGTGGTTCGACAACCGGGTGCAGGTGAATCTCAACGCCTTCTATACCGACATCCAGGACTTCCAGCAGGCCTTCATCCGGCCCTCCCAGGGCGCTGGCGGGCAGGAGACCGTCGGATCCAACCTCGGCAGCGTGGAAACCAAGGGCTTCGAAGCCGAGATCAGGGCGGTGCCGACCCAAAACCTAAGCCTCTGGACAAGCGTCGGCTACCTGAACACCAAACAGAAGGGCTTCTGCGCCGACGGCGACGGCTTCAGCGGCACCGATCCCGACAACCCGCCGGACCTGCCAGGGCCGTTCTCTCAGGACCTCGAACAGTGCGCGCCCGCGGAGCGCGTCACCAATGAAGTCGGCCAGTTCCTTGGCTGGCTGGTCCCGACGGACAATTCCAACCTGTTGCCGGGACCCCGCTCGCCCAAGTGGTCCGTCTCCGCCGGCTTCGCCTACGACTGGAACCTGGATCAGTTCGGTCGGCTCACCATCGCGGCGGACTGGATATATCGCACCAAGCAGCTGGTGTCGGCCTCCCGGGCCACCGAACTGGAGGGTGTCCAGCAGTTCAATGGCGACTTCCTGAACCACATGCGCGGCTCCTCGGACATCATCAACGCCAGCCTCACCTGGCGCGACACCTCCGAGCGCTTCCGGGTATCCGGCTTCGTGAAGAACCTCACCAACGAGATCCACAACCAGGCCACCACCAACGTCGGTGGACTGCTGGAGATCAGGGTGCCGAACATCCGCCGCCATTGGGGGGTGGAACTGGCCTACAACCTTTGAGGTCCATCCTGGCATGATGTCCGGGTTCCCGCGGGTCGCGCAGGCGGCCCCCGGAACCCACTAGCCCGCATATCTCACCGATGCGCGAAGCGAGGTCGTGGAGATGCCGGTAAAGTCAAGGCGCGCGACAGCTCGGGCGCGCAGGCGTACTTGACAGTAGGTCGACCGATACGCCGGGAGCGAATCGGGCCGCACGCAGTACGCCCGCAGGTTGCGCACCATGGATGGTGCGCAACAGCGCAACCGCACCGGCGGACAGGCAGGACTTGCCAGTCTATCCGCGTCCGCAGCCGTGAATCGGTGAGATATGCGGGTTAGCAACGTGAAGGACAGCATGGCCAGAACACCGTCCATAAAAGCGAAGCGTATCAAGGCCGCCAGTCCGTCTACCGAGACGCTGGCGACCCTCATGCGCCACGCCGTCGCCCACCACCACGCCGGACGCTTCAACGCAGCCGCGAAGGCCTATCGCGCAGTCCTCGCCACCGTCCCCGATCACGCCGATGCGCTCAGCAGCCTCGCCATGATCGAGAGCCGCGCCGGCCGCCATCAGCGCGCCATCCATCTTTTGCAGCGCGCCGTGGCTGCCGATGGCAGCAATCCCGGGCACTTCATGAATCTGGGTGGGGCCCTGGCCGCCGCGTCGCGCGTCGACGAAGCCGCCAAGGCCTACCAACGCGCGATCAAACTGCAACCGACCTATCCCGACCCCTACTACAACCTCGGCGACTTGCATCTTCGAGCTGGCGATCCCGAAGCCGCCATCGAGATCTTCGCCGCCTGCGAGGCCGCCCGCGGGCGCGACTACCTGGCCCTGGCCTACCGGGCCCACGCCCTGCGGGATGCCGGACGCAAGGAGGAAGCCCGCTGGCTGCTCGACTACGAGCGCTATCTTATGGGCCACGATTTCGAAGCGCCCGAGGGCTACCCCGACCTGGTCGCTTTCAACGCCGCCCTGGCCGAACACGTCAGCACCCACCCGACGCTGCGTGGCGGCATCCTCTCCACCGAGAACGGCGAGCACACCGGCGAGCTGCTCGAGCGCCCGCCCGCCGTCCTGCGCGCGCTGGAAGCCTGCATCCACCAAGGCGTGCGCGCCTACATGGATGCCCTGCCCAACGACCCCGAGCATCCCGTCGTGAAGTTCCGCCCTGATCGCTACCAGCTCAGCAGCTGGGGCGTGGTAATGAATGATCGCGGCCATGAACGCGCCCACGTGCATCCCAACGGCTGGCTCAGCGGCGTGCTGTACCTGGAGCTGCCCAACGTGATCGATGACCCCGATCGCCACCCGGAAGGCTGGCTGGAGTTCGGCCGCCCCACTGCGGCACTGGGCTTCGAAACCGCCCCCGATCTGCGCCATGCGCGCCCGGACTACGGCCGCATGTGGCTGTTCCCGTCCTACTTCTATCACGGCACCGTGCCGTTCCGGAGCGAACAGCGGCGGATCTGCATCGCCTTCGACGTGGAACCCGTATCCTGATCCCACCCAAAACCCAATTCCGGACATCCAGAAACTTTTCTGGATGTCCCCTTTCTTTGCTACCTCTATCCGGACACCCTGCCGTTCCGGAACGAACAGCGAGCGATCTGCATCGCCGCCGACCTGGAACCCGCACCCTGATCCCACCCAAAACCCAATTCCGGACATCCAGAAACTTTTCTGGATGTCCCCTTTCCTTAGGGATGCACCAAGCCGGCACGGAGCTTGATTGAGTTCTCCGACAGCTCCGACCCCGTGGTGAGTGCCTCTAGACTGCGAAAATCCCGCCGACATCACATTGACACCCACCACCCAATCAGTATCATGCGCGTCTCCCGCACGGGAGGGTGTTTAGCTCAGTTGGGAGAGCGTCGGCCTTACAAGCCGAAGGTCGCAGGTTCGACCCCTGCAACACCCACCA
>SLTB01000272.1 GCA_007130155.1 Pseudomonadales bacterium
CAAAAGGTTGGCAAGACTCCGTGGGAGCGGCTTCAGCCGCGAATGGACTGCCAGAAATCAATGACTTGCGGGGTCATTCGCGGATAAATCCGCTCCCACAGGGGCGCCACGCTGAGTTTTGGGACACCCTCTGAAGCCGCTCCCACAGTGGCGAGCACTTGAATCTCGCGGCGACGCACCGATATAGGCAGACAATCCAACACGTTCCGACAGCGCCACGGGCGCCGAGGTCGGAACGGAATCACGCATCGAGACCGGAGAAGAGCAATGGGTAAGATCATCGGCATCGACCTCGGCACCACCAATTCCTGTGTGGCTGTGCTGGAAGGCAAGAATGCGAAGGTCATCGAGAATGCCGAGGGCGATCGCACGACCCCTTCCATCGTCGCCTTCACCGAAGACAACGAAATCCTGGTGGGCCAGTCCGCCAAGCGTCAGGCCGTCACCAATCCCCACAACACCCTCTACGCGGTCAAGCGCTTAGTCGGTCGCAAGTTCGACGACGGCGTGGTCCAGAAGGACATCGGCATGGTGCCCTACAGCATCGTCAAGGCCGACAACGGTGACGCCTGGGTCGAGGTGAAGGGCAAGAAGATGGCCCCGCCGCAGATCTCCGCGGAAGTGCTCAAGAAAATGAAGAAGACCGCCGAGGATTACCTCGGCGAGGCCGTGACCGAGGCCGTGATCACGGTGCCCGCCTACTTCGACGACAGCCAGCGGCAGGCCACCAAGGATGCCGGGCGCATCGCCGGCCTCGAGGTCAAGCGCATCATCAATGAGCCCACGGCGGCGGCGCTGGCCTACGGCATGGACAAGAAGCGCGGCGACGCCAAGATTGCGGTCTACGACCTCGGCGGTGGCACCTTCGACATTTCCATCATCGAGATGGCCGAGGTGGATGGCGAGCATCAGTTCGAGGTGCTCTCCACCAACGGCGATACCTTCCTCGGCGGTGAGGATTTCGACCTGGTCCTGATCGACTATCTGGCCGAGCAGTTCCAGAAGGATCAGGGCATGGACCTGCGCAAGGATCCGCTGGCCAAGCAGCGCCTCAAGGAGGCTGCGGAAAAGGCCAAGATCGAGCTGTCCACCAGTCAGCAGACCGAGGTCAACCTGCCCTACATCACGGCCGACAGTTCCGGGCCCAAGCACTTGGTGACCAAGCTCACCCGGGCCAAGCTCGAAGCCCTGGTGGAGAGTCTCATCGACCGCACCATCGGTCCCTGCCGGACGGCTCTTGAAGACGCCGGCCTGAAGGCCGGTGAGATCGACGACATCATCCTGGTCGGCGGCCAGACGCGGATGCCCATGGTGCAGGAGAAGGTCAAGGCCTTCTTCGGCAAGGATCCGCGCAAGGACGTCAACCCGGACGAGGCGGTGGCCCTCGGTGCTGCCATCCAGGCCGCGGTGCTGTCCGGCGACGTCAAGGACGTGCTGCTGCTCGACGTCATTCCGCTGTCCCTGGGTATCGAGACCATGGGTGGCGTGATGAGTACGCTGATCGAGAAGAACACCACCATTCCCACCAAGAAGACCCAGGTGTTCTCCACAGCGGACGACAACCAGACCGCGGTGACGATTCACGTGCTCCAGGGTGAGCGCAAACAGGCAGGGCAGAACAAGTCCCTCGGCCGCTTCGACTTGGCAGACATTCCGCCGGCGCCGCGTGGCATGCCGCAGATCGAGGTGGCCTTCGACATCGACTCCAACGGCATTCTCAACGTCTCGGCCAAGGACAAGGCCACGGGCAAGGAGCAGTCCATCGTCATCAAGGCTTCCTCCGGCCTGTCCGAGGAAGAGATCGATGCCATGGTCCGGGATGCTGAGTCCCACGCCGAGGAAGACCGCAAGTTCGAGGAGCTCGTCGGGGTGCGCAATCAGGCCGATGGCCTGGTCCACGCTACCCGCAAGACCCTCACCGAGGCCGCCGACAAGGTGGACGAGGAGGAGAAGACCCGCATCGAGGCGGCCATCACCGATCTCGAGGGGGTGTTGAAGAGCGATGACGTTGCGGACATCCAGGCCAAGATGAACGCGCTGTCCGAAGCCTCAGCAAGTCTTGCCCAGAAGCTCTATGCGGATGCCGGAGCAGGGCAGGCCGAAGGCGCTGACGCGGCGGACAGTGACGGTGACACCGTGGACGCGGAGTTCGAGGAAGTGAAAGACGACGACGGCAAGAAGTAATGCCGTCAGGGTGGATCCGCCCCAGGCGGTTCCACCCCTCAACGACCGGGCGCCGCAAGGCCTCCGGTCGTTGTCGTTTCAGGTTGCGGTGCGGACTTGCCTGCATCCCGGCTTGTGAGCGGCGGGCCACGGAGCTGCCGGGGTGGGCCGCTCCAGGATTTATTCCCAAGTATTTGTATTGCTCAGTATCGCTCAGCGCATTGATCAGGGCATTGACCAGGGGTAGAGCCATTCATGGCGAAGCGGGATTACTACGAGGTACTCGGCGTCGGGCGTGACGCCTCCGAGGGTGAGGTCAAGAAGGCCTATCGGCGCCTGGCGATGAAGTTCCACCCGGACCGTAACCCGGATGATCCGGAGGCCACCGAGCGCTTCAAGGAAGCCAGCGAGGCCTACGAGGCGCTGAGTGACGCCGACACCCGTGCCACCTACGACCGCTTCGGTCATGCCGGCATGGGTCAGAACGGCCCCGGTGGCTTTGGTGGTGGTGGATCCAACTTCTCGGACATGTTCTCGGACGTGTTCGGCGACATCTTTGGCGGCGGCCGTGGTGGTCGCAGCGGACCTCGCCGGGGTGCCGATCTGCAGTACACCCTGCAGCTCGATCTCGAGCAGGCCGTGCGCGGCGACTCGGTGTCCATCAAGATTCCAACGCTGGTGTCCTGCCACCATTGCGGTGGTGATGGGGCCGCACCGGGTTCTTCGCCCACGACCTGCCCGGACTGCGATGGCGTCGGCCAGGTGCGCATGACCCAGGGTTTCTTCACCCTTCAGCAGACCTGCCCCCGCTGCCGGGGCAGCGGTCAGATCATCACCGACCCCTGCCGACCCTGTGGCGGGCGTGGTGTCATGGAGGACACCCGGCATCTGTCGGTGAAGGTGCCGGCCGGTGTGGACACCGGCGATCGCATCCGTCTTTCCGGCGAGGGAGAAGCCGGCCCCTCCGGTGGCCCGGCTGGAGACCTCTACGTACAGATCGCGGTGCGCGAGCATCCTCTGTTCAGCCGTGACGGCCGCCATTTGTTCTGCGAAGTGCCCATCAGTTTTCCCGACGCGGCCTTAGGGGGCGAACTCGAAGTGCCCACCCTGGATGGCCGGGTGAAGCTGAAGATCCCGCCGGAGACCCAGAGCGGCAAGCTGTTCCGGCTGCGCGGCAAGGGCGTCCAGCCCGTGCGGGGTGGCCGAAAGGGCGACCTGATGTGCCGGGTCGTGGTGGAAACACCGGTGAACCTCTCTGCCGACCAGAAGGATCTGCTGGCCCGATTCCGTGCGACCCTCGAGGATGGCGAGCAGTCGCCGAAGGAGAAGAGCTGGTTCGAGGGCGTGAGGAAGTTCTTCGATAACCTGACGTCGTGACTATAATGCGGGCCTCTCGTCGGCGTCCGCCGCGCCGCGGGTCATGGCTGGCCCGCAACAGCCTGCGTGGCGCGCGATGTCCCACCCTGGCCGTGAGCGCAACGATCTGATGACCGCACCCATTCGCATCGCCCTTACCGGAATCGCCGGACGCATGGGGCGGACCCTGGCGGAAGCCATTGCCGCCCGAAGCGACCTGATCCTTGCCGGCGCCGTGGAGCGCCCGGATTCCTCCGTGATCGGCACCGACGTTGGCGAACTCACCGGTCTCGGCCGTAACGGCCTACTGGTGGCTTCTGAGCTCGACCAGGTGGTGGCCGACTGCGACGTCGTGATCGATTTCACCACACCGGCTGCGACCCTGGCTCACCTCGCTTGTTGCCGCGAGGCGGGGCGTTCGCTGGTCATTGGGACCACGGGTCTCGATGCCGCTGCGCGGGAAGCGCTCGCTGCCGCCGCCGCCGACATCGCGGTGGTCTATGCGCCGAACTACAGCGTGGGGGTCAATCTCAGTCTCAAGCTTCTCGATATGGCGGCTC
>SLTB01000055.1 GCA_007130155.1 Pseudomonadales bacterium
AGGGTTATCTGGTGACCTACGGCAGCTATATCCCTCGCCGAACCCATGTCCCGCGGGCCAGCCTGATCGTGGCCGGAACTGAAACGTCCGTCGCTTTGCTTGCCGGCTGGATGATCTTCCCGTTCGTTTTTACCTATGGCTTCGATCCGGGCGCGGGCAGTCAGCTCGCATTCGATACCCTACCGCGCGTATTCGAGGAAATGCGGGGCGGAGCTTGGCTCGCCATGGTTTTCTTCCCACTTTTCTTTGCCGCCGCATTCAGTTCCTGCCTTGCAGGCTTGAAGGTCATCATCGCTGCACTTTCTGAAGAGTTCCGCATGGGAGATGTGCGTGCAGTACTGGCGGTGGGTTGCCTGATGATCTTTCTCGGGCTGCCCTCGGCTCTGAGTTTTACGCCGTTGAGGCTGACCGTGATGGGTATGCCCTTTCTGGATTTCATGGATCAGTTCGGCGGTACCAATGTCGTCGTGACCTCTGGCGTGGTCGGTGCGGGCCTGTTCTGCTGGTTCGTGCCCCGAAGTCGGATGGCCTACGCCCTCGGTGCCAAAAGCCGCTGGTGGGAGTACCGTATATTCATCGTTGGACGCAGCCTGCCGTTTCTGGCTCTTGCTTTCGTGGTCTGGACCTTATTGGTTTGAGATGGATCGCAGGTCGAGTTGATACGCATGGGCGCTGTGGATATGTGCACAGACTTTCTTTGCGAGGCCTGAGCGGCGGGGGCGGGAACAAAGACCATTTCCAATGGCCCCCCGAGGGGGGGGTCATGGAGAGCTTTGAGGCACCCTGACCCAGCCTTCCATCAGTACCCGGGCGCTGCGGGACATGCGCACCCGAGTGACGGCCCAGTCGTCGCCGATGAGTTCGGCTTCGGCACCCACGCCCAAGGTCCCGGAGGGATGCCCGAACACCACCGAGTCCCGCTCGCTGCCACCTGCGGCCAGATTCACCAGGGTGCCCGGAATGACGGCTGCGGTGGCGATGGCGACCGCGGCGGTACCCATCATGGCGTGATGCAGTTTGCCCATGGACAGGGCGCGCACGCAGAGGTCGATCTCTTCCTCGGCGATGACCTTGCCGCTCGAGGCAGTGTAGCCGGCGGGCGGGGCGACGAAGGCGACCTTGGGCGTGTGCTGCCGGGTGGCCGCCTCGGCGATGTCCTCGATCAGGCCCATGGCCACGGCACCATAGGCGCGGATGGTCTCGAATCGCTTCAGGGCTTCCGGGTCCGAATTGATGTCGTCCTGCAGCTCGGTGCCGGTGTAACCGATGTCTGCGGCATTGACGAAGATGGTCGGAATGCCCGAGTTGATCATGGTCGCCTTGAGCACGCCGATGCCGGGTACGTCGAGGTCATCGACGAGGTTGCCGGTGGGGAAGAGGGCCCCTTCGCCGTCGGCGGGATTCATGAAGTCTACGGGCACCTCGGCGGCGGGGAAGGTGACGCCGTCGAGTTCGAAGTCACCGGTCTCCTGCACGCAGCCGTTGGTGATGGGCACCTGATTGACGATGGTCTTGCCGATGTTCGCCTGCCAGATGCGCACTTCGCAGGTGCCGTTCTCGGGCACCTTGGCGGGATCGATGAGGCCGTTGCTGATGGCGAATGGGCCGACTGCGGCTGACAGGTTCCCGCAGTTGCCTGACCAGTCCACGAAGGCTGAGTCGATGGACACCTGACCGAAGAGGTAGTCCACGTCATGGCCGGGCTGGCTGGACTTCGACAGGATCACTGTCTTCGACGTGCTCGATGTCGCTCCGCCCATGCCGTCGGTGTGCTTGCCGTAGGGATCGGGGCTGCCGATCACCCGAAGCAGCAGGGCGTCTCGGGCCGCGCCTGGCTTTCGGGCAGCCTCCGGAAGGTCGTCGAGTTTGAAGAACACGCCCTTCGAGGTGCCGCCACGCATGTAGGTGGCGGGAATGCGGATCTGAGGTTGATGTGCCATGGATCGCTTCCCTGTGTGCATGTGCCGCACCTCGTGACGGGGCGGGTTCGGTGACTCATTCGTACTCGCGGTCGCTGCCCAGTCCTCTCTGTGGGAGCGGCTTCCGAGGGTGTCGCAAAACTCAGCGTGGCGCCCCTGTGGGAGCGGATGTATCCGCGAATGACCCCGCAAGTCATTGATTTCTCGCAGTCCATTCGCGGCTGAAGCCGCTCCCACGGAGTCTTGCCAACCTTTTGCGACACCCCCTTTCGCCGCGAAGACTTCGCGGACAAGTCCGCTCCCACGGGGATGTTCTCCGGCCTCAGGCTACGGCCTCGGATTCGAGGAAGTCCTGGGCGAAGCGCTGCAGCACGCCGCCGGCCTCGTAAATGGTGACCTCCTCGGCGGTGTCGAGCCGGCAAGTGACGGGGACTTCCACCTGTTCGCCGTTGCGTCGCGTGATGACCAGGGTCAGTTCGGCGCCCGGCTTCAGGTCGCCGAGGACGGTATAGGTCTCGGTGCCGTCGATGCCATAGCTGTGTCGTGTGTCGCCTGGCTTGAACTCGATGGGCAGTACGCCCATGCCGATCAGGTTGGTGCGGTGAATGCGCTCGAAGCCTTCGGCCACGATGGCTTCGACGCCGGCAAGACGGACGCCCTTGGCCGCCCAGTCCCGGGAGGAACCCTGGCCGTAGTCGGCACCGGCGACGATGATCAGGGGCTGGCCCCGCTCCATGTAGGTCTCGATGGCCTCCCACATGCGCGTCACTTCACCTTCCGGCTCGATGCGGGCCAGGGAACCCTGCTTCACTTCGCCGTCCACCACGGCCATCTCGTTGACCAGCTTGGGGTTGGCGAAGGTGGCCCGCAGCGCGGTGAGGTGGTCGCCGCGATGGGTGGCGTAGGAATTGAAGTCCTCCTCCGGCAGGCCCATCTTGGCCAGATACTCGCCGGCGGCGCTGTCGCGCATGATGGCATTGGACGGCGAGAGGTGATCGGTGGTGATGTTGTCGGGCAGCACCGCCAGCGGACGCATGTCCTTCATGGTCCGCGGCTTGGCCAGCGCGCCTTCCCAGTAGGGGGGGCGTCGGATGTAGGTGCTCATCTCCCGCCAGGCATACAGCGGCGTGACGTTGCTGGTGGTGTCCGTCACCTTGATGAACATGGGGTCATAGACGTCGCGAAACTGCTGCGGTTTGACGCTGGCCTTGACGATGGCGTCGATCTCTTCGTCTTCTGGCCAGATGTCCTTGAGGGTGATGGGCTTGCCGTCGGCGTTGTGGCCCAGCGCATCCTTCTCGATATCGAAGCGGATCGTCCCGGCAATGGCGTAGGCCACCACCAGTGGCGGCGAGGCCAGGAAGGCCTGCTTGGCGTAGGGGTGGATGCGGCCATCGAAGTTGCGGTTGCCGGACAGCACTGCCGTGGCGTAGAGGTCGCGGTCGATGATTTCCTGCTGGATTTTGGGATCCAGCGCGCCGGACATGCCGTTGCAGGTGGTGCAGGCAAAGGCCACCACGCCGAAGCCGAGTTGCTCGAGCTCGGGCAGCAGTTCCGCCTCAGCCAAGTAGGTCTTCACGGTCTTCGATCCCGGTGCCAGGGAGCTTTTAACCCATGGCTTGCGGGTTAATCCGAGGCGGTTTGCGTTACGGGCGATGAGGCCGGCTGCGACCATGTTGCGCGGATTGGAGGTATTGGTGCAGCTGGTGATGGCGGCGATGATCACGGCACCATCGGGCATCTCGCCCGGGGTCTCTTCCCAGGGCCCGGCGATGCCGCGGCTGGTCAGTTCCGACGCCAGCAGCTTGGCGTGGGGCTTGGATGGACCTGCAAGGGTGCGCTCGACCTTGGAGAGGTCGAAGCTCAGGACGCGCTCGTACTCGGCGGTCTTCAGGTCGTCGGCCCACAGGCCGGTATGTTTGGCGAACTTTTCCACCAGAGCCACCTGCTCGTCCTCGCGTCCAGTCAGACGCAGGTACTCGATGGTCTGGCCGTCGATGAAGAACATGGCGGCCGTGGCGCCGTACTCCGGCGTCATGTTGGAGATGGTGGCTCGGTCGCCCACGGTCAGGCTGTCTGCACCTTCGCCGTAGAATTCCAGGTATGCGCCCACCACCTTCTCCTCGCGCAGGAACTCGGTGATGGCCAGCACCATGTCGGTACTGGTGATGCCGGGCTGCAGGCGGCCTTTGAGTTCCACGCCAACGATGTCGGGCAGGCGCATCATGGAGGCCCGGCCAAGCATGACAGACTCGGCCTCGAGGCCGCCGACGCCGACGGAGATGACGCCGATGGCATCGACCATGGGGGTGTGGCTGTCGGTGCCGACACAGGTGTCAGGGTAGGCGACGCCGCCTTGCACCTGCACCACGGGCGACATCTTCTCCAGATTGATCTGGTGCATGATGCCGTTGCCGGGCGGGATCACGTCGACGTTGTGGAACGCGTCCTTGCACCAGTTGATGAAGTGGAAGCGGTCGGCATTGCGGCGTTCTTCCACTTCGCGATTCTTCTCGAAGGCATCAGCCTCGAAGCCGGCGTGCTCCACGGCCAGGGAGTGGTCGACGATGAGCTGAGTCGGCACCACCGGATTGACCTTGGCCGGGTCGCCACCCATGGCGGCGATGGCGTCGCGCAGACCGGCCAAGTCCACCAGTGCGGTCTGGCCGAGAATGTCGTGGCAGACCACTCGTGCGGGATACCAGGGAAAGTCCAGGTCGCGCTTGCGCCCGATGAGCTGCGAAAGTGCCGCATTCAGCAGCTCAGGGTCGCAGCGGCGAACCAGTTGCTCGGCCAAGATGCGCGAGGTGTAGGGCAGCTTCGCGTAGGCGCCGGGCTCGATGGCATCAACGGCGGTACGGGTATCGAAGAACTCGAGGTCGGTACCAGGAAGGGGCTTTCTGAATGCGGTATTCATGGTGTCAGACGTCCGTGGGTTTGAGGCCAGCCGGGATGGGCATCATAGCCCTCCCCGGCCGGCTGGGCATGGTCAGGCGCGGGCTTCGATGGGTTGCCACTCGCTCTTTTCCGGGCCGATGTAGTCGGCGCTCGGGCGAATGATGCGATTATTCTCGCGCTGTTCGAAGACGTGGGCGCACCAGCCGGTGACCCGCGAGCAGACGAAGATCGGCGTGAACAGCTTGGTGGGAATGCCCATGAAGTGGTATGCGCTGGCGTGGAAGAAGTCCGCATTGCAGAACAGTTTCTTTTCCCGCCACATGACTTCTTCGACCTTGGCCGACACCGGGTAAAGCACGGTATCGCCCACGTCGTCCGCCAGCTTCTTCGACCACTGCTTGATGATGGCATTGCGTGGGTCGGACTCGCGATAGATGGCGTGGCCGAAGCCCATGATCTTCTCTTTGCGCTCGAGCATGCCGAGAATCTCGCGCTCGGCCTCCTCCGGCGACGACCACTGCTCGATCATGTCCATGGCCGCCTCGTTGGCGCCGCCGTGCAGCGGACCGCGCAGGGAGCCGATGGCACCGGTGACGCAGGAGTGGATGTCGGACAGGGTGGAGGCGCAGACCCGGCCGGTGAAGGTGGAGGCGTTGAACTCGTGCTCGGCATAGAGGATCAGCGAGACGTTCATGACGTCGGCGTGGAGCTTGCTTGGCGCCTCGCCCCGCAGCATGTGCAGGAAGTGGCCACCTACGGAGTCGTCATCGGTTTCGGTCTCGATGCGCACACCGTCGTGGGAAAAGCGGTACCAGTAACAGATGATGGAGGGCAGGATGGCAAGCAGGCGGTCGGCGGCGTCCTGCTGTTCGGCAAAGCTGGCCTCGGTTTCGAGGTTGCCCAGCATGGAAGTCCCTGTGCGCATCACGTCCATGGGGTGGGCGCTGGCGGGAATCTGCTCGAGTACGGTCTTCAGCGGCTGAGGTAATCCGCGCAGACTCTTGAGCTTGGCGATGTAGCCGTCGAGCTCGGCCGCATTGGGAAGCTTGCCCTTGAGCAGCAGGTAGGCGACTTCTTCGAAGCGTGCCTTCTCAGCCAGTTCGCTCATGTCGTAGCCGCGATAGGTGAGGCCGGATCCGGTCTTGCCCACGGTGCACAGGGCGGTGCTGCCGGCACTCTGGCCGCGCAGTCCCGCGCCGCCAAGCTTCTTCTCTACCATTGTTGCCTCCTTGGATTGACGTCTGTCGTCATTTTGAATGTCTGTGCGTTCGCCCTGCGCAGCGCAACCCCTTGTGGGAGCGGACTCCGTCCGCGAATGCTCGCGCCACGCCTGGATGCCTTGTGGGAGCGGACTTTGTCCGCGAATACTCGCGCCACGCCCGGATGCCTTCAGGCGTCCGAACCCTTCTCGGCGAACAATGCGTCGAGCTTCTCCTCGAAGCTGTGATAGTCGAGGAAGTCGTAGAGCTCGTCGCGGGTCTGCATGAGATCGACCACGTCCTTCTGGTGGCCGTTGTCATGAATGCTGCGGTAGACCTTCAGGGCGGCCGCATTCATGGCCCGGAACGCGGACAGCGGGTATAGGACCATGCGGCAGCCGGTTACGCCGAGTTCCGATTGAGTGAACAGCGGGGTGGCGCCGAACTCGGTGATGTTGGCCAGGATCGGGGCGTCGACGCGGCTGCAGAAGGCCCGATAGTCGTCCAGCGTGTGTACCGCCTCTGCGAAGATGGCGTCCGCCCCCGCCTCGATGCAGGCGTTGGCGCGCTCGATAGCAGCGTCGAGCCCCTCCTTCTGGAAGGCATCGGTACGAGCGATGAGATAGAAGTCGGGGTCGATGCGCGCATCGGCTGCAGCCTTGACCCGATCCACCATCTCGTCCTGGGACACGATGGCCTTGTTGGGCCGATGACCGCAGCGCTTCTGGGCCACCTGATCTTCGAGGTGAACGGCGGCGACCCCGGCGCGCTGCATTTCCTTCACGGTACGGCTGATGTTGAAGGCGCCGCCCCAGCCGGTATCGATGTCCACCAGCAGCGGCAGATCGGTGGCGCCGCAGATGCGGTGGGCGTCGGTGACTACGTCGTTCATGCTGGTGATGCCGAGATCAGGGAGGCCGAAGGAGGCATTGGCTACGCCTGCACCGGAAAGATAGATCGCCGCATGGCCGACCCGCTCGGCCATCAGGGCCGTGTAGGCATTGATGGTGCCGACGATGGGCAGCGGCCGGTGGGCTTCGAGCGCGGCGCGAAAACGGGCGCCGGGGGTGGGTGCGGTCATTGCGGATCTCCTTGAGTGAATCCGGTCTGGCCGAGCCGTGGGCTCAGGCCTGCTCTTTAGTCTCTTCCTGTGACGACAGCGTGGCAGCGTAGCGTTCGGCCACATTGTCCCGCGACGCCCTGACGTGGCGCCGCATGAGTTGTTCCGCCCGTTCACCGTTTCCCGCAGCGATGGCATCGACGATGTGGTGGTGCTCGGCGAAAGCCGTCTGCGGTCGGGTGCCGCTGGCGCTGAACTGGGTGCGGTACAGCCGCACCAGGTAGTACAGGTCATCGCAGAGCAGGGTGATCAGCATGCGGTTGTGGCTGCCTTTGACGATACGATAGTGGAAATCCAGATCGCCCTCGCTTTGGTAGTAGGCCTCGCCCCGGCGCAGATCGTCCTGACCCTGATGCACGGCCAGCACGTCGCGCAGACCTTTGATCTCCTCGGCCGTCATGTGCTCGGCCGCAAGCCTGGCGGCAGTGCTTTCGAGGGCTTCGCGGACGTCGAAGAGCTCCAGCAGTTCCGGCATGGACAGTTTCACCACCCGCGCGCCCACGTGCGGCACTCGCTCGATCAGCCGGTGGGCCTCCAGGCGGCGCATGGCTTCGCGCAGTGGGCCGCGGGAAATACCGTAGGTCTGAGACAGCCCCGGCTCGGTGATCTTGCTGCCCGGAGCCAGCTCGCCGCGGACGATGGCGTTCTGCAGCTCCTGGAAGACCCGCTCCGCTAAGGTGCGGATTTCAGGTGCGCTGGATGCGGTTGTGACTGAACTCATGAAGATTGTCGACAATCTCGAGGCGGGCGCACTATAGACAGGAGGCGGATGGGGGTCAACCCGGGTCCACGGCTGTCGGCGGTTGCCGTCCGTTCGTGGCGATCGTGTTGCATCCGGGGCACAGAGCATTAAACTAAAGTCTGTGGACTAAGCCGGCTGTGCAAGCGTGGACATTTTCAACATTCATGAGGCGAAGACCCATCTCTCCAAGCTCGTCGAGCGTGCCGCCCGAGGGGAACCTTTCATCATTGCCAAGGCCGGGCGTCCGGTTGCGAAGGTCGTTGCAGTCGATGCGCCTTCGCGAGCGGCCCAGCTTCGCGTGGGATTTCTGGCTGGAGAAATCGATGTGCCCGATGACTTCGATCTGATGGGGAGCGCGGAGATCGAACGGATGTTCGCTGTCGCCGATGATCCTGCTACTTGATACCCATCTCCTGCTCTGGGCTGCGGGTCAGCCCGATCGCCTGTCGTCCGACGCCCGGAGCCTGATCATGGCGGACGAGCACGAGCTTGTGTTCAGTGCGGCGAGTATCTGGGAGATCGCTATCAAGCGCGGCCTGGGCCGCAGTGATTTCCGCGTGGATCCTGCGCTGCTGCGCCGCGGTTTGCTCGAAAATGGCTACGATGAACTGCCCATTACCGGCAGACACGCTCTGGCGGTGGATCGACTGCCGGATCTGCATCGGGACCCCTTCGATCGCATGCTGATTGCACAAGCCGTCGAGGAGAGTGTTCTGCTGCTCTCATCAGACGTGCAGGTGGCTCAGTATCCCGGTCCAATCCGTCGAGTCTGAAGGGCCGGAGGTGACTGGAGCGGGGAAACCCGGTTCAGAGCCTGATGGGGCTCAGGACAGAGCAGGCAGCAGCTCCCGCCCCACGCGCTCGAGAACCTCGTAGCGGGGATCGAAGGCCGGCAGGATCATCACTTCGTCCAGGCCTGCCGCATGCAGGGCCCCCAGGCGGTCGATGAGCTGGTCGCGGCTGCCCACCATGCAGGTGGCTTCGATCAGGCGAGCACTCAAGAAGCGCTCCTCTTCGGGCAGCACCCAGCAGTTGTGGCCGGCGTGGATGCGCTGATGCAGGCGCTGTGCAGGGACCTGATCGAGCAGGGCGCAGTAGTCCTCCCAGATGTCCGCCACGACTGATGGCGGCGGCTGGCCGAACTGACGGTGCTGATCGTAGGCGTAGTGCAGCGTCGCCATGGCGAAGGCACCACACTCGGCGCGGATGCGCGGCGAGTCCGCCGTCTCGCCGGCATCGAGAATGCTGATGGTGGTGAGCGCGGTGGTGTGAAACGAGCGGCGTTGCAGACGTCGCCCTGCGGCTTCGGCGCCCTCCCTGACGAAGCCGAGCAGGCGTTCGAGCACCTGAGGATTGGCAGGCAGGCCAAAGACTGCGCCGTCCCCGTGGCGACCAGCCAGTGCCAGCGAGCGGGGTCCGAAGCCTGAGACGTAGAGCGGAATGGGATCGACGAAGTTGGCGAAGCCACGCTCGGGCATGATGTGGCGTATGGGCGTCGAGCTGTCAGCGAAGCGCACCTCCGCCTCGTCCCCGCGCAGCAGCGGGCGCAGTTCTTCCAGGTAGCGGTCGAACTCGGCGATGCGCTGGGGTTTGCGGCCCATCACCCGCATGGCAGTGTTGCCGGCACCAACGCCGAGAAAAGTCCGGCCGGGGGCGATGGCGTTGATGGTCGCAATGGAGGCCGCCGTCACCGCTGCCGGCCGCGTGCCGGTAACGGCCACTCCCGTGCCGAGACCGATGCGCGAGGTCCGATCGGCAGCCAGCGCCAGGGTGGCGTAGCAGTCGGACCAGAGCATCTGGCTGTCGGCAAACCATAGCCTTTGGTACCCGAGCTGCTCGGCGCGAACGGCATAGTCGATGTCGCCAATGTGACTGGCGACGCATACTCCAAGCTGCATGACTTGCGCTCTCCATCTCCACTTTCGAACTGCATATTGACCCATTTCGGCCAGCCGGTCCTTCAGCCGTGTCGGCTCGGCGCTGTCTGTGGTCGCTGCTGCCCATCGAGGTCGATGGTTTGGCATGCAACCTGCTGTAGATTGGGTGGTCGAAGCGAAGTCCGGCCCTTCGATAGACCACTGCACTTCTCCCACGGGCTCCAGGAGTATTCATGCAACGCATTGCCGGTGGGATCCTCATGCTCGCTGCCCTTGCTGCGGGCCTGCTGTTTTTTCGTGGTAACGACGAAGCCGGCAGGCTGCAGATCGAGAGCGCTGCAGTGGAGCGCCGGGACCTGTCGCGCATCGTGACGTCCTCGGGACGGATTGCGCCGCTGGTGATGGTGGAAGTGGGGTCGCAGCTCTCCGGACAGGTGGCCAGTATCGAAGCCGACTTCAACGATCGGGTCGCCGCCGGGGCCTTGCTGGCTCGGCTCGATCCCCAGTCTTTCCAGACCCGGGTCAGGGAGGCCGAGGCGGCCCTGGAGGTGGCCGCAGCCCAGGTGACGGTATCGGAGGCGACCATCCTGCGCGCGAAGGCCGAGCTCAACGCGGCCGAGCGAGGCTTTGCCCGGGCCCAGGCCCTGCGTGAGCGAGGTACCTTCTCCGCCGTGCAGTTCGACGAAGCCGAGACGGCGCTCGAGGTCGCGCGCGCTGCCCTGGCTGTTGCCGAGGCGAATCTTCGCAATGCCAAGGCGACGCTGCAGCAGCGGGATGCCACCGGCGAGAGTGCGCGGGTGGATCTGGAGCGGACCTTCATCCGCTCACCCATCGACGGCATCGTCGTCGACAGGCAGATCGATGCTGGTCAGACCGTGGCAGCGAGCCTCAACGCGCCGATCCTGTTTCTCATCGCGCAGGATCTGGCACGGATTCAGATCGAGGCCCAGGTGGACGAAGCGGACATCGGTCGCATCGAGGTCGGCCAACCGGTGACCTTCGACGTCGATGCCTGGCCTGATCAGAGCTTTCGCGGCACGGTCACCCAGGTCCGGCTGGCAGCCACCGCCGAACAGAACGTGGTCACCTATACCGTGGTCATCGAGGCCGACAATCCCCGGCAGCGGCTGCTGCCGGGCATGACCGCCAATGTCTCCATCGTCACCGGAACCGTCGCCGGTGTCCTCACCGTGCCGGCGGCGGCCCTGCGCTTTTCGCCCCGCGGCACGGCCGAGGCACTGGTGGTGGATGGGGGCGCGGGAGGAAGCGGATCAGGTGCGGGAGCAGGGGGTGGTGGCCCTGCCGCCATGGTCGAACGTCTGACAACCGAACTTGACCTCGATGCCGCGCAGCAGGCAGAGGTGCGGGATAAGCTCGCCGAAGCGTTCCGACGCCTGCGGGGACAGATGCAGGCCGGCGGCGCTCCTCCCGACGTGCAGGGGCTCATGCGGCGCGCCCTGGCGGATGTGCTGACTGCGGAACAGCTGGCCCGTTTCGAAGCCCTGCAAAGCCAACGTGCCGGGGGGCGGGACGGTGGTGCACGGGGCACGATCTGGATCGAGACCGACGACGGCCGGCTGCGATCGCAGCGCGTGGTTATCGGTTTGTCCGACGGGCAGTTCACCGAGGTCACCGGGGCCGATCTCGAGGAGGGGACGCGGGTCGTTCTCCGGGTGCGCGAGCCGCGCTCATGACCGGGCCCCTGATTCAGGCCCGGGGTCTGGGCCGCGTCTATCGGCTGGGTGGTGGCGATGTGCATGCCCTGCGCAGCATCGATGTGGACATCGACGCGGGCGATTACGTGGCGGTGATGGGGGCTTCGGGTTCCGGCAAGTCCACATTCATGAATCTGCTCGGTGCTCTGGACAGCCCCACCTCGGGCGAACTGGTGGTGGCCGGCGAGTTGCTGGCAGACCGGGACCCCGATGATTTGGCAGCTTTTCGCAATCGCATCATCGGCTTCGTGTTTCAGCAGTTCAATCTGCTGCCGCGGACCACGGCGCTGGACAACGTTGCACTGCCTTTGTTGTACCGCGGCTGGAGCGTCAAGCAGCGCCGGGAGCGGGCACTGGCCTGTCTCGAGCAGGTGGGCCTCGCTGATCGGACCGATCACCATCCGGGCCAGCTTTCAGGCGGGCAACAGCAGCGGGTGGCCATTGCCCGGGCTCTGGCCGGCAAACCGACGATTCTGCTGGCGGATGAACCCACCGGCGCCCTCGACACCCAGACCTCCGCTGACGTCATGGACATCTTCGACAGTCTCAACGCCCAGGGCATCACCATCATTCTGGTGACCCACGAGGACGACGTGGGTGCCCATGCCCGGCGTCGCATCCTGTTTCGCGACGGGCAGATCGTGGAGGACGTTTGATGAGTCCCATGGCTGCCATTCTGGTGGCGCTGACGGCGTTGCGGGTCAACGCGCTGCGCAGTCTGCTGGCCATCGTCGGTGTCGTCTTCGGGGTGGCGGCGGTGATCATTACCGTGGCCCTGGCGCAAGGGGCCCGGGATGCGGTGGAGGAGCAGATCGCCAGTCTCGGCTCCAACACGCTCAACATCCGACCCGGCTCGGACATGCGCGGGGGTCGCCGTGGCGGCGCGGGTTCAGGCCTGCCCTTCGCCACTGCGGACGTGGAGGCGCTGCGATCGAATCTGCCGGTGGTGACGTCCGCTTCCGGAACCATTCAGTCCCAGGTGACCGCCACGGTGGATGGCGTCAACTGGCCCACTCAGATTCTGGGCGGCAACGACGAGTTTCTCGAGGTGCGGGATTGGCGCATCGAAACGGGCCGCAGTTTCACGGCAGCCGAGGACGCGCGGGGCGCGCGCCTGGCCGTGCTCGGTCGAACCGTGGCGGAAGAACTCTTTCCCGGTGGCAGTGCCATCGGCTCCACGCTGCGGCTCAATGGCCAGCCCTTCGAAGTCATCGGCATCCTGGCCGAGCGCGGGCAGGGCAGCTTCGGCCAGGATCAGGATGACATCATCCTGGCGCCGGTGACGACGGTGCGTACCCGCGTTGCTGGATTTTCCCGGGCCGGCGTCCGGGATCCGGTGCAGGTGATCTGGGTGAAGATCGCCCCCGGCGTGAACATGGCTGAGGCCGAGGAGGACATCGCCGCCCTGCTGCGTCAGCGCCGCAACCTCGCAGCGGGCGCCCGCGATGACTTCACGGTACGCAACTTCGCCGACTTCATCCGCGCCTTCAATGAGACCCAGCGGGTCCTGGGTCTGCTGCTTGCTGCTGCGGGTCTGATCACCCTGCTGGTGGGCGGCATCGGCATCATGAACGTCATGCTGGTTTCCGTCACCGAGCGCACCCGGGAGATCGGATTGCGCTTGGCGGTGGGTGCCCGTCGGCGGGACATCCGCTACCAGTTCCTCACCGAATCGGTGGTGCTGTGCGCCATCGGCAGTCTGCTGGGTCTGGCGCTGGGGGTGGCGGTGGCCTTGGCGGTGGAAGGGCTGGGCCCGGAGCTGGGTGTGGAACTCAGCGTCAGCGTGGATCCGTCCATCGCCCTGATTGCCATTTTCTCCGCGGTGGTCGTGGGGGTGCTGTTCGGTTTCTATCCCGCCCACCGTGCCAGCCGGCTGGATCCCATCGAGGCCCTGCGCCACGAGTGACGCCGCAGTCAGCCGTGGTCGTGATCATGTGGTCTGGCGGCCAGGGCTTCAGCTCGCAGGGCGAGATCGCCTGCGCCGCCGAGTCCTTTCTCCGTGACGATGGCCCTGAGGGCCGTGAGCCAGCAGTCGTAGTAGGGGTAGGGGGTTCCGGGCGCAGCTTGGCGCTCCCAGGTTGCAATGGCTTCCATGAGGCGCGCCCGGAACTCGTCCCAGGAGAAACACCCGGCATCCGCGAGACTGACCGCCATGCCGAAGGCGCGGGCCTCCCAGGGCGCCCCGAACAGCAGTTCGCCGTTGGCGCTCGGTGGGGCCTCAGGCGCATCACTGTCGATCCATGGCGGGCTGCCACCGCTCATGCGGGCCGCGGCTCCGGAACCTGCTCGACGCCGATCATCGCATCCCGGGTGACCAGGGCAGCGAGATCGTCTTCACTCCAGGCCTCGGTGCCCCGCGGCCGCTTGGGCAGCACGAGGTAGCGGACTTCGGCGCTGGAATCCCAGACCCGGATCTCGGTGTCAGGGGCGAGCTGCGTGCCGAACTCCGTCAGCACCGCCCGCGGTTCCCGGACGATGCGGGAACGGTACTCGGGGCTCTTGTACCAGCGGGGCGGCAGCCCGAGCACCGCCCACGGGTAGCAGGAGCACAGGGTGCAGACCACCACGTTGTGGACGCGCTCGGTGTTCTCCACCACCACCAGCTGCTCCATCTGCCCGCCGGGGCCGCTGTCGATGCCGAGTTCAGCCACCGCGTCGCTGCCATTTTCCAGCAGGCGCTGGCGGAAATCTGCATCGCTCCAGGCCCTGGCCACCACCCGGGCACCGTTCATGGGGCCAATGCGCTCGTTGAAGGTGGCGATCACAGCATCCACCGCAGCTGGATCGAGCAGGCCTTTTTCGATGAGCAGACTCTCAAGGGCTTCGGCCCGAATGGCAGGGTCGTCGGGGTGGTGTTGATGATCATGGTCAGACATCGGCGAGTTCCAGATAGGGTTCGAACAGGTCGAGGTGCACGCGCAGGGCCGGGTCCGCCTCGCTGCCCCATAATTCCTTGCCGGTGAACATCACCGTATAGAGATGCTTGGGTTGGTCGCCGTGACCATGGGCATGGCTGTCTGGATAGACCCACGCGTCATGGCAGGTGAGGATCCGCCCCCATTTGCCGCGAGCATAGCGGGGCAGACGGGTGTGACCGGCTTTCACATCGGTTACCGTCCGGACCGGATCGCCGGTGGCGAATTGCGGTGGCTGGCGCAGCTGACGACGATTGTCGGCGGATGCGGCGGGTGTGACGCGATCGGGATGGGGCGACGGGCGGGCTGCGATGCGGGCATGCGGTCGGCCTCCAAGTACCTGAGCACGGGCGGTGATCTCGGTCTGCTCGACGAGGCCGGTTTCAGCCAGCAGCGTTTCGACAGCACCCAGCCAGCGCCCGTAGTAGCCATGCTCCAGATACGCAATGGGGTCGATGCGCTCAATGGCGTGGCGGAAGCGATCCGCGTTGCCGGTGGCGCCGGCACGCCCGGCTGCCATCACCATGGCGAAGACCGAGGCTTCCCAGCGCTGATGGAAGGCCGGTTCGTCCTCTTCCCGCTGGATCGGCCCGAAACCGTGCATGCCGCCGAGATCATGGATGCCGTCCATGTCAGCTGTCGCGATCCTGCTGCGACTTCAGATAGAGATAAAGTTGCCGGTCGTGACGGCTGGTGGCGGACAGGCGACCCGGTCGAACCCAGGGTTGCCAGCGGGGCGGGGCGACACCCTCGGGCGCATCTCCCATCACCGTCACCCGCTGAATCACCCGTTCCCCCTCGAAATCGTTGAGCACGAAGTGCTGGGTGGCGCGGTTGTCCCACATGGCGATGGTGTTTTCCCGCCAGCGATAGCGGATGGTGAAGCGTGGTTTCTGCACCCAGCCGGTCAGGTAGCGCAGCAGCATGTCGCTCTCAGTGGCGTTCATCTCGACGATGCGGCGGGTGAAGTGCTCATTGACGTACAGCGCCTTGCGCCCGGATACCGGATGTACGCGCACCACCGGGTGCACGGCCATCTGCTCCGGGCGGTTGTGAGGAGCGGCGTCATGCAGAGCCGTGAGGCCGCAGCAGAGTTCCTGCATGGGCGCGGACAGCTCATCAAAGGCCTGGCAAAGATTGCTCCACATGGTGTCGCCACCGTAAGCGGGGCACTTCACCATCTTCAGGATGGACATCAACGCCGGGTCGGAGCGGAAGGTGATGTCGGTGTGCCACTCGTCGGCCACGCCCCCCTGGCTTGCCGCCAGCTCGAACAGTTCCGGGTGCGCAGTGAATGGGTTCTTCAGGTTCGGGTGGCCCTCCAGAGGGCCGAAGCGGCGGCCCAGCGCCAAGTGTTCGTCGACGCTGATCGTCTGCTCCGGGAAGAACAGTACCATGTGCTCGACCAGCATGGCCTTGATGGTCTCGACGTCGGCATCGCTGACATCACCGAGGTCGATACCCCGAACCTCTGCTCCCAGCGCACCGGCCAGGCGATCGACCTGCGAGTCATTGTGTTCCCGTGTCACGGCGGTGGTCATCGCTCATGCCCCTTTAGGCTGACGTGAGGCACTCTATGCTGGCACATCCCTTGCTGATCGGCACCCGCTCGCCGGCTGGTGAGATTTCCGGGCTAAGTCGTCGCTGGGAAAAGGTAGAAGTGCGGCTCATGGAAGCCGATGCCAGCGCCCAGCTCGGTGCGCGGGTGCGGCACGGGTCAACAACCGGGAGCTGATGGACTTCTGTGCTGTGGATCCGCGGATTCCGGCAGCACTTTTTATGTCCGGCTGCTGTATCCGGAGCGATCAGCGGCCGTGGCCGCCGGGGCCATCGCCATGGGAGTCAGTGCGGGAGCGGTTCTCGGGAACTTGCGCGATCTGATGGGTCCTCAGCTGGTCGGGATGCAGAATCCCGATCCCGAAGCCCGCTGAATTGCCGAGTCCGATCGCCATCGGCACAGTCGGGGCGGGGGGATGGTCGTCCCGTCCTGCTTCCTCGTTGCGTTGCGGCGATCGTTCTGATCACCGCCCCCGTCACCGGCGGATTCGGCTTGTTTGCGTTTCTGGGCACCGGGACCCTGTTGCCAGGTCTCCTGTGACGGGCTGCTGAGGTCGTCAGCAGTCCGTCCAGTTTGCTCTGGGACGCTCAGCGCGGAGGCAGACCGCGCTTGGCCCGTTCTGCGTTCATGCGCTCCCGGTCGCCGGAGAGGCGCTCACCGAGTTCCTTTTCATCGACGGTGCCGGCCATGTGACGTTCGGCCAGGCCGCCGTTGTACATGATCCGCTTCACTGGGGTGACGGCCAGGATTGTCCGCAGAGGAGAGCTGAGCAGACTGTAGAACGCCTCTTCGCCTTCCTTGCTGTCGGGGCTCACTTTTTTTGCCAGCGCCCGGTAGAACCACTCCTTGGTCTCGTCGTCGTCGAGGAATTCACCGGTGCCCTTGAAGGTGATGGCGCCGGTGGGCAGACCTTCGGGTGCGCCCTTGGGATAGCCGGCGCTGCTGACGTTTACCGAGACGCGTGAATCCCGGCGAATGGCTGCCGCACGGTGGCGGTGATTGGAGAAGGTCAGCCAGATCTTGCCATCGTGCCAGACGAAGGCGTGGGTCACCCCCACTGGCCAGCCGTCCTTGGTTGCCCACATCAATACGCACTCGCTGGAGTGAGTCATCATCTGATCCGTTTCTTCGTCCGTAAACGGATAGATGGATACGATCTCGTGATCCTTGGTCTGTGCCTTCGCCATGTGTCCCCTCGCTGTTGAGAAAGTTCGTTGATGAAACTGAGTGCGCATACCAGCACAGATGCCAGCCCAATGGAAGTCAGGCTTGACTGTTTTCCAGTGCGCGCGTGAATGCGGACGCAAGACGTGCCAGTGTCCCATCCACGTCGGCCAGCTTGTCGAGGCCGAACAGGCCAATGCGGAACGTCTTGAAGTCGGCCGGCTCGTCGCAGGCCAGAGGCACACCAGCGGCGATTTGCGTGCCCTCGGCGGCCAGCCTGCTGCCATTTTGCAGCGCAGGATCGTCGGTGTAGCAGACCACCACGCCGGGCGCTTCGAAGCCCGCTGCAGCGACGCTTGCGAAACCCATCTCTGCGAGCAGCATGCGCACCTTGCGTCCGAGCTCGAGCTGAGCGTCGCGGCTACGCTCGAGACCGAAGCTGCGGGTTTCCTGCATGGCGTCGCGAAAGCGGTACAGAGCATCGGTGGGCAGTGTCGCGTGGTAGGCGTGCCCGCCGGTCTCGTAGGCCTTCATGATAGAGCGCCACTTCTTCAGGTCGCAGGCGAAACTGCTGCTCTCAGTCTCGGCCAGCCGTATTTCGGCACGGCTGCTCAACATGACCAGTCCCGCGCAGGGCGATGCACTCCAACCCTTCTGCGGCGCACTGATCAGGACGTCGACGCCAATGGTCTGCATGTCTACCCAGATCGTTCCGGAAGCAATGCAGTCCAGTACGAACAGCGCGCCGACAGCGTGGGCCGCCTCAGCTATCGCGCGCAGATAGTCATTCGGCAGCATGATGCCGGCCGAGGTTTCCACGTGGGGTGCGAACACCACCTCGGGGCGGAAGCTGTGGATGCGGGCCACCACATCCTCGATGGCTGGTGGTGCGAAGGGCTGCTGCGATCCCGCGGCCACCGGTGCCGCCTTGTGCACTTCGACCTCGCTGGCGATGCGCCCGGTTTCCAGGATCTGGCTCCAGCGGTAGCTGAACCAGCCATTGCGGATGACCAGAGCCCGGCGGTCAGTGGTGAATTGCCGTGCCACCGCCTCCATGGCGAAGGTGCCTCCGCCGGGAATCACGGCGACGCCATCGGCGTGATACACCTCCCGCAGACCCGTTGAAATGTCTCGCATCACCTGCTGAAAGTTCTGCGCCATGTGATTCAGAGAGCGGTCTGTGAAGACCACCGAGAATTCTTCGAGGCCGCCGGGGTCGACGGCAGAAAGTGGCGTGCTCATGACGGGTCCTCGGTGACAGTTTCCAGGCGGCGGGGACTATAGCAGCCGTCAATGCGGCCGTCCCGCAACCGAGGGATGTGCCAGCTTCGAGTGATGAGCCTTGGTGTGATTCGCTTCGTTGCGGTGCTTCTGGCGGGTCGCGTAGGCTTCGGCGGTGCCGGGAGTGGCGAGAAATGGGGGTGGCGGCCGGCCCATGTGGACGTCACGTCGAATCGAACTCACGTCGGTCATGGGTCTCGGTATCGGCACCCTGGCCGCCCATGTCCATTCGCTTCCGACTGGGTGCTTCTGGCCGCACCGGAAAACAGCTGGATCCGCAGTAGCCCGCTGATGGATGCGGTGTCCTCCGAACTCACAGGGGCTCCGGAACTGTGGACGGACCGCTACAGCAGTCTGTTCCGCATCATGCGTACAGCGCCGCGGATCTGAGGGCGCGGCGAGCGTGCGGGTTCGGAAGTGCAAGTCGGCTTGGCCGCGGGTGGTGCCCGCTCAAAGTAGTTCGACGATCTCCACGGCGGCCGCGTAAGGGGTGAGTTCACCGCTCTTGACCCTGGATTCAAGTTCGCAACGGCGTTGATTGAGGCGTTCGTTGCGAGTCAGTCGCGCCTCCACCAGGGCCAGTATCAGGTGCTGCATCCATTCCAGGTTCTGGCGGGCCCGGCGATCGGCGAAGGCGCCGCTGGCGTCGGCCTGGGTGCGAAACTCGCAGATGAGCTGCCAGATGGCGTTGATGCGGGTGTGCTCGATGGCTGAGCAGGTGAGCACTCTGGGTGTCCAGCCGCTGCGGCGACCGAGCAGGTCCAGGGCACTCTGGTAGTGGCCCCGAGTGCGCTCGGCCTGGGCCGTCAGCTCACCGTCAGCCTTGTTGATCACCACCGCATCGGCGAGTTCGAGGATGCCCTTCTTGATGCCCTGCAGTTCATCGCCGGCGTTGGGCAGCATCAGCACCAGGAAGAAGTCCACCATGCCCGCCACCTGGTACTCGCTCTGCCCGACGCCGACGGTCTCCACCAGGATGACGTCGTAGCCGGCTGCCTCGCACAGCAGTTTAGTCTCGCGTGTTTTCTGTGCGACGCCGCCGAGGGCGCCGGCCGAGGGTGAGGGTCGGATGAAGGCATTGGCTTCCCGGGACAGCTCTTCCATGCGGGTCTTGTCGCCCAGGATCGAGCCCCCGCTCACGGGTGAGCTTGGGTCCACGGCCAGCACGGCGACCTTGTGGCCCTGCTCGATCAGATGGCGGCCAAAGGCCTCGATGAAGGTCGACTTGCCCACGCCGGGGCTGCCGCTGATGCCGATGCGAATACTGCGTCCGGTATGGGGCAGCGCTTCCTGCAACAGGGTCTGGGCGGCCTCACGATCGGCTTCGCGGGTGCTCTCCACCAGCGTGATGGCCTTGGCCAGCGCGCGGCGCTGGCCGCCGAGTATGTCGTCGATGGAAGGTGGCTGCGTCAAGCTCAGGCTGCCTGGGTGTGCTCGATGGCTTTGAGAACGTCCCTGGCCGCCACTGGAATGCGCGTTCCAGGCCCGAAGATGGCCGCCGCACCCGCCTGAATCAGGAAATCATAGTCTTTGCGCGGAATCACCCCACCCACCACCACCAGAATGTCGCTGGCACCCTCCTGCTTCAGGGCGGCGATAAGCTGAGGGACCAGGGTCTTGTGCCCGGCAGCCTGGGAGGACACGCCGACTACATGGACATCATTTTCCACGGCCTGACGGGCTACTTCTTCCGGGGTGGAGAACATCGGCGAGAGGTCGATGTCGAAACCGAGATCGGCAAAGGCCGTGGCGATCACCTTGGCGCCGCGGTCGTGGCCGTCCTGGCCCATCTTCGAGACCAGCATCCGTGGCCGCCGACCCTGGCGCTCGACGAAGCCGGCGATGTCCTGCTTGAGTCCCTGCCAGTCCGGATCGTCCTGCCAGGCGCTGCCGTAGACGCCCGAGACCGTCTGCGACTGCGCCTTGAAGCGCCCGTATTCCTTTTCCAGGGCGGCTGAGATCTCGCCGCCCGTGGCGCGCACCCGGGTGGCTGCTACAGCCAGTTCCAGCAGATTGCCTTCACCGCTCCGTGAAGCCTCCTCGAGGGCGTTCAGAGCCGCGGTCACTGCGGGCTCGTCGCGCGTGGCACGAATCTTCTCCAGGCGGCGGACCTGGGATTCCCGGACGGCCTCGTTGTCGATGTCGAGAATCTCCACGGCTTCGTCCTGGCCGTCGCCAAGCTGATATTTGTTGACGCCGACGATGACGTCCTCGCCGCGATCGATGCGCGCCTGCTTGCGGGCTGCGGCCTCCTCGATGCGCAGTTTGGGCAGCCCGGTCTCGATGGCCTTGGCCATGCCGCCCTGGGCTTCCACTTCCTCGATCAGCGTCCAGGCCTTCTCGGCGATGTCGCGGGTGAGCTTCTCCATCATGTAGGAGCCGCCCCAGGGATCCACCACCTGGGGGATGCCGGTCTCTTCCTGCAGGATGAGTTGGGTGTTGCGGGCAATGCGGGCGGAAAATTCGGTGGGCAGCGCGATGGCCTCATCCAGCGCATTGGTATGCAGGGACTGCGTGCCGCCGAATACGGCTGCCATGGCCTCGACGGTGGTCCGCACGACGTTGTTGTAGGGGTCCTGCTCGGTGAGCGACCAGCCCGAGGTCTGGCTGTGACAGCGCAGCATCTTCGAGCGGGGATCCTTCGGCTCGAAACCGTCGATGATCCGCGACCACAAAAGGCGGGCGGCGCGCAGCTTGGCGATCTCCATGTAGAAGTTCATGCCGATGCCCCAGAAGAACGACAGTCGCGGCGCGAACTGATCGATCTCGAGGCCCGCCCCCAGGGCTGTGCGCACATACTCGAGGCCGTCGGCCAGGGTGTAGGCCAGTTCCAGTGCCGAATCCGCGCCGGCTTCCTGCATGTGGTAGCCGGAGATCGAAATCGTGTTGAAGCGCGGCATGTGGGCGGTGGCGTAACTGATGATGTCGCCGATGATGCGCATGGATGGCAGGGGCGGGTAGATGTAGGTATTGCGGACCATGAACTCTTTCAGGATGTCGTTCTGGATGGTCCCGGAAAGCTTCTCGGGCCCCACCCCTTGTTCCTCTGCGGCGACGATGTAGGCGGCGAGCACGGGCAGTACCGCACCATTCATGGTCATGGATACCGAGACTTCATCCAGCGGAATGCCGTCGAAGAGGATCTTCATGTCCTCCACCGAGTCCACCGCCACGCCGGCCTTGCCGACGTCGCCGGTCACCCGGGGATGATCCGAGTCGTAGCCGCGATGGGTGGCGAGATCGAAAGCTACCGATATGCCTTGGCCGCCCGCAGCCAGCGCTTTGCGGTAGAAGGCGTTGGATGCTTCGGCGGTGGAGAAACCGGCGTACTGGCGTATGGTCCAGCGACGGCCCACGTACATGGTGGCCTGGGGGCCGCGGATGAAGGGTTCGAAACCGGGCAGGGAATCCATGAATGGCAGATCGGCGGTGTCGGCCTCGGTATAGAGCGGCTTCACGTCGATGCCTTCCGGTGTCTGCCAGGTCAGATCCTCAGGGCTGAGCCCCTTGGACTGCTTGGCGACCAGCACCTCCCATTCCTCGAAGGTGGCAGGCTTGGGCTGGTAGTCGCGTTTCTCGGTCATGCTGTTGGCCGCTCCATGGGTCCCTGGTTGGACGGTTCGACACCCCTGACATGAAATGGCCTGCGACCGAGCGGGCTCAGCGGCAGGCCATCTTGGGGCAGGCTTGGCGCTTACTTCAGGCGATCGATCACGTTGCCGAACAACTGCTGATCCGTGGGCAGCGCCTTAGGAACTGGCAGTGGCTTCGACACCCAGGTGACGTTGATCAGGTGTCGCCAGTTGATGTTCTCGCAGGTGGAATTGCCGCCCCAGGTGCCGCAGCCCAAGGAGAAAGTCTGGCGCATGCCGTTCCACAGGTTGCCACTGTTGGAGGCCGCCTGGGGCTGGTTGACCATGACCCGGGCGGTCTTGGTGCCATTGGCCAGCTTCATGATGTTGTCGTCGTTGTAGGAGTAGATCCCACAGGAGTGGCCCATGCCCTGGTACTCCTGGATGCGGTTGGTCAGAGCCACCGCCTCGTCCATGTCCTTGACCTTGTAAAAGGCCATGATCGCAGAGAGCTTTTCGCCGGAGTAGGGGTGATCCGGGCCAGTGCCCGTCTCGGGCATGATGATGAACAGGCGGTCGTCGGGGATGTCGACGCCGGCCATGGCGCAGAGTTCCTGGGGCTTCTTTACGACGGCATCGGGGTTGAGGTAACCATTCTTCCACAGCACGGACGCGATCTTGCCGTAGGCATCCCTTGGCGCCACCCAGCCACCCTCGGCTTCGAGGGCCTTGATCAGATCATCGGCGATGGCCTCGAGCGCGATCACCGAGTTGTCGGACGAGCAGGATGCCGCCAGATCGAGAATCTTGGAGATGCGGATCTTTTCGGCCGCCTCGGCGAGATTGGCCGAGTCATCGACGGTGATGACGGCATTGCCGACGCCGACGCCGAGGGCCGGCGTACCGCTGGAGTAGGCTGCGCCCACCATGCCTGCGCCACCCGTGGCGAGAATGAGGTCGCACTGCTTGAGCAGTTCGTTGGTCTTCTCGATGCTCACCGGACCCACATCCTGAATGAGGTCGCGCGGGGCACCCATCTTCTCGAGGGCGTCCTGCATGCGTTCGATGATCATTTTGTTGGTTTTGTAGGCACGCGGGTGTGGCGCAACGATGATGGCGTTGCGTCCCTTCACCGCGTTGATGCCCTTGATGATCGGTGTGGCTTCGGGGTTCGTTGAGGGTGCCAGGGCTCCGATCACGCCCACTGGCTTGGCGATCTTGACGATGTGCCGCTCGGCGTCTTCCTCGATGATGCCGACGGACTTGTCGTTCAAGATGTCCATCAGCGCCGCGCGGACTTTGACAGACATCTTGGCGAATTTTCCATTGTAGTCGCCGAGGCGGGTTTCATCGAGAGCGTGCTGGGCGATCTCCTCGGCGACTCCTGGCTGGGCGCAGGACCACACCATGGCCCGGATCAGCTCGTTGACCCGCTCTTGGGTCGCATCGGCGATCTGTTCCTGGGCCTTGCGGGCACGGGTGATGATCTCCGCGATTTCAGCCGCGGCATGGCCTTCGGCCGACTCTGGCGGTTGACTCTGAGTTTGTGCGGACATGGCAGAACCTCGCTCTTTTCAGGTGCTCTGGCGCGTCCTGCACGGGTGCTGGACAGCGCTGGATGATCTCCGGGTGGCGAAGGATACCACCCCGAAGGTGGATCTGGCAGCGCGCGTCGAGGGCAGTTGAAGCCTGTTCAGGGCTTCAGTTTGACCCCGAACTCGCCTTCGAACATGGCGGCATCTTCGCCCTTGGCTTGGATCTGGGTAGTCAGCGGGAAGCGTGCCTTACCGGTTTCCTGCAGTTGATCGAAGACAGCTGCCTGCTCGCCGAAGCGACAGACTGCGACGATGTCTTCCGCCACTGGTTTCAGGTAGCGGATATGGCCTTCGGCCAGCACGATGGAGCCGTGCAGTTCGCGCATGGCGAGCTGCAGATGAACCATGGACCAGCCGCAGAGCGCACTGATGGCATACAGGCTGCCGGCGAAAGCGGTGCCGTGCAGATTGATATTGGGTGCCAGTCCGGCGGCGACTTCGAGTGATTTGCCGTCGAAGCTTCGGACCTTGATCTCCAGTGCGCGCGTCAGCGGGATTGTGTCGTGCCAGACCCTTTCTAGCTCGCCACACAGCGCGGACAGGGATGGATTCATGAGTAGGGTGCTTCGCATCAAGACAGTGAGGCGGCGCATTATGCCGGGCCGTGGGAGAAGGTCCAGTGGCCAGCCGCGAGGGGATACGCCTCCATTTTGAGAAGTGACCACAATGAAGGCGACTATAGCTGCCCTGTGATGGGTCCAGCACCCTGTCGGATTCGCGGGTCCTCAGTTCGGATTGGATCCGGATGCTTGGGGCGCGCCCATGGCCTGTGTCAAAATAGGCCCCTGCGCCGGTTTTTCCTTTGAGCCTGTCGGGCTTGGCAGCGCGTTGCTGTGTGGCAACGATCCTGTGCTGGGCGCGTGGCAACGAATGACAGAACCCTGGGGCGTGCTGCCGGGCATCATGATTGGGGACTAGCAGGATGGATTTCGAACTTAACGACGACCAGGTCGCCTACATCGAGACGGCGCGGCAGTTCGCTGCCAAGGCCATGGCGCCGAAGGCGGCGGAGTGGGACGCCAAGGCGATCTTCCCCAAGGATGTGCTCAGGGAGGCGGGGGAGCTTGGCTTCATGGCCCTCTATACGCCCGAAGATGTGGGGGGTATGGGGTTGTCCCGACTCGATTCCAGCCTGATCTTCGAGGAGCTCGCTGGCGGCTGTACCTCCACAGCGGCCTACATGACCATTCACAACATGGCACTGTGGATGATCGCCAGTTTTGGTACCGAAGCCATTCGCGAGCAGTTCTGTCCCAGTCTCATCAGCGGCGAGACTTTGGCGTCCTACTGCCTTACGGAGCCCGGGGCTGGCTCGGACGCCGCCTCGCTGCGGACCACGGCGCGTATCGACGGTGACGAGTACGTGCTCAATGGGCAGAAGATGTTCATCTCCGGGGCCGGCGACACCGATGTGCTGGTGGTCATGGCCCGGGTGGCTGATGGCGATGGACCACGCCCAGGTGCCAAAGGTATTTCGAGCTTCGTGGTGCCGGCCGATACGCCTGGAGTCTCCTTTGGCCGTAAGGAAGAGAAAATGGGCTGGAACAGTCAGCCCACACGTGCGATCACCTTCGAGGACGCCCGGATTCCTTCCGGCTACCGCCTCGGGGCCGAGGGAGAAGGCTTTAAGATCGCCATGAAGGGCCTCGACGGTGGCCGCATCAACATCGCTACCACCGCGGTCGGCACCGCGCAGGCTGCGCTGGATACCAGTGCCCGATACGTTCAGGAACGGCAGCAGTTCGGCGGCCCCATCAGCCAGTTCCAGTCGGTGCAGTTCAAGCTCGCCGACATGGCCACCGAACTGGTGGCAGCGCGTCAGATGGTGCGTATGGCGGCATCCCGTCTCGATGCGGGTCATCCCGAGGCCACCTTGTACTGCGCCATGGCCAAGCGCTTCGCCACCGACGTGGCGTTCACAGTGTGCAACGAGGCCGTGCAGTTGCACGGCGGTTACGGCTACATCCGCGAGTACCCCCTGGAGCGCCATCTGCGCGACGTGCGGGTACACCAGATCCTGGAAGGGACCAACGAGATCATGCGCGTCATCATTGCAAGGCGCGTGCTGATGGAAGGGGCAACCGAGGTGATTCGATGATCCAGAGCAGCACTGAAAAACTGAAAGTGGCTATCGATGGCAACACCGCCGTCGTCACCGTCGACAATCCGGCAGCCAACGTCTGGGACGAGGAAAGTCTCAGTGGTCTGAAGGATCTGGTGGCGCAACTCAACAGCGACCCTGACATCTACGCCGTGGTGGTGACCGGAGCGGGTGAGAAGTTCTTCTCCGCCGGCGCTGACCTCAAGGTCTTTGCTGATGGCGACAAGTCCCGTGCCCGGATCATGGCGCGCTGCTTCGGCGAGGCCTTCGAGGCCCTGGCCAACTATCGGGGCGTGACCATCGCAGCGATCAACGGCTATGCCATGGGCGGTGGTTTGGAGTTCGCCATGGCCTGCGACATTCGCATCGCCGAGGAGCATGCGCAGATGGCGCTGCCTGAAGGCACGGTCGGTCTGCTGCCCTGCGGCGGTGGCACCCAGAATCTGCCCTGGATCGTCGGGGAAGGCTGGGCCAAGCGCATCATCCTCTGCGGTGAGCGCGTGGACGCGGCCACGGCCGAGCGCATTGGCTTGGTGGAGCAGGTGGTGGCCAAGGGCGAAGCGCTGACCACCGCCAAGGCCCTGGCGGCCAAGGTGGCGAAGCAGAGCCCGGTGTCGGTCACCGCCTGCAAGACCCTGATCCAGCAGGCCCGGCAGCGCCCCATGGCGACGGCCTACTCCCACGAGCGCGAGGCCTTCGTCGACCTGTTCGACACCGCGGATCAGAAGGAGGGGGTCAACGCCTTCCTCGAAAAGCGGCAAGCGGAATGGAAGAACGCATGACCATGGAGGAAAAACTGCTGAACGATGCTGACGCGCCTGCGATTCTGGCTGAGTGGAACACCGTCGACGGCCATGTGCTCGGCGTCATTACACTGAATGTGCCGAAGACCCTGAATTCCCTGACGCTGGACATGATCCGCATCATGGACCCACAACTGCGGGCCTGGGCCGATGATGATCGGGTCGTGGGCGTCTATCTGCGCGGGACCGGTGAGCGGGCTTTCTGCGCCGGCGGTGATATCCAGGCCTTGTATCGCTCGGTGACGAAGAACCACGCCGCTGGCAAGCAGGTGGACGACCATGCTGTGACCTTCTTCGAGGAGGAATATCGGCTCGACCATCTGCTGCATCGTTATCCCAAGCCTGTCGTCTGCTTTGGCAATGGCGTTGTCATGGGTGGCGGGCTCGGTCTGCTGTCGGCCTCGAGCCATCCCGTGGTCACTGAGACCAGCCGTGTGGCCATGCCGGAAATCACCATCGGCTTGTTTCCAGATGCCGGCGGCACCTCGCTGCTGACCCGGATGCCTGGCTCCATGGGTTTGTTTCTCGGCCTCACCGGTGCCCAGATCAACGGTGCCGATGCACTCGAGGTGGGCCTTGGCCGCTTTCTCATCGCCTCCGATAGGCAGGCCGAGCTGGAGCAGGCCCTGCTGAGCCAGTCCTGGGCGGGCGATGGCTCGGCAGCGGCGCTCGATGCCTTGCTGGCGCAGTTGGATGCTGTTTCCCGGCCGAGCCGCCCGGACTCCCGGGTGGCCCCTAATCGCAGTGCCATCGATGCTGCGCTGGACGGCAGGCATGGCGATTACGAGGCTGTGATTGCCGGCGTGCGCTCTCTGGCGGGGTGTGACGCTTGGGTGGACAAGGGTCTCGCCACCCTGGAGAAGGGCTGCCCGATCACCGCCGGTATCGTCGTCGAGCAGCTGGCCCGTGCCCGCGGCATGGCGCTGGGTGACATGTTCCGCATGGAGATGGTCATCGGTACCCACTGTGCCCGCCAACCGGACTTCGCGGAGGGTGTTC
The DNA here is from genome assembly GCA_007130155.1 of Pseudomonadales bacterium. Classification (GTDB taxonomy): domain Bacteria; phylum Pseudomonadota; class Gammaproteobacteria; order Pseudomonadales; family Azotimanducaceae; genus SLTB01. The sequence continues at coordinate 27,459 of SLTB01000055.1, forward strand.
GGGCGTTGCTGATCGACAAGGACCAGACGCCCAAGTGGAGCGTGGCATCCCTGGACGAAGTACCCCGGGAACGGGTGCTCGAACACTTTGAAGCGCCCTGGGAGACCAATCCACTGGCGGACCTGCGCGATTGATCTGATCGCGCCAGCCGGCGCGGTGCATACGGGAGGAGAAAGGCATGGCACGGATCGGATTCATCGGTCTCGGCAATATGGGCGGCCCGATGGCGCTCAATCTGGTGAAGGGTGGTCACGACGTTGTGGCCTTCGATCTGGTGGAGGCGGCTTTGGCGAAGCTCCGTGAAGCTGGGGCTAAGACCGCCGCCTCAGCGCGCGAAGCCACGGTGGAAGTCGACTTTGTCGTATCCATGCTGCCAGCCGGACGTCATGTTGAAGGCGTCTATCTGGGCCAGGAGGACAACGTCTGCCTGCTCGATAAGATCGCAGCGGATACCGTGATCATTGATTGTTCGACGATTGCTGCCGAGACCGCCCGCAAGGTGGCTGCGGCTGCAGCCGAGCGCGGCCGAAAAATGCTCGATGCGCCGGTGTCCGGTGGCGTGGGCGGAGCTGAAGCCGGGACATTGACTTTCATGGTTGGCGGCGATGCTGCCGTGGTGGATGAGGCGCGCCCCATCCTCGATGTCATGGGCAAAAACATCTTCCACGCCGGCGCTTCAGGTGCCGGGCAGGTGGCCAAGATGTGCAACAACATGCTGCTGGCGATATTGATGTCGGGCACCGCCGAAGCCATTGCGCTTGGTGTCGCCAACGGACTCGATCCGGCAGTGCTTTCTGACATCATGAAGCAGTCCTCCGGTGGTAACTGGGCCCTGAATGTCTACAACCCTTACCCGGGCGTGATGGAAGGCGCGCCGGCCTCGCGCGGATACACGGGCGGCTTCCAGGTGGATCTCATGATCAAGGATCTGACGCTGGCCATGGATGGGGCCGCTGCGGCGGGCCAGTCGACGCCCATGGGTGCGCTGGCTCGTTCGCTTTACGTGCTGCACAAGAACAACGGTGCCGAAGGTCAGCACGACGCCGGCGGGCTGGATTTCTCGAGCATCCAGAAGTTCTACAGCAGGTAGGGCTTGTTCGCTGCGCTGTGGGAGCGCGCACCGCGCGCGATGGATCGTTGCAGCGCCTTTCGGCGCTGATCGCTCCCACGAGGTTGAGCCGCGGATTTCGGAGCCCGTATTGCGGGCGATCGCCTGTGATGCCAGCAGACGAGGACGACGCCCGCAGTTACAGGGCCTGGGGCCGCTGATCGTCGAGGTGGCGCAGCACAGTGGTGTCAGGCCCGCAGGGCCAGCGATGGCACGTCGTAGGGCAGCTCTTCCAGCGTCAGAGCGTGCTTGCCGACCGCAAGGGTTTGCTCTGCAGCATCATTGCGGATGACTGCCAGCAGTTCGCAGCGGCCTTCATCGCAGGCTGCTGCCACCACTTCACCGACTTTCTCACCGTCCACATCGTCCAGCGTCACTGGGCTGCCGAGGGCCGGCGCGTTGCGCTCCAGACCGGCAATGGAGAAGCGGTACATGCGTTTCTTGAGTTTGCCGAGGTGCTGCGTCCGGGCCACCACTTCCTGGCCGAGGTAGCAGCCTTTCTTGAAACTGATGAGGCCGTTGGCCTGCAGGTTCAGGGCCTGGGGAACGTACTCGCCCGCGGTGCGTGGTGAAAGCTCAATGTAGCCGGCGCGAATCCGGTGGGCGGCCCAGCGCGACCAGGGCACTGGCCGTGACTTCCCGGCCAGCGTTTGCCAGACGTCAGGTGCCGCGGCGACTGGCAGCCAGATTTCGAAACGGGCCCGCTCGCCGCGATTGCGGATGGCGGTCCAGGGTGCTTCGGCAGGACCCGCGGTGATGACTTCGCCAGGCGCCGGTGCCGCGCCGAAGAGGTCAGTGATGTGTTCCTCCGCTCCGTCGCCAACGAGACCGATGCCCACCATGTCGTCACCGGCTTCGATGAGTTCGGCTTTGGCGAAAACGATGAAGCGGGCCAGCAGATCGCGGACGGGCACGATCAGATCCCGGTGCAGACGCAGGGTCAACGCGTCCGGCGCTCCCCACATCCTGAAGGTGGCAATGGTGCGGCCCTCACGGCTGCAGAGCGCGCCGGGCAAGGCGCGATCGGGTGCTGCGTCGCGCAGGTCGCAGGTGGCATAGCCTTGAAAGAACTTGCCTGCTTCCGGTCCCTCGATGCGCAACAGGCCGAGTGGCGAGAGGTCAGCAAGCTCCGGCTGCATGCAAGGGGTCGGCCCGTCGAAAGCGGCGACGCCGGGGGCGCCGTCGACATCCTCGAAATGAGCGCCTTGATGTTCCAGGAACTGTTGCCAATCGGGGTGCATGGAGTACTCCTCGGGATCCCTCGGGCGGCGCAGGCGTTGCCAGGCTAGGTTACGCGCTACTGGCTGGTCGCGCTCTGCATCCGGATGGGGGCTTGCGGATCACAGTGTTCTACGACATGTGCTCTGTCCGTGCTGCCCGGGTTCCTCGTTTGTGAGAGGGTGCCGCTCCGATCTGCGGAGTCAGGCGCCTGCTGCTATCATAGTGCGCCTCTTCTCGCAGGAACGGCATGGGCGTTTCGGCGGGCATTATAGACAGGGTGTGATAGACAGGTCATGACTAATGGAGATTCTCATGACGACCGCGCGCTCGATGCGCGGCGCATGTGGTGGCGCAGCCGCCGTGGCCTGCGGGAGCTCGATCTCCTGCTGCTGCCCTTTGTGGAGGATGTCTATCCCTCCCTGGACCCTGAGAAGAAGGCCATTTACCTGCGACTGCTGGACAATGAGGATCCGGAATTGCTGGTCTGGTTCACGGGCCGCGGCTCGCCTCTGGATGGTGATTTGACGGCCATGATTGCGTTCATCCGTGCCCATGGCCGGCCGGTGAGCTGACGTCTTGGTGCTTCGGGGCACTGTCCGTCTCGAGCCTTCCCGTTGGGCCCGCCGGGCGATTCGCTTTGGCCTTCCTGGCGTCATCCTGCTGCTGATGCACGCCGCATGGTTGGCGGGCTCCATCCAGCCTCTGTTCGTTCTCCCTGCCGTAGTGCTGGTGTGGCTGTTCGCCGCCATGAACTGGGACCGCGTGCGAGGTTTGGAGCTCAGGCCGCGCGCCCTGTTGCTGGACCTGGGCGATGGCCAATGGCATTCGGTGGTGCCCATCGGCGAAGCCCGTATTTCGGCCCTGGCCGTGACCCTGGCATGTCGGCGCGAAAGCGACGGCCTCAGACTGCGCCTGAATGTGTGGCGTGATGCGGTGGACTCAACCACTTATCGTCGTCTGGCGCGGATCGCCCGCCATGGGCGCTGGCCCGCAGCAGGCGACGAACCTGATGACGGAGCAGTCAGGGGGGCTCGAATTGCCAGCTCCCGTTACCGTTGATGTCCAGGCGTCTTGGCGAGGGGGTCAGGACGGTGTCCCTTGGTGTCGAAATCTGCTCCGGATAGTCCAGCGTATAGTGTAAACCCCGGCTCTCACGCCTGCTCTGGGCGGATTGAATGATCAGGTCCGCCACCAGGGCCAGGTTGCGCAGCTCGATCAGATCGTTAGACACCTTGTAGTTGGAGTAGTACTCGTGGATCTCTCGACGCAGAAGATTGATGCGATGCCGGGCCCGCGCAAGGCGCTTGTTGGTGCGGACGATGCCGACATAGTCCCACATGAAGTGGCGCAGTTCGTCCCAGTTGTGTGAGATCACCACGTCTTCGTCGGAGTCGGTGACCTGGCTCTCGTCCCAGGCCGGCGCCTGCGGTATGGCAGACGTCGCCGGTAGCTTCGTGAGGATGTCAGCGCTGGCGGCGCGCGCGAAAACCACGCACTCGAGCAGGGAGTTGCTGGCCATGCGGTTGGCACCGTGCAGGCCGGTGAACGAGCACTCGCCAATTGCATACAGTCCTGGAACGTCAGTGCGTCCATGGCGATCGGTGACGATGCCGCCGCAGGTGTAGTGAGCTGCTGGCACAACGGGGATCGGTTGCCGGCAGATATCGATGCCGAGTTCAGCGCAGCGTCTCAGGATATTGGGGAAGTGGGATTCGAGCTTGCCATGATCGATATGGGTGACGTCGAGAAAAAGGCAATCGGCACCGAGTCGCTTCATTTCGAAGTCGATGGCGCGCGCGACCACATCCCGGGGTGCGAGCTCTGCACGGGGGTGGAAGCGTTCCATGAAGCGCTCGCCGTTGGGCAGTCGCAGCAGACCACCTTCCCCGCGCAGGGCCTCAGACAGCAGGAAGCTCTTGGCCTGGGGGTGAAACAGGCAGGTGGGGTGGAACTGATTGAATTCCATGTTGGCGACGCGGCAGCCGGCACGCCAGGCCATGGCGATGCCGTCGCCGGTGGAGCCGTCCGGGTTGGAGGTGTAGAGGTAGACCTTGCTCGCGCCGCCGGTGGCCAGCACCACGAAGGGGGCTTCGAACACCTCCACGCTGCCGGTGATGCGATTCAGGGCGTAGACGCCGGTGCAGCCCGTTCCCGGCAGCCCCAGTTTCTCCTGTACCAGAAGGTCCACGGCCACATAGTGCTCGAAGAGCACTATGCTCGACTTGGCCCTGACGCGCTCGAGCAGGCTGCCGCTGACCGCGCTGCCAGTGGCGTCTGCTGCGTGCAGAATCCGACGATGACTGTGGCCACCTTCCTGGGCGAGATGAAAGCGAGGGTTGCCGTCGGGGCCAGCTTCGGTGTCGAAGGACACGCCCTGCTCCACCAGCCAGCGAATCGCATCGGGTCCGCGCTCTACCACGTAGCTTACGGCCTGGGCGTGACAGAGTCCGGCGCCTGCAACCAGGGTGTCGTCCACATGGGCTTCGAGTCGGTCTTCATCGGAGAGCACGGCGGCAATACCGCCCTGAGCCCAGCTCGTAGAACTGACGGGCAGTAGATCCTTGGACAAGATGGCTACGCGGCCATGGTCGGAGAGACCGAGCGCCGCGGTGAGGCCGGCGGCGCCGCTGCCGATAATGATCACGTCGAATGCGTGGTGTGCTGTCATGCATGGGCTCCGCCTGGCGAACCCTTTGGGATCGCTGGCCTTCGTGGTTCGAACGGACTTGCAGGACTTCAGTCGCTGGAAGCAGGCGGGAAGCGCCGAAGTTGATGGCCTTCCAGCCCGAACATGTCAACGATGCACCGCTTCGGCCGCGAATTTACCGACAAACCGCGCCGGGCCGCCGGTGGGGTTGCGCTGTTGCGCACCATGGATGGTGCGCACCCTGCGTGCGACCCGATTCGCTCCAGGCGAATCGGTCGACGTACGCTCAAGTACGCCTGCGCGCCCGCACGGTCGCGCGCCTTGTCTTTTCAGACATCTCCACGCCCTCGCTTTGCGCATCGGTGAGATATGCGGGCTAGTATAGTCCTCTGGCGACCGGCAGAATCACCCGTTAGAGCGCATAATGGTCTGCGGTGGTCGTTGGCCGGCTTGGCGTGGCCAGGAAGTCCGGGTGCCGCCTGCCTCTTGATCGCCGCTCAATGGCCGACTCAATAAACCATATCGAAGCGCGCCGCCATGGGCGATGACGCGCCAGGGAACCAAAGCGTGGCGTTAGCGGTCAACATGGGTGTACCCAGACAGGACGGGAGTGGTTTGTGGCCGAGCCGGCACGCGAGCGCGGAACGGAAATTGGCGCGAGTCGCATGAGTGCACCGAAAGCCACGGACGCCCGCCTGGTCGAGCGGGTTCAGCGCGGCGACAAGCACGCGTTCGACCTGCTCATGGGAAAGTACCAGCATCGCATCCAGGTGCTCGTCTCCCGCTATCTGCGGGATCCGGACGACGTCCAGGACGTGACCCAGGACGCCTTCATCAAGGCCTACAGGGCGCTGCCGAACTTTCGAGCAGACAGTCAGTTCTACACTTGGCTGTATCGCATCGCGATCAATACTGCTAAGAACTTTCTGGTGGCCCGCAGTCGGCGGCCTCCGGCTTCGGACGTGGAAGCCTCGGAGGCGGAGTACTATGCCGGCGGCGAAGCGCTGCAGGAAATCGAAACGCCGGAGAATCGGCTGGCAGGCGACGAGCTCAGCCGGGTGGTCTTTGCGGCCATTGAAGCGCTGCCAGAGGACCTCCGAACGGCGGTCACCCTGCGTGAGTTCGACGGCATGTCCTATGAGGATATCGCCGCCGTGATGGATTGCCCAGTGGGCACGGTGCGTTCGCGCATCTTCCGCGCACGGGAGGCCATCGACGCCGAGATCCGGCCGCTGCTCGAGGGTTGAAAGCTGGAAGGCTGATGAACACCGACTGAACGGGGAACAATCGCTTTCCATGAGAGTCATATCAGCTAAGCGCGGACGCAGGCGAACGTCCGAAGGGCCAACGAGGTGAAAGACTATGAGTGAGCGCTTGCGAGAGTCTCTCTCCGCTCTGATGGATGATGAAGCCGACGATCTCGAACTCGGTCGTATCTTGCGTGCCATGGACAGTGGTGAGGCCGATCTGGCCACTACCTGGTCCCGCTACCAACTCGTCAGCGCTGTTCTCAAGGGCAGTCCGGCCTCGGTGGGAATGCGTCCGCTGGCGCTTGACCTCGAGGCGGCCGACGTCGATTCGGATGTTGGCCATGCCGACGGTGTCATCGGCATTGACAGGGCTCCGCTTGCGCCTGAGGCGGCGCGGGGTCGTGGGCGGCGCGCTCTTGGGAGTTTTGCTGTGGCCGCTTCCATTACGGCGGTGGCGGTGGTGGGTTGGCAATGGCAGTCAGTCAACGAAGGGGAGCCCACGCAGGTGGCGTCCGGGGCTCCGATGACGGCGCCCGAGAAGGGGCCCGCTACCTCCATCCTGCCGGCATTAAGGACGGCGGATCAGCGCGGGCTGCTGCAGGCTTCCGAGCAGGGCCGATTTGGGCGTGATGCAGTCCGCGCCCAGTCGGCTGCCGCAGGGGCGACGGCAGCCGCGGCTGAGGTCGACATGCGTCAGCGTGTCGAGGCTTATATGATCCGCCACGCTGAACACAATGCCTTGCACAGCCGTTCTGGCATGATGCCTTTTGCCAGGATGGCTGCCTTCGACGGCGCTCAGTGAGCATGCTTGCGGTGAGACCGCTCGCCTGTCGCTCCGGCGTTATGGTGTCCAGCACCCTGTTGCTGTTGGCGGCTCTGAGTGGGCTCGCGCGAGCGGATGACCCAGGGGCCTGGTTGGATCGCATGCACACCGCTCTTGCCGAACTCAGCTACCAGGGCGAATTCAGCTATTATCACGGCGGCGAACTCGCCAGTCTCAGCATTGCCCATGCCGTGGTGGATGGGGTGAGGCATGAACGACTCGTACATCTCAATGGCACGCCTCGTGAGGTGGTCCGCCACGGTGATACGGTTACCTGCGTGCTGCATCCAGGCGATCGCCTGATCGATCTCGAGCAGAGTGTCCCGGCCGGTCCTTTTGCCCAAAGTTACGGTCGCGTGCTCGATGGGCTCCCTGAAGGTTACCAGGCTACGCTGGTCGGCGAGGATCGCATTGCCGGGCGCACTGCCGTAAAGCTGCGCATCGATCCCGAGTCCGCGGACCGCTACGGCTATCGTCTCTGGCTCGACCACGAGACCGCCTTGCTGCTGCGCTCGGAGTTGCTAGACACTGCCGATACAGCGCTGGAAATCTTCCAGTTCGTGCGTATCGAGATTGGTTCCCCTATTGATACGGTCATGCTCGAAGCATCGGTGGGCGATCATCTGGTCAAGCATGAATTGGTGAAGCGGGACCGGGTCTCGCCTGACTGGGTCGGACGCGACCCGCGGCAAGCTGTCGGTGCCTTCGCGTCCGCGTCGAGCAGTCCCATGACGGGTGGTGATGGTGTGGAATGGGAGGCTGGCTGGGTGCCAGCTGGTTTCGCGATGGCCTCGGCGGACATCCGGCGGGTCCCTTCGCGCACTGATTCTGTCGCGAATCTGGTCTACAGTGACGGCATGGCAACCTTCTCGGTGTTTCTCGAGCGCGCTCCAGCGGATTTGTCGCCGGTGCACGTGGCACGTCATGGCGCTACGGTTGCGGTGATGCGCAGAGTCATGGCTGAGACGCCAGAGCCTTGGCTGGTGACGGTGGTTGGTGAGGTACCCATTGAAACGGCCGAGCGCGTGGCGGAGCATATCCGCCCACGTTCGGCGTCTGGCGATTGAGTCCTTCGCTGCCACGCTGCGACAAGGTCGGCCGACGAAGAAGGTCGGGTCATGAAGGGTGAGCGCCTGAACGAAGAGCTGACGACAGTGATGGCGGTGCATCCTCACCGCGTCGAGCTCGCTGCGCGGGACTTTTCCACCTGCGGGAGTTGTGCGGCCCGGGCAGGTTGTGGCCATGGCCTGCTCGATAGCCTTGGGCGCGGTCGGCGCCGGACCTTCACGCTGCCCCGGGCATCGCTACCCGCGGATGTCAGCGTCGGCGAGGCATTGCTGGTAGGCGTCCCGGAAGGCGCCATCGTCCGTGCTGCCGCGGTGGTTTATGGCCTGCCGCTTGCCGGTCTCGTGGCTGGCGCGGTGCTGGCGCCCGGGCACGATGGAGCGGCGCTTCTGGCCGCTTGTCTTGGCTTGGCGGCAGGTTGGTTGCTGGCCCGTCGATTGCGGTTCGGTCAGGCTGAAACCATGCTGCGTTGCAGGCGGCCTTGCCCCAGCGGGCCGGGTATCATCCCGTCCGAAGCTGAACCAAGGGCGCTTTCGGTGGTCTGAGTCGCCAGCTGCTACGAGCCCGTCCCGCTCTGTCTGCCCGAACTGGGATTCATAGGCCCGATCCAGCCGGAACCACAACTGGAGTGATCATGTTTGCATCTGTTCGCGCTTCCTCAGGCCTCATGGGCCTGCCTATTGGCCTGTTGCTGTTGGGCCTGCTGATGACGGCTTTAGCGCCCCACTCCCAGGCTCGGGGCCTGCCCGATTTCACCGAATTAGTGGAGCAGGCGTCCCCGGCCATCGTCAACATTTCGACGGTGCAGCGGGCGGATTCCCGCCAGGGTGGTTTGCCGCGAGGGATGGATCCGGAAAATCTGCCGGAATTTTTCCGGCACTTCTTTCGTGGCGTCCCGGAGGGCGGTGCTCCGAGTCAGCGGGAGCGGCGTTCTCTCGGGTCCGGTTTCATTATTTCCTCGGATGGCTTCATCATCACCAACAATCATGTGGTGGACGGTGCCGACGAGATCTTCGTGCGCCTGATCGATCGCCGCGAGTACTTGGCGACCGTGGTGGGGACGGATCCGCGCTCCGATCTGGCGCTGCTGCAGGTCGAAGCCACCGACCTGCCCACCGTGACCATCGGTGAGTCTGCCTCGCTTAAGGTCGGTGAGTGGGTGCTGGCCATTGGCTCGCCTTTCGGCTTCGACTATTCCGTGACCGCCGGTATCGTCAGCGCCAAGGAGCGCAGCCTGCCGGATCGTAACCGGGAGAACTACGTTCCCTTCATCCAGACTGATGTCGCCATCAATCCGGGCAACAGTGGCGGTCCGCTGTTCGATCTGGAGGGCCGTGTAGTGGGCATCAATTCCCAGATCTTCACGCGCTCTGGCGGCTTCATGGGGCTATCCTTCGCGATTCCCATAGACATCGCCATGGATGTCATCGATCAGCTCAAGGAAACTGGCACCGTATCCCGGGGCTGGCTCGGGGTGCTGATCCAGGATGTGAACCGCGATCTGGCGGAATCTTTTGGCCTTGACAAGCCGGCCGGCGCTCTGGTTGCCCGTGTCGTGGAGGATTCACCCGCGGCTGCAGCGGGTGCCCAGGCCGGGGACATCATCGTCGAGTTCGCCGGCCGCAGCATCGACCTCTCCAGTGATCTGCCGCACATTGTCGGCCGCACACGCGCCGGGTCTGAGCAACCCATGGTGATCGTGCGTGATGGTGAGCGGATGTCCCTCACGGTCAAGGTTGGGGAATTGGCGGAGTCGGGGGCCCAGGTGGCGGCCCAGGCACCGGGCCGCAGCGCGCAGAATCCGCTCGGCCTCACGGTGGAGGATCTTCCCGATACCGCGGTCCAGCGTCTTGGCGTCAGCGGTGGTGTGCAGGTGGCGGCGGTGGATGACGGTGTGGCCGCCCGGGCTGGCATCCGCCGCGGCGATATCATTACTCGTCTGAACAACGAGGAAGTCACCTCCGTGTCCGAGTTCCAGCGCATTGCTGAGGAGTTGCCGGCGGGGCGCTCGGTTCCGGTGCTTGTGGTGCGTGGCGGCAACCCCACTTTCCTGGCGCTTCGCGTACCCGGCGCGGATTGAGGCAGGAATTGCCAGAGCAGGCCCTGTTGTTGTCGGCGTTGTACTGGAGTTGGAGCCGTTGCAACGCCAGTGGCCTGGTGGGCAGTCAGGCAAGGCGTTCTGCTTCGGTCTGCTATAGAATGCCTCGCCTCCATGTGGGCCACTGCCAGGACCGAACCCCTTGACCGACCTTTGCAACATTCGCAATTTCTCGATCATTGCCCATATCGATCATGGAAAATCGACGCTGGCGGATCGCTTTATTCAGCGCTGCGGTGGCCTCGCTGATCGCGAGATGGCCGAGCAGGTCCTCGATTCCATGGACCTCGAGCGGGAGCGTGGCATCACCATCAAGGCTCAGAGCGTAACGCTCTACTATGATGCCCAGGATGGCCAGCGCTACCAGCTCAACTTCATCGATACGCCTGGACATGTGGATTTCTCCTACGAGGTGTCGCGCTCCCTGTCGGCCTGCGAAGGGGCCTTGCTGGTGGTGGACGCAGGGCAGGGCGTCGAGGCTCAGTCCGTGGCTAATTGCTACACCGCCATCGATCAGGGACTCCTGGTGATTCCGGTGCTCAACAAGATGGACCTTCCCCATGCTGATCCGCCCAAGGTGCGGCGCGAGATCGAGGAAATCATCGGTGTCGATGCCACCGATGCGGTGGAAGTGAGTGCGAAGACAGGCTTTGGTATCGACGCGCTGCTCGAGAGTCTTGTGCAGCGTATCCCAGCACCACAAGGCGATCCCGAAGGACCGCTGCAGGCACTGATCATCGATTCCTGGTTCGACAACTATCAGGGCGTCGTGTCGCTGGTACGGGTCGTCAACGGCAGCCTGCGTAAGGGCGACCGGATCATGGCCCGGACCCTGAAGAAACTGCATCAGGTGGACAGCGTCGGCCGCTTCACCCCCAAGCAGACAGCCACGGGTGTCCTGCAGGCCGGCGAGGTCGGCTACATCATTGCCGGTATCAAGGATGTACGCGGTGCCCCGGTGGGGGACACGCTGGTCCATGAACGCTCAGAGGCACCGGCACTGCCCGGTTTCGAGAAGGTGAAACCGCAGGTTTTTGCGGGTCTGTTCCCGGTCAATGCGGATGATTTCGAGGATTTCCGGGACGCACTCGGCAAGCTGACGCTCAACGACGCCTCCCTCGTCTATGAGCCGGAAGTCTCCGATGCCTTGGGTTTCGGTTTCCGCTGCGGCTTCCTCGGCATGCTGCACATGGAGATCATTCAGGAGCGGCTCGAGCGGGAATACGGTCTCGACCTGATCACCTCTGCGCCGTCCGTGGTCTACGAAGTCCTTTGCAATGACGGCACGCTGCTGCACGTGGACAATCCCTCGGCGCTGCCGGATCCGGCCA
>SLTB01000246.1 GCA_007130155.1 Pseudomonadales bacterium
CCCTTACACGGAATCAGTAGAAGTACCAAAGGACCCCGCCGATAGGCGGGGTCCTTTTTTTTGGCAACGTCGAATATCATCGATTGCGACCCCGCCCCGGCGGCGGCCCCCCCCCGCCCTCCTCATCGCTGGAACTGCCCACCTGCACGGTGATGCTCTCCACACCGAGATTGCCGGCCGCATCCTCGGCATAGGCGGTGATCACGTACTGGCCGTCAGGAACCCGGCGTGTGTGCCAACTGCAGCGGATGCTGTCGGAATCGCTGGAACACCATTGCTGGCCGTCGATGAGCAGAGTCATGCGCACTACGCCAACGTTGTCACGGGCGCTGGCTTCGATTCGCACGTTGCCGCTCACCGTCTCGTCGTCAGCCGGCGACAAGAACAAGACGACGGGAGGCTCGGTGTCCTCGGGCGTCGGGATCTCTTCCTCCGGAGCGGGCTGCTTGGTCTCTTCGTTGAGCTCGGGTTCCGGCTCGACTGGCTGCTCGACGGCCACACGAATGCTGGCAAAGCCCACATTTCCGGCGGCATCGCGTGCCTCGACTCGCAGGTCCGCCGAACCCTCTGCCTCGAGGGTGGTATCCCAGACGAACTCGTAAGGCGCGACCGATTCAACGCCGAGTTCGCGCCCGTTGGCGAAAACCACCACCTGCGTCACGCCGACATTGTCCTTGGCTTCTACAGTGACCTGCGCCAGACCGCTGACCGTGGCCCCATCCCCCGGCGTCACGAATCGGGCTTCTGGTGCTTTGACATCCTCATCCGCCGTCCAGGCAGCCGCGACTGCAGCCGCGGCGTCCACCCGCCCCCAGCCATAGCGGCGATCCCAACCCGGATCGCCGAGATCGACTGCCGTCCGGAACAAGATATCCTCGACCTGCGCCGGAGCGAGCGCCGGGTTGGCAGCCCAGACCAGGGCGGCAACGGCAGCGCCGATTGGGCTGGCAAAAGAGGTCCCGCTTACGGAACTGTAGCTGCTGCTGCCGCTGGTCGTCTGAATACTGGCGCCAGGCGCCGCCAGATCAACATAGTCCCCATAGTTCGACCAGCTCGTCCGGCTGTCGCTGCTGCCCGTGGCCGAAACGACGATGACATGCGGAGTCGGCGTGTGGCCAGCGTCCGTGCCCGAATTGCCGGCGGCCCCAAACACCAGCCCGCCCTTGTCCCGCATGTACTTCGCGGCACTAGCCACCGTGGAGTGGCGCCAGGACTCATAACTCATGTTGGCAATATGGGCACCGTTGTCCGCGGCCCAGGTCACGGCTCGAGCCATGGCGCTCGAGGCGGCGACGCCATCACTGCGATCAGTCACGCGGATGGGCATGATGCGGGCGTTCCAGCCGACCGCCGCGACGCCAGCTGCATTGTCGGTGGCTGCGCCGACCGTTCCGGCGACGCGGGTGCCGTGGCCGTTGATGTCACTCGTATCGTCATTCTGACTGGCCGAATTCCATCCCTTGACCAGCTTATCCTTGAATTCAGGATGGCTGGCGTGAATGCCTGTATCGAGGATGGCCACGATGACACCGTCGCCCTGGGAGACGGACCAAGCCTCGGGGCTGCCGATCTTGGTCAGGTGCCAGGCATTGTCGAAGCGTGGGTCGTTGGGCTCGACGTAGGCAGGCTCCTCCAGATAGTCCCGCTCGGCGAACTTGATATTCGGATTGCGCGCCAGCGCAGCGGCCACCCGCTCCTCTGCGTGCTCCGGAACCCGGATGATGCGCACGTCGATCTGGGGAATGCGGCCGACGGTGCGGCCATCGTGTCTTGCCAGGATCCGCTCGAGGCGCGCTTCTGAGAGGCCGGGCTTGGGCTTCACCAGCACTTGGCCGGCGACCCAGCGCTCGGCCCGATCGCCGCCCCGGGCATCAGGCGCTTGCGCTAAGGCAGGGTTCAAAGAGAGCAGCAACGCAAGGACGAAGCCTGCAGCAGTGCCAGAACCACGGGTTCCGACATGCGCAGATGGGCTGCAACGGGGGATGGGGAGCATCTGCAAGTCTCCTGGGCTAGGCCTTTGGGGCGCTGCCCCGTAGGCCGGACATCGCGTCCGTGCACGGGTCGGAGACTCAGACACGCGACCGTGATGGCGCCGGGCGCCTTAGATCGCGTCACACCCATTGCCGGCTGGCCAATGGGGCTGCATTGGCTTCATGCCATGTCAGCGGCAGCTCCGCTGTCCTCGAGCACCCTGCTCGTAAGGACCGGTGGCTTTGCGTCCCCGCCTCTCGACGGGTTTACCTTTGTCTCGACATACGGTCCCTTCCTGGACCGACTGGAGTATAGGTCGCGTTCCGCAATGCGCCGGATCGGTGCGCAGGATTGTGATGGGGTCGACACTTCATCGACACTGCTGCGGCGATAACTGCCGCGCTGGGGCCATTGCGAGGTGACCCTCCTCGTCAAACGCCTCACGCAAATGTATTAACCTATTGTTTTAATTACTTTTTCGTCGACGGCACAGAAGCTGCCTTAAACGTCTGACTAGCCCTCAGACGAATGGGTATCCGACATGACGTCAAACACCGTACTGCAAAAGCGGCTGTCAGCCGCCACCGCGATCACGCTGCTGCTAATCCTGCTTTCCTACTGCGGAAGCGGCGGGCCATCCCCCCAATCCGGCGTCCTGCCACCGGACCTGGAGCCGGTGGTCGAGCTGATCGCGCCGAGCGAGGTTCTGGCACGTCCGCTGGCCGAAGGACTAGGACTAGGACTAGGACAAGGACAAGCACAAGGACAAGGACAAGGAAGCCTGGGTTTCCAGCAAGATAGTGGGCTCGGCGGAGTGGGCGCTTACATAAGCTCGCGAGAAGAGCAGAGAGGACCTGCCTCAGACCCGCGCCCTGGCGTAGTTGCCGGCAACGCTGCACCGGTTGTCGAACCGACTTCACCTGAATCGGAAGCCGAGTGGGGCGTGAATTCCAATGGCACGGCGCCCGCGCTGGCTGGAAGTCTCTTGGCCTTTGCACTGGACGACCCGGATGCCGAGCGTTCCGCCTCGACGCTCAATCAGGTCGACACTTGGCTGCGAAGCTGGACACCCCCTGCGGCCCTAACTGGGCGGCCGGTGCCATCAGGCAGTCCGGGCACGGTTCCGACGCTTTCCGCAGACGAGCAACCGCCTGAGGCGCAACTGCAGTCGCTGCGCCCTCCGCTCTTGGGAGGACCCACGTTAGGAGGGCCCACGTTAGGAGAACCTACCTTGGGTGGCTTTGGGCCTGGCATGGAACTGCCGGAGGAAGAAGGAAAGCCTCAGGCCGACCCGACATGGCCGAATGAGCGTGACGCCCGAGCCATCCCCGAGCCGCCGCCGCTGACGCTGCTACTGATCGGCCTGCTCGGCCTGCTCGGCCTGCTCGGCCTGGGTTGGATCCAGGGTCGGCGTTCGCAAGCAACGCGAGTCTGATCTTGGTACCGCGCAGAGCCATGGGCCCGCCTATCCACCCCAAGGGGCACCCACAAAAACAAAGGAATCTCAGTCCAATGACGACAGGTACAGGCATCAGGAAACGCAATGCTGTGATGATGGGCATGGCTCTGGGACTGGCCCTGCTGCTCTCGACCGGAGCAGGCAGTCCACCACTCATTATGTGGTGGGCCCTATAGGGGCCCTGTGGGGTCAGACCAAGGTAAACCCTTGATTTTTCTGGTAGCAGGCACCTTACAAGTGTGGTTTGGGAGCCTTAGAAGCTCAATTTCGTGGCAGAAAACGACGTTCTAACCCGCATATCTCACCGATACGCGGAGCGAGGGCGCGGAGATGCCGCCAAAAACAAGGCGCGCGACAGTTCGGGCGCGCAGGCGTACTCGACAGTACGTCGACCGATTCGCCGGGAGCGAATCGGGTCGCACGCAGGGTGCGCGCCAGGGAAGGCGCGCCACAGCACCCGGACGGAGCGCAACCGCAGCGGCGGACCGGCAGGATTTGCCGGTATATCCGTGTCCGCAGCCGTGAATCGGTGAGATATGCGG
>SLTB01000270.1 GCA_007130155.1 Pseudomonadales bacterium
AAGGTGGTGAGTCGGTTCGTCGAGGAGAATGAGTTCGGCAGGCCCGTTGAGGACGCACCACAGCTCCAGCAGCTGCAGCTGACCGCCGCTGAGCTGGTCGATGCGCCAACCGAGCAGGGGCGCCAGACGATGCTCACGGGGCGGCGCCGGAGCCCTGTTCACTGCGAGCAGGTCCGACCCGGTGAGCGGGTTTTCCTCCGGGCGAACCGGCTCCTGTCGATGGTGCGCCAGACGCAGGCCCGGCTGCCGATGGATGCCACCGCCAAACAGCTGGGCTTCGCCGGACAAGACCCGGAACAAGGTGCTCTTGCCGATCCCATTGCGGCCGGAGAGACCGACCACCTCGCCAGCCTCGATACGGAACGATACGGGGCCGATGACGGGATGGGTATAGCCCGCCACGACCTGTTTGAACTCCAGCATGCCGCCCCCATCTGTGCAGATCTGCCCGCGATAATCCGCCGCAGCGCCCGGGGCGCGCAGCTTACTCCAGGTTAGCCGTCCAATGCAGTCGTGAAGGTTAGACTGGTCGGAGTAAGTGATATGTTATATCATTATTTATCTCCTGGGCCGCAGCGCGGCAGGTCAGGTCCGCTGGACTCGACACCATGAAGCAAGCCATGCAGCTAACGAACTGGCAGACGCCAAGATGGGTCGACACCGTGGGCTGGATGGTGGCCATGCCTGCTTCAGGGTGACGCCATTCCCGGCCCCCCCTGCCCGCGGATGCTGAATACGGCATACCCACCGTGCACACGGGTCAGGAGAGCATTCGACAGGGGAATCACATTCAGAGGTCAATGATCATGACGAAACCAGGTGCTGCGCTGCTGGCACTCGCCCTGCTTACAGCGGGGGCTCAAGCAGCAAACGAACCAAGCCTGACGCAGCTTATGGAACAGCTGGAAAGGCTAGAACAGCGTGACCAAGAGCGTCAGCGTCAGCTCGAGGCGCTGCAGCAGGAATTGCGCGACGCGCGGCAAGCCCAGGCGCGGACCCAGGAGACGGTGACAGAAAGGGTGGTCGGAGAACGGCGCCCGGCAGCGCCCGTGGAGGTGTCCCAGGGACCACAGCGGGCCCCCCTGGACCGCGAGAGTTACCGGACGCGTGCGCGCGCACTGGGTGACGGTGCCGTGACATCGGGAACAGCCTTCAATCCGGCGGTTTCCGTCATCATGGATGGCGTCTATGCCGCGCAAAGTCGGCGAGAGATCGAATCTCCCGAGGGCTTCGAAGGCCACGATCATGGGCATGGACATGGCGGCCACGACGGCCATGGCGGGATCGAGCGCGGCTTCAATCTGCGTGAGACTGAGATCACGTTCACGGCCAGCATCGACAACTACTTCGACGCTCTGGTCATGCTGGGTGTCGAGGGTGTCTCGAACGTCGAGATCGAGGAGGCCTACCTGGTCACCAACAGCCTGCCTGCAGGTTGGCAGGTGAAGTTCGGGCGCTTCCTGTCCGACATCGGCTATATCAACAAGCAGCACCTGCACGACTGGGATTTCGCCGACCGTACGCTGGTCAATGAATTCCTCTTCGGCGATCACGGTCTGCAGGAAACCGGTGTGCAGGTCTCCTGGGTCGCGCCCACGGAGACCTATACCCGCTTCGGTATCGAAGTGCTGCAGGGTGAAACCTCTGGCGTCGCCCAGTATGAAGGCGACGAGGAATTCACGCTGGTGACCCTGCTGCCCGATTTCGCCATCGATCCGGTCACTGGACAGCCGGTACCGGTAGCCAGTGGACCGAACCGTATTCGCTGGCGCGACGACCTCGGGCTGCGCAACAAGTCCGGCCCGCGTCTGTTCACGGGCTTCGTCACGATCGCGCCTGACCTCGGCCACGATCATGCGATCCAGCTCGGTGCCTCCGGCGGCTTCTCGAGGGCCTGGCAGAACGTGGTCACCCACAGCAGTGGCCGCGTCGAAACCTGGGATGGCGATGCCTGGTTTGCCGGTGTGGATGCCGTCTACAAGTACGATGCGGGCCGCAGTTTCGGTGCCGGTAACGTCGTCCTTCAGGGCGAGTACTTCTACCGCGAGATCGATGCCGACTACGTCAGCCGCTCATTCTCGAACTTCGGGACCCTGACGCCGACGGCGGCCGGTGGTGTGGCCGACGTCTTCTCAGGCACGGCCAAGCAGGACAGCTTCTACGTGCAGGGACTGTACGGCATTGCTCCCCGCTGGCAGGCCGGTTTGCGCACCGAAGGGCTGGGCCTGCGTAATCGCACCCTGGAGCCCGATCGTGCCGACAACGCCTTCGAGCGTGCCGGCACGTCCTGGCGTCATTCCGGCGTGCTGACGTTCAGGCCGACGGAGTTCTCCATGCTGCGTGCACAGCTCAACTACAGCGACTTCGACACCGACGAACACGGCAGTGTCTGGTCGTTCCTGCTGCAGTACAACATGAGCCTCGGCGTACACGGCGCTCACAGCTTCTGATCGTGCTTAGGGGCCGGCGTCCAACTATCATTGGACGCCGGCCTTCATTCGTCAGCATGGGATTGAGCCACGAACGTCCGTTGCGCTGTCGCGGACAACATGCGATCGGTCTTGTGGGAGCCCGCAGTGGGGGCGATCAGCGACGGCAGGCGCTGCACAGATTCATCGCCCGCACTGCGGGCTCCCACAACCGCTTCCCCCGGCGGGCGCTCCACGCTGAATCCTGTTCCAAAAGAGGTCAACGCAGATGGTCAAGATTCTGATCTGGGTCGCGTTACTGCTCACCGCGGCCGTTGCAGAAGCCGAAATCAACATAGCGGCCACCACCAGCAACATGGGCATGCTGGCCCGCACCATCGGCGGTGATGCCGTCCAGGTGCGGGTCATGGCGCCGCCGGATCGTGATGCCCATTACCTCGAGGCACGGCCGAGCATGATGGCCGCCTTGCGGCGGGCCGATCTCGTGGTCGCTGTCGGGGCGGAGCTGGAAGTGGGCTGGCTGCCGGCTGCCACCCAGGGCGCAGCCAATCCGCGCATCCATCCCGGTCGGCCCGGCTACTTCGAGGCGGCCGCCCAGGTCAGTCTGATCGACGAAGGCCAACCGGCCGATCGCCGGCTTGGTGATGTGCATCCCACCGGCAACCCACACGTCTATTTCGATCCGCCGCGCCTTGCCCGCGTCGGCGAGGCCCTCGCTGAACGGCTGGCGGACCTCCATCCGGCCCATGCCGAGGAATTCCGCGCCCGGGCACAGGCCTTCAGCGAACAGGTGGCGAAGCGCGTTCCGCGCTGGCAGGAGCGTGCCCGCGGGTCGAACGGGGTCATCCTTTACCACAAGGACGTCGATTATCTGGCCCGGCTGCTCGATGTCGAGGTGCTCGGCTACATCGAGCCGATTCCCGGCGTCCCGCCGACAGCGCGGCATCTGCGTGACTTGGTGAGCCGGCTGCAGAGTCGCCCCGAAGGCAGCATCGCCCATGCCAGCTTCGAGTCTTCCCGCGGGCCGGATTTCATCCAGGAGCAGCTGGGATGGCAAGTGCATGCGCTGCCGACCAACGTCGCGCTCGATGGCACGGCCCAGGACTATCTGGACCTGATCGAGGCGTGGGTCGAGGCCATGTCAGGTTGAGGGAACCACCGTCACAGGTGGAACTCCCTCATGAGCATCGCAAGCGTCTCTTGAAGAGGCGCTGCGATCGCTCTTCGTTGGACCACTGAGCTGTCTCACCGGTGCAGCTTGTGCCATGCCACCGCGGTTGATCATCCTGCTCCTGTTCTTTGCGTCCGGCGCAGCTGCCCCGGTCTATCAGGTGCCATGGATCCGGGAGCTCAGCCCGCTGTTCGGCAGTACGGCACAAGCCGAAGCGGTGACCCTGGCCGTTTTCTTTGCCGGTATCGCCGGCGGCGGCGCCTGGTTCGGGAGACGCACAGCATCCTGGCGTCACCCCCTGGCGGGTTGTGGCTGGCTCGAAATCGGTATCGCCATCGCAGCGCTCAGCCACTTCGTCCTGCTCGACGCCTACCATGCCCTCTACCCCACCCTGCATGCCTTCGGCGTCGATCACCCGATTCTGGAAACGCTGGCCAAGATCCTCATCACGGCCACGCGGGCAGTACCTGGTCAGGGATCCAGAGCGCATCGGGGAGGCCGGCTCCCTGGTCTATTTCGTCAATACGGCCGGGGCGCCCTGCGGCGCCTTTGCCGCCGGCTTAGCCCGCATATCTCACCGATACGCGAAGCGAGGGCGCGGAGATGCCGGTAAAGACAAGGCGCGCGACAGTTCGGGCGCGTAGGCGTACTCGACAGTACGTCGACCGATTCGCCGGGAGCGAATCGGGTCGCACGCAGTGCGCCCGCAGGGTGCGCGCCAGGGAAGGCGCGCAACAGCACCCGGACGGAGCGCAACCGCAGCGGCGGACCGGCAGGATTTGCCGGTATATCCGTGTCCGCAGCCGTGAATCGGTGAGACATGCGGGTTAGTCCTGCCGCTGCTGGGGCGGTTACCTGCTGGCCGTCGTCACCACCGCGGCCCTGACCATGTTCCTGCCGGTAATGGTCCTGGGCACGTTGCTGCCCTGGCCGTTGCGCACGGCGCAGCAGAGCCCGCTCGGGGCAGGCGAGACCATCGGGCGCTTGGTCGCCTGAAACACAGGCGCCTCCATCTTCGGCGCCCTGGCCGCCGGCTTCCTTCTGCTGCCGATCCTGGGCAGCGAGCAAAGCATGGCGCTGCTCGGCGCGGACTACTTCGGGCTTGCCGGTAAACACGGACGACCGGCCGCTGATCGAGTACGACCTGATCGGCTCGCAAACGCGTAGGCCGTTTCTCCATTGCTTCGTGAGATTCGGCGACTCATGGTCGCAGGACCGCATCACTAACCACTACTGCGCCACCATGCATAGTTGGAGTCGACATGGCAAAGCAACATTATTTTTGCTATCCGCCATGCCCAGGTTGACTCCCCTCTGCTTGCATTCAGCAATGGACAGGATCCTCTGCGGCGAGTGTGGACGCCACTTCGGGCCTGAATTCGCTCCGAGATGAGGTGGGTCAGCTACGCTGGCTTCACCCAGCTGCACTCACCCGTCGGCAGCAGACGGCAGACAAGAAGCAATGCGTTTTAATAAAACGACCGGTCATCGTGTTGCAAACGGCTTGTCAAACTAAACGAAGGGGCAGGTCTCAGCTGGGCGACTGAGCCCATACTGTCGAGGCAGAGGGCTGATGCACCCGTGCCGGTGGGCGTAGGCAGCACCGCCCCCAACGGGTGCTGCATCAGGGCGACAAGCGCCGCGCAGTAACGAATGCGGCGTTACGGCCGTCCCCTGTTGCCCTTCGTATCAGTTCTGCATGGGGATGCCATCATCCCAGCGAAAGCCGATTCCTCCAGCCTGCCAGACGCCTGCTCCGAGTGGGCTCGGACCATCAATGGCGAGGTAGCGCGGCAAGCCATGGCGAGGCGCAAAATCGCGGACGCCGCGAACGGTGCTGCGGTGCATGATGCGTAGGCCCTGTTGTTCTGCAGGGACGTGGGCTGCAGGAGCCGCTCGATGCGCCACGGCTAAATTGTCGATAAAAATACAGTCGCGCTGCTGATATTCGTAGGCGATGGCATACCCGTTCTCGAGCCCTGCATTCAGGATGTCATTGTATTCATGGCAAAGGCGTTTCAATTCATCCGCATTCAGCAGGCGAAAGCCATCCTGGTCCGGCAGCTTTTCGATGACGGCACCGGTCATGCCCAGGTGTAACCAGATGCTTTTTCGGCCAGATAAGGGGTGCTCATGCACGGCAGGATGAACGACTCCGGTATTGGAATTGACTGAGGAGAGACGGCTCCAGAATTCTCGGCGCGCTTCCGGAAGCGCGTCATGGGCAGCTCCCTGATGGGCATAGTAGGTTCCTCCACCATTTTCAGCAGGGCGAATGATGTGGTAGCCCGCATGGGAAAAGGTGGCGGTATTGAAGCTACCGTCGTTGTGCCATTGAGGCCCCACGCCAGGAATGCCGTGACGACGATCGTTCGACAATCGGAAGATGTGGGGATTGCCACCAGGCGTCGCCGGGTGAACGCCGTGGGTGCTGTGTAACGCCCTCCCGCCCCACCAACAGCTGGCGCGGAGAAAGTCCTCGGGCTCCAGCTGCCGTTCGTTCTTGAAGACGACGAATCCACGCTGGGCCATTTCGTTTTCAAGCGCTTTCACCACGGCGGGCGGAGGCTCGCTGGATGACAGGTCGATGCCGCTTACCTCGGCGCCGATCGGGTCGAGGGGCTCAATGCTTCCACCGAATGCCTCGATAGTCGAAACGCGCGCTGGGTCAAGCGGTGCAATGGAAGGCCTGTTCATCTCGAGGTGATCGCTCGTTCTTTGGACTTTAATGCGGTAGAGACGATCCGGCAGCGGTCACTGCGGGCCGGTTTACGCGACTGGAGACGCTTCGAAGCGCGTCCGGTGGTGTCATGCTTGCAGTGACATGGCGTGCAGTTTTCGTCGACTTCATGGGTGTGGACTACAGACTGCCGCAGCGTTTCCCGTTCCGCAATGCGGGTGTCGGCGATACGGCTTCACCGACATGCCCGGCCAGCTGTTCAGGATTCGAGATCATCGCTTCCGCAAGCCATACGGCTCGGGAGGCGGTGCGCTTGGATACGGGACCGAGCGCTTACCGATGAAGGGATGAGCTGATCTCCGGCTGGAATGGACCGTCTCTACGGTTTGCAGGAGCGTACGCAAAGAGTCGTAGCCGTGCAGCTACGGCTTGGCAGCCACAGCGCGCAGATCGATTGGCTCGAAGTCCACGACGCCCCACCGTTCTGCGTCGGAGACGTGGTCAACCCTCGCCGTGCGGGGCAGGCGTCTGCCTCGCCGAAACACCCACACCAGATTTCTACGGTTTGCTCAGCCGCCAACACGTTGAGGTATTCATCACCTTAAGGCAGACCTCCATTCACAGAAGTAGTCGGGGCGCTGGGCGAACCATGCCAATCCGACCGCACGCCCCCCTATCGTCACTTCAGGCACCTGCGGCACTGTGGTCTGACCCTGACGGATCTGCTTGTCGTTCCCGGCTCGGCCGACCCGGGCGTGGAGTTTCTGAAACCAGGCCTTGGCCACGGCGCTTGGCTCAGGCCAGCTTGTCCAGCTCCGCCTTGATCTCTTCCGCCTCTGCGGTCAGTTCGGCGTTCTTCCGGATGTCCCCGTTGCGCATGGCGTGCATGGCGGCTTCCAGTTTCTGATGGTAGGACTTCTGTAACTTCTTTCTCGGATCGCGCTTGAAGAGAGGCATGGATCTATCCTTGGACAGGCAGTTCGAGTGGATTCGTGGTCCGATGGTCGACCGCGAGCTCATTCCACGTGCATGCCGTGAACGGTTCATACATGTGCATGCGCGATGGCATTCGCATCAGCACTTCGGGTTTCCAAGTCGTGACGCAATGGCCCGGCGACATGAAGCGCTGAACATCGGCCGTCGCCAGCGCAGCAGCCGTCATCTCAGCTCGAAGCGCTCGCGCAGGAAGTGCGCGATGCCGTCCTCGTCGTGGTGCCCGATAACCCGCGTCGCCGCGGCTCGCACCTCTGCCCGTGCGTTACTCGGCGCGTAGGCTTCGTCCGCAGTCGCGAACATGCTCAGGTCGTTGCTGCTGTCGCCGAAGACCAGGACGCGCTGCGCACCGAGTTCCTCGCGCAGCAGATCCACGGCATTGCCCTTGCTGCCCGCGCGATGGTGAATGTCGATCCAGCCGAGACCCTCGCCTTCCAGAGCCATGCCGGCATAGGCGACCAGCTCCGGTTCGTTCTCGACGAGGCGTTCGACGGCCTCGATGTCCGGAGCGGGCGCGAGAGCGCTGATGCTGGTGATCTCCGCGTCGCCAGGCAGCCGCGACGCGGGCAGCACCTCGATGCCCATGAGTTCACTGAAGTGATCGGCGAGGCGCTTCTCGAATGCGTGACGCAGGGGCAGATAGTAGACGCGATGGATGAAACCGGGCTCCAGCGTCGACAGGAACGGGGAGACGCCGCACGCCCGCACGGCCTCGACGACGTGTTCGATCTCGGCATGGGTGAGGAAGTGGTGGTGACTGTAGTTGCTCTGGTCCGGACGCCAGATCAGGACGCCGTTCTTGTAGGCCTGCGGCAGGACGAAGCCTTGGCCATCGATGATGGTTCGGGCGCCATGCAGTGTCCGGCCCGTGGCCACGGTGTAGTGGATGCCCCGAGCAGCGAGCATGTTCAACGTGTCCCGGGTGTAAGGAGAGATCTGCGAGCCGGCGTTGAGCAGGGTGCCGTCCAGATCGAAGACGATGAGTTCCATCGGATTTCCAGGGTGGTGTCGTGAGTGAAAGCAGCAGGACTGTGGTCGTGCCCGAGCGAAGCCTACTCCACTCTCGCACCCTCACCCTCCCCAGCCGCTGAAGCTCGGAGCAGTGTGATGTCGCGTAGCACCACATTCCGCGCTCAGATCAGGCCCAGCGTCGCATGTTCCGCATTCTCGCCTTTCGCCGGCTGGACCTCGCCGAGCGTGCGCCCATCACTCAGGGCGACCCGAATCAAAAGAGCAACCTGGACAGGGCGCTGACGCCCCCCCTTCGTACTGATACGCCACGCCAGGAACGAAAGCGGTGGCCGGCCGAGCAAACGATTCCAGAGAGAGCAATGTTTGTAAGAATATTGTACAGCTTAAATTACGACTTGTTCAATATTTGTCAATTATTCGACAGTTTCGCAATCAAACGCCCGGAGGGTTCGCCTTGTCATTCCTTACGCTCTTTCGCCCCGATTAGCGGGCGACCAGCGCCCGCATCCGCTCCAGCGCCTGCCGCGGCTACGTCGTCGAGCTCGACCCGGCCGATGGCGGCCCGACCCGTCTGCTTAAGAAATTGTCCGGGAAAGTGACACACTTCGACTCTTTGCAGCGCGCGCAGGGCGCCCGTGCTGAACGCCACGGCCCCCTGATCCGGCCCAAGTCGCGCCGCAGGCAACCGTTCCGCTCCGTCGTCTATTGGGGATGGTCGTGCCAGTCTGCGCAACGACGCCAGGCTGCAGCTGCCTGGACGGCTGGACACCTACCCCATACGTCGCGCTGACCGTCGCCCTTCGTGCCCAGGGCGACGCTGATCACTACCACCGACCGGTCATCAGCCTCGGTCAGTGGCGGCCTCGAACAGGGCGTCGCATGCCGCCTCCAGGACGCCGCCGACGACTTCCATGGTCCAGAAGGGCGTGCGTTGGACGAGCTCCTCGGCACGCTGATCGATCTGGTCCCAGCCGAGAGAGACCAGGGTGGGAATCGACGTGCCATAGACGAGTGTGCCGAGGCGGGCCCAGAGCAGCGCGCCCTGGCACATGGGGCAGGGTTCCGCGGTGGTATAAAGCGCCAGACGACCCGGATCCGACGGCGGACCCGATGCCCAGAGCGCGCGCAGCGCGTCGATCTCGCCGTGCGCGGACGGGTCCGTCGAGGCGTGATTCACGCCACGGGCGAGGATCTTGCCGCGTTCGCGGTCGACGATCACGGCCCCGAAGGGCGCCGCGGGATTGGCGGCAGCGGCCGCGATCGCAGCGCGCATGGCGGTCTCGTGATCCATCATCAGCTCCTGCCTTACGGTGAAGACCTATGCGACTGCCACTGTGTCCCGGAGGCGAAGCCCATGATCTGCGGTGGTCTGAGCGCGTGACCCGCCCTTCATGGGCGATTCTCATCGAGGTAGCGCTTCAGGCGATCGAGCAGGGCCATGAGTTCATCCATTTCCTGCGCGCGCCAGTCGCCGAACATTTCCGCGATGTCCGGGCCCATCAGGTCGATGGCCTGGGCACGAACTTTCTGCCCGCGAGCCGTCAGCTTGAGCCATTTCACCCTGCGGTCGTCCTTGTCCGTCCGCGCGCTCAGGTAGCCCGCCGCGACCAGCGCCTTGACCGTCTTGGTGATCGCCGGCTGGGTCTGCTGCATGACGCGAGCGAGCTCGGTCACGGTTCGACGCTCGTCCGGCCGATGGCTGAAGTGATTCAGCAGGGCGAACTGGGGGACGGACAGCGCCAGCGACTCGAGACGACGGCTGGCGCGATGAGTCATCAGCTGCTCAATGATGCCGATCCAGTTGAGGATGCGGAATCCGACGGCGGCGTTCTCTGGATCTGCTGTCATCCGTTCAGGAAGCTCCGAGCATCAAGTCATCGAGGTCCCGTCTCGGCGATGGCGGTACGGCATCAGCGTACCCAAGTCGAAACAGCATTTGCACAACTCCCGGCTCGTTGGCGCCCACTGCAGACAGGAATGCCTGCTGCAGCGGCCGCATTTCGGGATACTCCTGCAGGAGTTGGCTCACCGGATGCATGGCCACGCCCAGCGCCGTGGCCAGGAGGTTGAGCCGCACATAGGCTTCGCCGCTTTCGACCTGCCGCGTCCGGCTGTTGTCTGGACTCGTCAGCCACCCGAAAGAAGGCGTCGACTGCGACCACCCCAACGCGTAGTCGAGTCCGCCCTGGTAAGCCAGCGTACCGGGCGTCATGGCTTTCTCCGGTGTCATCAGCCCAAGGCGCTTCACCCACCAGAACATCGGCCCGTGCAGGTCGATGCCATCGCGATGCCGGGCGATCTCGCGGCTGCCCACCCGGGTCAGCATGACGCTTTCGCGGTGGGTACGAGGCGTGGCCATCTCGATCCGGATCGCCTCAGTCGTAAGCTCCCGCAGGCGGGCGACCAGCGCGCGTTCTCGCGCGATGTCGCAACGCCAGCCTGATTGCTGTCCCGGCTGTTGGCCCTGATGGTGCAGTGAAGTGGTCAGTCGGTCTGCATGGGCAGTCGCCACGGGCTCGGGCCGGTAGACCTCCTTGTTGGAGCGCCGCCGAAGGATCTCGGCGAACAGCGGATCCGGCGCGCCTGCCGGGTCGTCTTCGCCTGCGGCAACGAATCGGCAGCGGGCCACCGGCCGGCCGTCGATCGCATCGGTTGCGAACTCGCCCTCCGGAAACAGTTCCATGTCGATCCGATAACCCTGCTCCGCCGCCGCGATGCGCAGCAGACCGAGAAATGTCCCATGGCTGATCAGGATCTGACGGCTGAAGGGGTCAGTCTCCGGCAGCAGTCGCTGCCGGTCCACGTGCAGCACGACCGTGTCCCGTTCCCGCAGATCCACGAGCCACGGCTGGATGTTGTGCGCGTTGGGCGCGAGCAGCGCGTAGGCGAGAGCAGTGCGGCGCGGATCGGCAGCGTCCGCGCCGGGCCCACTCCAGCCGCTGATCGCTTCTGCGGGCATTCGGTCGCAACCCGTGAGCCCGAACCCGGCGGCAGCGAACAGGCTGCCGCCTCCTACCAATCGAATGAATCTGCGGCGACTTACGTCAGCAACGGACATGGCGATTCTCGCAACATACATAACCAGGAATGTATAAATACATTCTCTGGAATGTTATTGCAAGACGGTGCGTGAGCCGCGATGCAGGAGGCGTCTTCGTTGATCTGTCGCCTTGCCGCTGAGACGAGGGTGCGCTGCATAGTAGATTTCAGCCAGCGCTTCGACCGTTTCTCAGCCTGCCTCCAGCACAACCCAAGCCGCCCGCCGCGCCCTTAGCGCTGGTAGCGGCCGGTGAGACGGGCCTCGCCCAGCTTGGCGCCCTCGACCAGGAAGGCCACCAGGGCCGTGCTGGCGCTCTCGGGAATCTCCAGCTGCGCGGTATCGAGCGCCACCAGGGTGAAGTTGTAGCGATGCGGTTCGCGACCCTCTGGCGGGCAGGGTCCGCCCCAGCCTGGCACGCCAAAATCGGTGATGATCTGACGGCTGCCCTCTGGCGCGAGGCCCGCTGCTGGATCACCCGCATTGGCGAGCAGCGCGCGCGTTTCGGCCGGAATGTCGATCAGGACCCAATGCCACCAGCCGCTGGCGATGGGCGCGTCCGGGTCGTGCACGAGCAACGCGAAGCTGGCCGTGCCCTCCGGCGGATCACTCCATGCGAGCGCCGGCGACTGGTTGTCTCCGCTGCAGCCGAAACCTGCGAACACGTGGCGTTCGGTCAGCATGTCGCCGTCCTCGAATTCCGGGCTGTTCAGCTGGAATTCGGCGCGGGCTAAGGGCGCCCCGAGGACAAGGAAAAGAGCAGAGGAAAGAAAGACGAGAACGCGTGCAAGCTGCATGGGTCTGCCTCCATGGCACTACGAAAGGTTCCTGAATTCTGCCACAGCAGCCTGAGCCTGTTGGCCTGCGGGGGTCCGAGCGTGGGCGTGGTCTGAGCTGCGGCGGTCTGACCTCAGCGGCCCAGCGCCAAGGCCCGGCGGGCTTCGACCGAGCTGCTGTATCCTCGTGGGGCCGGTTTTGCTCAGGCAACGGCGGCTCAGTACCGTAACTCGAATTGGAGGAACTGCAATGTCCGAACGCGACGAGTACGTCAACAAGCTCAAGGCCCGGCTGGATCAATGGGACGCTGAGATCAAGAAACTCAGGGCCAGGGCCGAGGAAGCCAGTGCCGATGCCAGAATCGATCAGCAGAAACGGCTTGCCGAGATGCGTGCGCAGCGCGACAAGGCCGAGCAGAAGCTAAAGGAAGTGCGACAGGCTGGTGACGAAGCCTGGGACGATCTCAAGTCCGGCTTCGACAGGGCTATCGGCAGCATGTCGAAGGCATTCGAGGACGCCATGGCCCGGTTCAAATAGTCGGTATGCCCCGGTTGTTTAGCGACCCCTTGGTCTGCCCGCCCTGCTCCATCCAACCACGCTCCGTTGCAAGGCGTCGCGCGAACCGGGGACCCCTGGGAAGTCCTCGACGCGAACGGGTCGTGACGACCGGCTCGCGGTCGGCTGAATCCTCCGCCATGCCGGAAGCCTGCCCGGGTACGGGAACCGTCGGGTTGTACAGGCAGCAGTGATCCTTCCTAATGAGGTGTCAGTCACGGGAAGGCAGAGGATCAGTCATGAGCGATGAGGACATCAGGAGCGAACCGGCGGATGACGGGGCGTTTGCGAACGTATCGGAAAGCGGTTCGGCCGCCGGTCTCGGCATCCGCACCGGCGCCCGGCTGCTCGATGCGCTGCTGATCGGCATCCCGGTCTCGATTCTGTTCGGGCTGATCGGCCTCGGCCCGGCCGTCAGCAGTCTGCTGCTGGCCCTGCTGTGGTTCGGCTACTTCGCCTGGTTCGAGACCAACAAGGGCGGCACGTTCGGCAAGCAGCTGCTCGGGCTCTGCGTCTCCGGGCAGCACGGGGGCTTCCCGAGTCTGGAGGTGGCCGCCAAGCGCAATGTCTGGATGCTGCTCGGACTGATTCCGGTGGTCGGCGGACTGCTCTCGCTGGTGGCCGTGATCGTGATCATGGTGACGATCTACTCCGATGCGCAGAACCTCGGCTACCACGATACGTTCGCGGGTGCCCGCGTGGACGTCAAACCAGCCTGAGGAACCCTGGGGTCAGACCACAGAAATCCAAGATAAGCCATTGTTTTAATAATACATTTCAGTCTTATTCGAACCGTCCCCCCTCTTAGCCCCCCCTTTTTCGGGCCAAAACAGAGCCTCTAAGCGCATCGGGGAGGGCTGGCGAAAATCCAGCAACACAGGGATCTGCTTAAACTGCCCTTTTGGCGCACGAAAACGGCCGTCTAAGGGCCAATACAGCATCTCATCGGACAACAAAGTACGTTAAATCAGGTCCTTAGCGGTCGATACCTTAGTCTGACCAGGGGTCGATCTGCATCCGAAGCCTGCTGCGCAAGCGCACTTCCCAGGGTCCCGACCACGCGCCGGGCCAGTCCCATGCCTGCCGGAGGACTGACCCGATCACCACGACGGCACAAGCTTCACCGCGTTCCGGCTGCTTCCCCGACGGCACCTGCCACCCACCGGCTCCGCCACGAGATCATCGAACCTCGCAGCGCTTCGCGTCTGCGGCAGCAAGACACTCAACCAGAGGCCGCCGGTCAACGCATTGCAGAGATCCGCTTCCAGCCCCTCGATCACATGGACCCGCAGCCCAGCGTCTTCTGCCACCATCGGCCGACCTACGGCGATCTGTTCGCGAGCCTCCCCCAGCGCAGCCTCCACCCGGAGGGCCAGGAAGTGGTCGAGGATCACCAGCACCAAAAGGACACCCAGAAGGTACACCGCGCCGGCGCGAACCCTCGCAGCGATACCGGATTTCGAATCTGACGCCGCCACTCAATTGCCCTCCACCGCATCCACCCGAGGTGCCGAACAAACTTTGCAAGACCTGCCGCCCGTAGCGGCATGCCGCAGCGCATGATCCAAGGCCGAAACATCAGACCCAATCCTGCGCGACACGACACACCTTAGGGAATCCTGGGGTCAGACCACGTCAGGCCACGCTAAGCCATTGCTTTTCAGAGCACTTGGGGCCCTTTCCGAACCGTTTCGCTCCCTTAGAACGCCCTTTTTTGGGCCAAAACAGAGCCTCTAAGCCGGTCGGGCCGGCGGAAATCCAGCGACACAGGGATCAGCTTAAACTGCGCTTTTGGCGAACGAAAACGGCCCTCTAAGGGCCAATGCAGCATCTCATCGGATACAAAAATAATTTAAATCAAGTCGTTAGAGTTCGATACCTTAGTCTGACCAGGGGTCCATCACGCCGACAGGCCGCCGTCCACCACCAGTTCCGTGCCGGTGATGTAGCTGGAGTCGTCGCTTGCCAGGAACAGGACGGCGTTGGCGATGTCCAGCGGCTGGCCGGCGACGCCGGCGGG
>SLTB01000334.1 GCA_007130155.1 Pseudomonadales bacterium
CCTGGACGAAATGCTCGACAAGGCCGCCACCTACTTCGAAGAAGAAGTGGACGCCGCCGTGGACAGCCTCACGAGCCTCATGGAACCCATGATCATGTCCGTCCTCGGGGTCCTGGTGGGCGGCCTGATCATCGCCATGTACCTGCCGATCTTCCAGCTCGGCGCCGTGGTCGGCTGATGGCATTACATTCCAGCGATGGGAGCCCGCCTGCTCCGATACTCCAAGCATGACTGAAGCGGAGCCCGCCTGGATTGCTGGCATGCCGATCTGGCTGTACTGGAGTGCGGTCATCTGGGTCGGTGCCTGCGTCGGCAGCTTCCTCAATGTGGTGGTCTATCGCCTGCCGGTCATGATGCAGCGCGAAGAATCCGCCTGGGCGCGTGAAGCGCTGGAACTCGAACCGGCGACCACTGGCGACGATCAGCCCTTCAATCTTGTCGTGCCGCGATCCCGCTGCCCCCACTGCGGACATCAGATACGCGCCTGGGAGAACATTCCGATCCTGGGATGGCTGCTGCTGCGGGGGCGTTGCTCGAACTGCGCCAGCCCCATAGCCATACGCTATCCGGTGGTCGAGCTCGCCACAGCACTGGCCAGCTGCGCCGTCCTGGTGGTCTTCGGCCCGACCTGGGCTGGCTTCTGGGCGCTGGCTTTCACCTGGGCACTGATCGCGCTCGCCCTCATCGACCTCGATACCCAACTGCTCCCTGACAGCATTGTCCTGCCGCTGCTTTGGCTCGGTCTGCTGGTCAACGTCGTCGGGATGTACACCAGCCTGCCCGAGGCGGTGATCGGCGCCGCCATCGGCTACGGCGTCCTCTGGTCGCTGTACTGGGCATTCAAATGGCTCACCGGCAAGGAAGGCATGGGCTACGGCGATTTCAAGCTGATGGGCGCCATGGGTGCCTGGCTGGGTTGGCCGGCTCTGCCCGGCGTCGTACTGCTGGCCTCCTTGACGGGCATCGTCGCCGCCGTGGCCATGATGCTCAGCGGCAAAATGGACCGGGAAACACCCATGCCTTTCGGGCCGTTCATCGCCGCGGCCGGCTGGCTGGCCATGCTGCTGACGGGCGCGCCGCTCACCGTCCTCTCGATCTGATCGGGACCACACCGGTACACTGCGCGCCTCCCGAGCCGAAAGGACACCCAACATGCTGGTCATCGGTATCACCGGCGGCATCGGCAGCGGCAAGACCGCCGTATCCGATCGTTTCGCCGCCCGCGGCATAGTCGTGGTGGACGCGGATCTCGCCGCGAGAGTCGTGGTGGAACCCGGACGACCCGCGCTGGATGCCATTCGCGAACATTTTGGCGACGCAGTCATCGGAAACGACGGCAGCCTCGACCGCGCCGCCCTGCGCAGCAAGGTCTTTGCCGATCCCGCCGAACGCCGCTGGCTGGAGCAACTGCTGCATCCGCTGATCGGCGAAGAAATCAGAAACGATCTGCAGGCGGCGGTGTCGCCCTATGCGGTGCTGGTATCGCCCCTGCTGTTCGAGGCTGGACAGGTGACATTGGTCGACCGCGTACTCGTGGTGGATGTTCCGGAAGACCTGCAAGTGGAGCGTACCGCTGCCCGCGACGGCAACAGCGCCGAACAGGTCCGTGCCATCATGGCGGCCCAGGCCGATCGCAATACGCGTCTGGCCAGAGCTGATGACGTCATCGTCAACGATCGCGGCCTGGACGAACTCGATGCCGCCGTTGAAGCGTTGCACCAAGGCTATCTGGAACTCGCGCAAGCCCGGAGCGAGACATGAGCCCGGCTGACAAGCCCATCCACATCGTGCGCTGCCCTACCTGCAAGCGCTCCGTACCCTGGATTCAGGAGAGCCGTTACCGGCCGTTCTGCTCCGAACGCTGCCAGCTCATCGATCTCGGTGCCTGGGCCGACGGCCAGCATGCCATTCCAGGCGACCCTGAGTGGGCCGACGACGGCGGCGACGACCCGGACTCACGCTGAACTGCATGCACGCCCCCCAGCCTGCCAACTTCCCGCAGCCAACGGAACCGGACATGAGGTTGACCGCCGGCAAAGCAGAGCGGATCGAGCAGCTCGATCTCTATCAGATGGGTGCCGTGATGATCAGCGCAGTCCGAGACACTCTGGACCGCAACACTCAGCGCGGCAACCTGGACACCGGGTCGATCACCACCCTCGGCCCACCTTCCGACGCCTCCAGGCGGGTGCGCAGGTGCTCAGGAATCGGCCGCGAGCGATGGTCGCCGATACCAGCACAGACCCAGACTACTTCGCCACTGTTGCGTGGCCGGTCCTCACCCTCCGCGAACAGGGCCACATCGAAGCTGATGCTCGAACGCCCCATGCGCCCAACGCGAACGTGGACTGTAATCAGTTCATCGAGGCGCACCGGGGCGTGGTAGTCGATGAGATTGCGTACGGTATGAAAATCCACTCCGCCATCGGCATCCTGCGCCTGTCCGTAAACAATGCCCACATGGCGAAAGAACTCTCCGAGCGCGGTGTCGTAATAAGTGAGGTAGTGGGCATTGAAGACGATTGACTGGCCGTCGATCTCCGAATAGCGCACCCGGAACTGGCAGGCAAAGGGATAATCCAGCGGCCCGGTCTCCGCCAGAGTACGAACGTCAGCTGCCATGGGTTGCCTCACGCACAGGACCGTGGACCAAGCGAGATCCCCCCCAACGCGGACTCCAGGAACGCGCATGCCCCGAATCCGCGGCAGCTGACAGCAACCAGGCAGGCTCGACCTGCGCAGCTCGAATCGCGGCGAAGTCGGCCGCCAAGTCAGGCATTGCGCGCCATCAACCCACCGTCCACCGGGATCACGGCACCCGTGATGTAGGAAGCGGCCGGCATGCACAGGGACACGGTGATCTGCGCCACCTCTTCCGGTTCGCCATAGCGCTTCAGGGCCGTCCGACGCTTGGCAAAGATGATCTTGTGTTCGTCGGGTATGACCTCAGTCATGCCCGTTCGAATGGGTCCGGGGCATATGCAGTTGACCGTAATACCTTCGGGGCCGAGCTCCACAGCCAGCGAGCGTGTGAGCCCGGTGACGCCCGTCTTGGCTGCCGTATAGGGACTGCCCATGGGCGTCGCTCCGAGGCCTTCGGTAGAGGCGATGTTGACGATGCGGGCCGCATCGGACTTGCGCAGCCAAGGCAGTGCGGCGCGCACAGCACGCACGTGGGCCGTCAGCAGGACTGCAATATGCCGATCCCAGATGGCCATGTAGTTGTCGGCATCAACGGCCGTGAACGTGGAGATCCCGGCGTTATTGATGAGAATGTCCAATCCGCCGTACTGCTCCACCACATCGGCAAAGACGCGGTTGATCTCGGCACCATCCGAGACGTCCAGGCGCCAGGCATGGGCGATGCCGCCGTTGTCGTTGATTTCTTCGACGACCGCCTGCAAAGCCTCCTCGTTGAGGTCCATGGCCGCCACCTTGGCGCCCTCGTCAGCCAGCAATTGAGCTGTGGCGCGGCCCATGCCGCTGGCGGCGCCGGTGACGATGGCTACGCGCCCCGCAACGGAGCGGTCGAGTCGGGTCAGTCTTGGCATGTCATCTCCTGGCTCGGATGGTTCGATCCTCGGGCTACGGCTGCTTGTAACAGGACACGCTGCCCGGCCCACAATGATCGAATCTGGGAATCGATTTACGGCTCTCACGAACAGCCGCACCCCGCTGTCAGTGTTCCACAATCCCCCCAGCGGGCGCACCTAAGAAAGCGCGGGATCCCAATGCCGGCGAGCACGGGGCCCCGATGGCCAAGGTGGGTGACGCCCCAGTACCATCGGCCATACCGGACCACTGCCACCCGCCTGCAGAAGCAGGGCTGCCCATGCCAAGCTGAGCCCCGTATAGACCAGACCGTCCACCAGCAGCACCGGGGTGGATGGAGGTGTCTTCATCAGCCGCAGGCTGCTCCTCAGACTGGCCAGCCTTGCTGCCGAAGCGGCTGCCTCTGGAGTCGGTGGCGGCCGCTCATGGGTCTGCTCGAGCACCTCGACAAAGGGCAGATCGAGGAGCTCAGCAATCCGCCAAGCCAACTCAGGCATGCGGTCGCTGCGCCTGAAGGATGGCATGCAGGTGACCCAGCGTGGTGCAGGCCTTGGCTGCCAGCCAAGATAGAGATCACGGCAAGCCACAATGAGCCGTTCCGGCCAAGCTTGACGGCCGGCCATGGCCGCAAGCAGCGTACCCCAGCCTTCCAGGTCCTCAGCATTCAGAAGCACGCGGCCGGGACGCGCACGATAGTGGCCGGGAACAGTCACGACAGACATGGATGCCAGGCCTGCAGGCCAGGCCGCGATGGGGTCAAGCGTCCCCGCCCCTGGCTGGAGGTATTCTGCGGCGGCTTGCAGTCGGGCTGGATCGATGACCACTTCCAGGGGCGGCAAGGGCGGCAGCACGGCCGGTCGACGCTGGCGGACAAGCCACCCTGGCAGCCATTCCCGAGGCCCCATGCCCCCTATTTTGCCGACCAGAAACCTCATGTGGCCCTGCCGCAGCCGGGCATAGGCCTGCATATCGAGCCACTCCTGCTGACGCCGCCGCCGACGGCGAGCCATACTGGACCAGAACGTCTCCCTGAGGACTTCCCCGGTGGCGACCCAGTTGCTGCCTATGCGGCGAACCGGGGGCGCTTCCACGGTGGACAGCAGGCCCAGCCACCGCGCCACTCGTTCGGGGGGCACATGCAGCTGACCGGCCAGCGCCGGCAGCGACACCGGCCCCTTCGCTGAAGACAGCATCGCCAGCAGGGCTTCTCCCCACTCCCGATCCAGACCCTGCCTGCTGACGAGGTGACGACAGATCCCATCGTCCTCCTCACCGCAGAGCAGAATGCCTCGTCCCTGCTCCAGCGCCCGCCCGGCACGACCCACCTGCTGATAGTAGGTCAGGAGTGAGGGTGGCCTCTGAAAGTGGATGACCCAGGCCAGATCCGGCTTGTCGAAGCCCATGCCCAGCGCCGACGTCGCCACCAGCGCCTTCAATCGATTAGCCATCAGCCGGCTCTCGAGTTCCGGGCGGCAGGCACCACTGCGACCGGTGTAAGCCGCCACTTCCAGTCCGCAGCGCTCGAGCCAGGCTGCGAGCCGGTCGGCATCTGCGATGGTCAAGGTGTAGATGATGCCGCTGCCCGGCAGCTTTGGCAGGTTCTCGGCAAGCCACGCCATCCGTTCAGGTCGCCGTGGCATAGACAACACCTGCAGGCTCAGATTATCGCGCCTCACCGGGCCCCGCCTTACCTGAAGGCCAGGGCCCAGCAGGGCAACGAGATCCTCGAGCACACGGGCATTGACCGTGGCGGTGGTGGCAAGCAGACGATTGGACGCAGACATGCTGGCCAAGAGGGGCGCCAGCAACCGATAGGAGGGCCGGAAATCATGACCCCAGTCCGAGATGCAATGGGCCTCGTCGACCACCAGCAGCGACCAGCCCGGCCCTGAACTGCCGAACAGCTGGGAGGCGAACCTGGGATCAGCCAGTCGTTCCGGGGAGACCAGCAGCAGATCCAGGGTATCCGCTGCCAGGGCCCCCTGGACCACCGACCAGGCCCGCCGATTCTCGGCCTGGATCGCTGCCGCCCGCAGCCCAAGGCGACGCGCCGCCAGCACTTGGTTGCGCATCAGCGCCAGCAGCGGGGACACCAGCAGCGTCGGTCCGCCTCCCGCCTCTCGCAGGAGCGCTGCGCTGATGAAGTAGACCAGACTCTTGCCCCAGCCGGTCCTTTGGACCACGAGCAGGCGCCGGGGACCTGACAGCAGGTCGCGAATGGCTGCCTCCTGGCCCGCTCGAAAGCGCGCCAGAGGCTGCCCTGTTCCAAGCCGCAGCAGCTCCCCGGCCCGATGGGCCAAGGTATCCGTCCAGACCATCCCCCGCGCCGCCGGGGCGCGCGCCGCCTCCATGACTGCCGACCGACACCGCGCTCAGGGAGCGGCATCCTCTTCCCTGTCCAGCGCGCTGCCCGCAGCACCGTCCAACTCGCCGCCCCCTTCGCCGTCGATCAGCGGATCCCAGTCCGGATCATTCTCATCAAAGGGTTTCGTGAAGTGGACTGCTCGTCCAGGTGGCAGGTTTTGCCTTGCACGCAGCCGATGAGCCATCTCACGCAGGTCGGCGAGCTGATGGGAGACCCAGGGATCGCTACGACTGTAGCCGCTGCGGGGATCGGCAAGTATGGCCAGTTGATCCAGGCACCAGAAGAACGTGTTCTCTCCGGACAACCAGGCCCGTACCCCGGGTCGTGGCCCCTCCACCTCTTCGAGGGCCTGCTCCAGCCTGCCAATGAAGGCGTCCACCTCGGGATTGCCGACCACAGCCGTGGTTGCGTCATCGAGGTATCGGAGCAGGTTCGGGATTTGCTCGTCGAGGAATCTCTCCATTTTCATATCGGTCACCTCCTGCAGGGCATTCCACGCCTGACCACCCATGATGAAAAGAGGACTTTGTCGGCATTTCACGTGCGCCAAGGTCCACGGCTGCTGTAGGTCAGGAGCCTGCTGAGTGCTTGTCTGGGCACTTCTCTAGGCACTCCCCCGCGACGCTGGATCGATGCCAGCCCCGGCCCAGCGCCGAACCTGAACGGACAGAGTCGACCCGGGACAGACCCATGCTTGATCCGACCGTCCCCGCAAGGCCCAGAGGGGGCCCCTGGGCCACCCATCAGCCAAACCGGATGATCAGGCTCTCGCAAAGGGCAACTTCACGACCTGCTGCCGGCTCATTGCCATGATCGAAGATCACCGCCGAATGATCAGCGGCGAAGGAGGCTTGCACTATTTCGGCGCAATATTCGCCCAGGAAGGGTCCGAATTGGTGCGTATCATGCACCAATATAACCCACGTAATGCCTAGAAGTTATATTATTTTTGAGGGCCGGCCTTGATTCCCGAATCATCACGCCTTATCTATGAAGAAATCCCCCAGGAATTGAAGGGTTTTTCACGAACTCAAGATATTTTTCAGAAACACTTGCCATGCGCCCCAAGTTGGTTGTTAAATTAAGCATGACCTGAGGGTGTACCGACACGACGCAGAGTCGATACGCAAGAGAGCCTCAGGCAGCCAAGGAGAGATGAAATGTTGAAGCACGTTCTAGCCGGATCTGCCGGCCTGTTGTTCATCGCCGCCACTGCGGCGCCCGTTGCTGCCCATGACGCCCGCTCCGCCACGGTCCTCGATATGAATTCGCTGCAAACCTGCGAGTCGGCGATCACCAACCAAATCGGCGCCGCAGACATTCGGGAGACCTATCACGACCGGAGCGCCGATGGCACCCACGTGATCTATGCCAATGTCCGCGCCTGGAAGGATGGTAAACTTCAGCACACTCGCGTGACCTGCCAGACTTCTGAATCAGGCCTGCGTCTGCAAGGACTGGAGACTGCCAGCGGCCGCTGGGTGCAAGAACAGGACCTTGCCTATGGTCTCAGCCAGAACTGAAGTACCCCACACCCGGCGGCCCTGCCGCCGGGTGACCCCCCTCTTGCTGACGCGGGACACCGTTGTTTCCGGACATCCTCAGATCTGTCGCAGAGGAATCCGGTCTGCAACGGGATTCGACAAACCGAGGTTGTTGCCATCCAGGATGCGGTCCGCTCGGTAGCTCGATCGCACCAGCGGGCCGGAAGCCACCTCGATGAATCCGCGCTCCAGGCCCCATTCCCGGTAACGGTCGAAGTCCTCCGGTGGCACCCAGCGGGCTACCGGCAGGTGATTGCGGGTTGGGCGCAGATATTGCCCCATGGTCAACACGTCCACGTTGTGCGCCCGCAGGTCGTCCATGGCGGCCAGGATTTCATCATCCTGCTCGCCCAGACCCAGGATCAAGCTGGTCTTGGTGAGCACCTCTGGCCGGTGACGTTTGGCGAAGGCCAGCACAGCGAGGGTCTGGGCATAGCCTGCACGCGGATCTCTGACTGTCCCAGTAAGACGCTCCACGGTCTCCAGATTCTGGGCAAATACCTCGAGGCCAGAATCCACCACCGTCGCCACATCCCGCTCACGGCCATTGAAATCAGGGGTGAGCGCCTCGACTGCCGTCTCGGGGCAGGTGGCCTTGATGCTACGGACGCAGGCGGCGTAATGGGCCGCACCGCCGTCCTCCAGGTCATCACGGTCCACCGAGGTGAGCACCACATAGCGTAACCCCATGAGTCGAACCGCTTCTGCCGCTTCTGCGGGCTCGTTCGTATCCAGCCAACCCTGGGGATTGCCCGTATCCACCGCACAGAAACGGCAGGCCCGGGTACAGACGGAACCCATGAGCATGATGGTGGCGGTGCCGTGGTTCCAGCACTCACCCATGTTCGGACAATGGCTCTCCTCGCAGACTGTGGCGAGTCCATGAGTGCGGACCACTTCCCGGACTTCGGCAAAGCGTCCGCCTGATGGCAGGCGGATGCGCAGCCAGTCGGGCTTGCGCTCCACCGGCGCGGCATCCCTTCGCTGCTTCTGTCCGTTCTTGACCGCCGAATAGCCAAGCTCGGTGCGATACTTGCTCCCGGTGTCGACTTTCGGTCCGTCTACCGCTCGTGCCATGCCAGGGCTCCCAATGGATGTTGCGACCGCCAGTGTAGCAGTTGCCGCCTCAAGCGCCGTCGCCAACCTGAACGCGGTGCTGGGAAAAATAGCCCGGATCGCGCAGCTCACCTGTGCTGTAGTCCAGCTCCGGATAGGCCAGCCCATGACGTTGACAGTAGGCCGCCAGTTGCGGCTCACCCCACTCGAAGAACAAGCTTCGCCAAGTCTCATCATCGAGCCGACGCTCGTCGTAGAAGCCCGCCCGAGCGCGCTGACGGTGGGCCTCGGCCAGCAGAATGGCTGCTGCCACAGAAACATTGAAGGACTCCACCATGCCCACCATGGGGATGGTCACCGCGCGGTCCGCCAGCGTCAGGCCGGCACTACTCGGCCCCTGCTTCTCTGCACCCATGAGCAAGGCGGTGGGTCGAGTGAAGTCGATGCTGCGAAAGTCCACTGCCGTCTCGTCGAGATGGGCCACGACCACCTGATACCCGGCAGCCTTCAGCGGCACCAGCGCATCGGTGACGTCCGGATGCCGTTCGATCCGCACCCAGCGCTGACTGCCCATGGCCGTGGAGCGAAAAGTCCGGAAGTCCGCATCCGCCACCACCGCATGCATGTCCAGGACGCCAAAGGCATCACAGGAACGCACGATGGCCGACAGGTTATGGCCCTTGTGCACAGAATCCGTGACCACACGCAGATCGGGCTGCCGCCGGTCGAGCACCTGCCGGATGCGTCGCGCCCGGGCCGGAGTCATGCTCTGAGCCTCACTTCCTTCATCAACCGAGAATGCGCACCGCCTGATCGGCGATCCGCTCCTTCCACTGCGCCGGACCGGTCTGATGCACCGACTCGCCGTTGACGTCCACAGCCACCGTCACCGGCATGTCCTTGACCTCGAACTCGTATATGGCCTCCATACCAAGTTCCGGGAACGCAACCGTGCGGGAATGGACGATGGCTCGGGACACCAGATACGCCGCCCCGCCTACCGCCATGAGGTACACGGCGCGATGCTTGCGGATGGCTTCCACGGCCAGCGGCCCCCGCTCGGCCTTGCCGATCATGCCCAGCAGGCCCGTTTGATCAAGGATCTGCTCGGTGAACTTGTCCATGCGGGTGGCCGTGGTCGGACCCGCAGGTCCCACCACCTCGTCACGCACCGGGTCCACCGGACCCACGTAGTAGATGAAGCGCCCGGTCAGATCCACGCCCTCAGGAAGGCCCTCACCTGAATCAAGCAGTTCCTTGAGCTTCTTGTGGGCCGCATCCCGACCCGTGAGCATGCGGCCGTTGAGCAACAGGGTTTCGCCCGGCCTCCAGGTCGCGACATCCTCGCGAGTGACGGTATCGAGATCGACCCTGCGCGCGCCGGCACCCGGGTCCCAGGCAATCTGCGGCCAGTCTTCCAGGCTCGGCGGGGTCTGAAGGGCCGGACCGGAACCATCGAGTTCGAAGTGCGCGTGTCGGGTTGCCGCACAGTTGGGAATCATGCACACGGGCAGAGAGGCCGCGTGGGTGGGGTAATCCCGGACCTTGACGTCGAGCACCGTGGTCAGCCCGCCAAGCCCCTGGGCGCCGATGCCCAGCGCATTCACCGCGTCCATGATCTCAAGACGCAGCTCCTCTGCCCGATTGGCGGGGCCCCGTGCCCGCAGATCATGAATGTCGATGGGATCCATGAGCGATGCCTTGGCCAGCACCGCGGCCTTCTCCGCGGTCCCGCCGATACCAATGCCGAGCATGCCCGGGGGGCACCAGCCCGCCCCCATAGTCGGCAGCGTCTTCACCACCCAGTCGACGATGGAATCCGACGGATTCAGCATGACCATTTTGGCCTTGTTCTCCGAGCCACCACCCTTGGCGGCCACCTGAACATCCACCTTGTCGCCAGGAACCACTTCCATGTGGATCACCGCAGGCGTGTTGTCCTTCGTATTCCGGCGCGCACCGGCAGGATCCTCGAGGATGGACGCCCGCAGCACATTGTCTGGATGGGTGTAGGCGCGGCGCACGCCCTCGTTGATCATGTCCGTGACGCTCATGGTCGCTTCCCAGCGCACATCCATACCGATCTTGATGAATACCGTGACAATACCCGTATCCTGACAGATGGGCCGATGACCTTCGGCACACATGCGCGAATTAATGAGGATCTGGGCCATGGCATCCTTGGCCGCCTGGGATTCCTCCCGCTGCCAGGCCTCATGCACCGCCTGAATGAAGTCCACGGGGTGGTAGTAGGAGATGAACTGCAGGGCGTCGGCGACGCTCGCGATGAGATCATCCTGGCGGATCAGCGTCATGACCGGAAACTCCTCGGTGGTTCTGGACGCGCAATTATACGCATCTCGCCGCGTCGGGCATGGCCCCTGCGCGCTTTGCCACAGAAGGAGTCTGCGCGGGCCGGACTGGGAGCATGGGAGATGTTCCCCATTCGAAGCCGATCCGACGCCCGATCGAGGAGCGTAGTGATGCTACGTGACGAAATGGGGCCATCGGAGCGGGCCGAAGTGGGGGCGTCGCAGCGCGTTCATGTTCTACCGCGCAGATTCCTTGTGCCCTGAACGCCGTTTAAACGCAATCGGAGGCGCCGTGTTGGCCGCCTCCGATCGCGTTCCCTGTTGCCGACGGCTTCAGGGCCGGTATCACATACGATAGTTCAAACCGGCGAAGAAGAATCGACCCCTGGGCCCCGCAGGCCGTGCGAGCGTCCCGAGATAGGGGCTTTTGTCGAAAGCATTGTTCAGACCGCCGAAGAATTCGAACTTCTCATTCACCTGATAGCCGAAGTTGAAGTTGTGGACGATGCTACTGCCAGTCCGGAGAGGATCAGAGAAGATCGGATTGGCGTCCACCTGCACGTTCTCAATGCCGGGCAGCAACTGACTCGCCTCGTAGCGGGCGGACCAGCCAAGTGTCAGGTCCCGATGCATCCAGCTTGCACTCGTGTTGACGATCCAGTCAGGGAAGGCGAACTCGCCCACCCGGGACTGGACTACCGTCCTGTCGATGGGATCCTGGAACTCGTCGAAGTCCAGCAGGTGCGATCCGGTGACGCCGAGCCGAAGCCGGCCGTAGTCGCCAAGACTGAAGCTGTAACTCACGGCGAAGTCCACGCCCTGGGTCTCGAGGGAACCGAGATTGACCTGCCCGGATTCGTGGAAGGTAATGAAGCCCTGTGTCGGATCCCGCTGGATCAGATCGCAGAACGCATTATCCGTAGTCGGCAGATCGACGCAGGCCTCAGCCACACGGCGCGGTGCAAGCGCATCGATTGCGCCGGTGATCTCGATGTCGTAGTAGT
Source organism: Pseudomonadales bacterium (assembly GCA_007130155.1). Classification (GTDB taxonomy): domain Bacteria; phylum Pseudomonadota; class Gammaproteobacteria; order Pseudomonadales; family Azotimanducaceae; genus SLTB01. The sequence goes on from SLTB01000334.1 coordinate 11,834, forward strand.
CGACGATGATGCGCAAGCCCGGAAGCGCGTCCGGCTCGAACACGAACCCTACAGTGAACGTCGACGCTTCTTCCTCGCTGAGGTTCGGGTTGCCTCCGGTGACGCCCGGGATGCCGGCCGTGATGAACTGCGTCACGTCATAGCCGTCCGGGACGAACTGAGCACAATTCTGGGCCCGGAATTCAGAGCCTGAATTGATGTTCTGGATCGTGCAGGGATCATTCAAGAACGGAAAGTTCACCGGCTGCCTCGGCGAGAACAGTTCGTTGATGTTAGGCGCACGGACAGCCTCGGAGTAGGCGCTACGCAGCGTCAATCCGAAGCCGGGAGACCAACGGCCGCCGACGGTCCAAGCATCATTGGTACCTGTGGTGCTGTAATCGGCATAGCGGTATGCCCCGTTCAATTCGAGGAAGTCGACGCCAGGAAGATTCTCCAACAAGGGGACCTGCGCCTCGACGAAGTACTCTATGACATCGTACTTGCCCTCGACCGGCTGCCGCTCAGTTCGGCGTGAGCCTACCCAGGTATTCTGGCTCAGCTCCTCATCGGAGGGCCGGAAGCGGCTCTTCTCCTCTCGATACTCGATGCCGGCGGCCCAGCCAATGGGGCCAGCCGGAAGCTCGAAGAAGCTGCTGGTCGTGCCGGACAGGGAGGCGAAGATGACGTTCTGCTCCAATTGCGTCCTGTCTCGGGTGTTGACATAGGCAAAGTCCGAGTAGGCCCGCGTGGCGGCATTGCGACCAAAGGGGTTGAAGGGCACGCAGCTGCCGTCGCCGGGCTCGAAGCTGATGAAGTCTGTCATGCGCCCGTTGTTCGTGAAGTTCCCAGTGGAGAATTCAGGCGTCGGAAAAGTGGCGCCGACCCAAGGCAGCGCCGTGGGGTCGAGGTCGGAGCGGCAGACGATCTCTCCGGTGCTCGGGTCGACGACGCTGTCGAGCGCGGCATAGAAGCGGTCCTCGAGACGAACGTTGATGTTGGTCACGTCCGCAGTCGTTTCGCCGTAGTTGTAGGAGAGTTCGAAGTCGATGCCGTCGAGCACCGGGATGACACCCTCAACGCCGAAGACCAGACGCAGGGTCTCTCGCTCAACGGACGTTCCCGGCAGAACCTCGAGGTCCTGGGTGTCACGGGATGAGCCGAAGCCGTAGAAGCTCCCGTCCATCGGATTAGGTGGGATGATGCCGAGGCCCTGCAGTTCCGTTATCTGGCTCGCGAGCGCCGGCGGAATGTAGGGGTTGTCGTAGGCGATCGGAATGGCATCGTTGAAATCCCCGCCACCAGCTCGCCTGGAGTTCTCCGTATTGACGTACTTGGATTCGAAAAAGACGCTCACCGACTCATTGATCGCGAAGCTGCCGTTTACGTTGAGTACGTAGCGGTCCTGCTTCGGAAACAGGGTCGTGAGGGTCGTACCGAGACCGTCGCCGATACCCCAGCTCTGCGAAGTATTCGAAAACAGTCGCCCTGGATTGTAGGCACGGGGTACACCGTTCGTGGGCGAGTCAATGACCTGCAGGATGGGAATCTGCGTACCCGGAAAGAAAGGGATGGGCGTATCGCCCGGGTTGTTCGAAATGAAGCTGTCAATACTGCCGAATGAATCGATGGTCGACAGGTCGAAGACGCCAAGCGGGCTGGATATCGGATTACTTCGGTCGCGCAAGAACAAGCGCGGAGAATCGGGGTTCAGGCCCGTCGCAGCAGCAAGCTCGGGCGTGTTGTTGATGGAACTGCCTTGATTAGGTCCAGTAAACCCTCGCTCGAAGGCGAAGACTTCCTCGTTGCGCAGGTACTCAGCACCGAAAACGATTTCTCCCCGTCCTTCCATGAACTCGAAGCCGCCGGCGGCGGACACCATGAACTCGTCACTGTCCCCTCGGTCGGACAGGCCCATCCGCGCGCTGAGTTCGAGGCCATCGAAATCGCCACCGTCCCGCATGATGAAGTTCACCACGCCCGTTACAGCGTCTGCGCCATAGACCGACGAAGCGCCGCCGGTCAGCGTCTCGACGCGACTGACCATGACGTTCGGTATCGTGTTGGTGTCCACTGCCGCCGAGCCCTCGGATCCCGCCACATGGCGGCGCCCATTGACCAGCACGAGCGTACGAACCGTGCCCAGGCCGCGGAGATCAAGAAGCCCCAGGCCGATATCGCTGTCGGTCGTGCCTGCGTCAGTGAAACTCGAGAACTTCGCCGGCAGCGACTGGTTCAACGCCGGCGTGTCGCGCAGGTACTCAGCGATATCTGTCGTCCCCGACATTCTGATGTCACCGCCATCCACCACAGCGACGGGACTCGCGGACGCGGTCGCACTGTCCCTCGCGATGCGCGAGCCGGTGACCACCACTTCCTCAATCATGGCGCCCTGGGCCAGCGCGACCGGCGCCAATGGTGCCATCATCACCAGCGCGATGGCTGCCGACAACTTGCGAACCGGCCCGGGGCCGTTCTGATTCTGCATGTTCGATACCCCTGCTGTGCCTAAGAAATCCCAACCACCGGATGTAACCCCCGTGAACAGGTCGGGTCAGAGACTGCTATGCAGACTTCGGGCCAGCCATTCGATGCCGTGGCGGCAGCCACCAAAAACGGGCGCTAGCCCGCATATCTCACCGATACGCGAAGCGAGGGCGCGGAGATGCCGGTAAAGACAAGGCGCGCGACAGTTCGGGCGCGCAGGCGTACTCGACAGTACGTCGAGCACCCGGACGGAGCGCAAC
>SLTB01000338.1 GCA_007130155.1 Pseudomonadales bacterium
CCGGCACATCATCAGGTGCATGTAGAACGCTGACTTCTCCCGCCAAGTCAGCTCCCGGTCCATGCGCTCCGATGCCAGGCGTGAAACTTCCCTGCAGCTCAGCATGACTCGGTCTCCTGCGTCCCGGCTTGGAACCAGTGCTCCGTCAGGCAGTCGCGCAGGCTCATCCGGGCGCGTGACAGAATCACGAAGAGGTTGTTGGCGGTACCGATTTCCAGTGCTGCGCAGATCTCGTCGGTGTCCAGCCCGTGCAGTTCACGCAGCCTGAAAGCCTCGCCCGCACGCCGGGGTAGGGCGTCGATGCAGTGTTCGAGGGTGCTGAAGAAGGCGTCCTGCTGCAGCGCGCTGTCGGGGTTGTGCCAGGCCGGAACGGTCCCCTGCCAGCGGCCGCGGGCATTGAAGTGCTCGCTCTCGAGCTCGGGCTCAGCGTCGAAGTCCGTGGCGACTTCACGATCGCGAGTACGAAGATGATCGATGACCTTGTGTTTGAGGATCCCGATCAGCCAGGTGCGCTCCTGCGCATTCCCGGAGAATCGATCGCGGGACTGCAAGGCCGCGATCAGGGTGTCCTGGACGAGGTCTTCAGACTTGGCCGGATCGCCGGTGCGCTGCATGGCAAAGCGGTAGAGGCTGTCGCCGTGTTCATGGAGCCAGGTTTCAGGATCTGACAGCCGTGATTGCATGGCACGATGACCGGGTGGCCTGGACAAGCTGCGCATTCTACCGTGCTGGTGTTCGATGCGCAGAGCGAGACCGCTGCGCCACGGCGCAGGGGTCTCGCATCCGACAGTGACTTCGTACATCACCGGCTGCCTTCCGGCAATGCTTCAGTGCCGGCAGCGCGTCCGCCTCGACGCCAGGCGTGGTAGCGGGCCACCCAGGCCAGCAGGCGCTCGGGTACACGTGCCTTCTTCCATTCACCGGCTGCGTACTTGTTGGCCTCGGTCCAGGTCGGATAGACATGGATCGTTGCGAGCAGCTTGTTCATGCCGAGACCGTGGCGGATGGCGGTGACGTACTCGGCGATCAGCTCACCGGCGTGATGGCCGACGATGGTGGCGCCGAGGATGCGGTCCTTGCCGGGAACGGTCAGAACTTTGACGAAGCCGGAATCGGCACCATCGGCAATGGCGCGATCGAGTTCCGCCAGATCGTAAGTAGTCACCTCATACTCGATGCCATGGATCCTGGCGTCCTGCTCATTGAGCCCCACGCGGGCCACCTCGGGATCGATGAACGTGCTCCAGGGCAGGGAGGAGTAGTCCACGCGGAACTTCTTGAAGGTTCCGAACAGGGCGTTCACGGCAGCGTGCCAGGCCTGATGGGCGGCCGCATGGGTAAACTGATAGGGACCCGCGACGTCGCCGACGGCAAAGATGCTCGGGTAGTTGGTGCGCAGGAAGTCGTCGACTCCGATGGTGCCGTTTGCGTTCAGCTCCACACCGAGTTCCTCGAGCCCGAATCCGGTCACGTTGGCCTTGCGTCCCACGGCCACCAGCAGTTCGTCGAACTCGATGTTCTCGCTGCCTTCCGCCGTTTCGACGGTGATCCACTTCCGGTCGCCGTCCTGATGCACAGAGGTCGCCTGGGCGCCGAGCCGGACGTCGATACCCTCGCTGCGGAAGCGCTCGGCGACCGCAAGCGAGACCTCGGCGTCTTCCCGCGGCAGCAGGCGATCACCCATCTCGATCTGCACCACCTGACTGCCGAGGCGCGAAAAGGCCTGGGTCAGTTCGCTGCCGATGGGGCCACCGCCCAGGACGGCGAGCCGCTTAGGCAGCTTGCGCAGCTGCCACAGCGAATCCGAGGTGAGGTGGCCGAGCTTGTCGAGCCCCGGAATCGGCGGCACGAAGGGGCGGGCGCCGGTGGCGACGACGATGTTGCGGGTGGTCAGCTCCCGGCCGTCCACTTCCACCGACCAGGGCGAGGTGATGCGGGCGTAACCCTGGATCACGTCTACGCCGAGGCCCTCGTAGCGCTCCACGGAGTCGTGGGGCTCCACCTTGGTAATGGCTTGCTGTACCCGTTCCATCACCGCGGGGAAGTCCACGCTGACGTCGCCGGCGTTGACGCCGAAGTCGGAAGCGTGGCGCAGTTCATGGGCGGCTTTGGCGCTGCGGATCAGGGCCTTGGAGGGCACGCAGCCGGTATTGAGGCAGTCGCCACCCATGCGGTCGGCCTCGATCAACGTCACTTCGGCCTTGACGGCGGCGGCGATGTAGGCGCTCACGAGGCCTCCCGAACCGGCGCCGATCACCACAATGTCGCGGTCGAACTGGCGGGGTTTCGCGAAGGCCCGGCCCGCCTTGCGGGATTGCAGGAACTGCAGCGCCTTGCGTGCGATCAGGGGGAACAGGCCGAGGGCGGCGAAAGACGCGATCAGCGTCGGGGACAGCAGACCACCCAAGGAATCGATGGCGGCAAGCTGGGTGCCCGCGTTCACATAGACGATGGTTCCCGCCAGCATGCCCACCTGGCTGACCCAGTAGAAGGTCCAGGTCCGCATGGGAACGAGGCCCATCACCAGATTGATGGCAAAGAACGGGAAGGCCGGGACCAGCCTGAGGCCGAAGAGGTAGAACGGACCGTCCTTCTCGACGCCTTCGTTGATCTTCTTCAGGTAATTCCCGAAGCGTTGCTGAACCAGGTCACGGAACAGAAATCTGGAGGCCAGGAAGGCCAGCGTCGCGCCCAGTGTCGATGCGAAGGATACCAGGATGGTGCCGGTGACGAGCCCGAACAGCGCGCCTGCTGCAAGCGTCATGATGGCGGCCCCTGGCAGCGACAGGGCGGTGACGCCTACGTAGAGCGCAAAGAACGCTGCGAGAGTCACAAGTGGATGTGTGGCGTACACCTCGGCGAACAGCGCCTGCTGTTCGCGCAGAAAGTTCAGGCTCAGATACTGGCCGAGATCGAAGGCGAAGAAGATGCCGATCGCGGTGACGATGGCGGCGACTAGAAGCGTCCTGCTCAATGACATGGTGACTCACCTCGAGTTGGGGGATCGGGCGATGGGTTGTTCGCATCGCATATGGCAGGTGAGTCGACCGAAACGGCGTGATCTTACAGCTGAGCTGAAAAAGATGGGTGCAGCAACGAAGCGATTCGTCGCTGCACCCTAAAGGGAGGCTGGTTCAATGTCCCAAGACTGCCCCTGCGCCGTCAGGCGCCGGGGTCAGTGTCGATCACAGTTGCGCGCGGAAAGTCACACCCAGCGTCCGGGGTGCTTCGATGAAGCGCCCCTGAGCTGCGGTCCCCAGGCTGCCGACGCCGCGCAGGGGAATGTTGAAGGTGTTGTTGGTCGTCTGCTTGTCCGTCAGGTTGTTGGCCCAGAGTTCCAAGGCCCAGCCGTCATCCTGCGGCCCGAGGCCGATGCGGGCGTTGAGCTTGGCGTTGGCACCCTGGATGTCGTCAGTCCGGGGAACCATGCTGACCGGGTCGACGGCCTGAGTGCCGGTCCGACGCTTGCTTTCGGCCCGCAGGTTGGTATGGGCGAAGTACTTCAGGGACGTCCCCGGCAATGTGTCTTCCCAGGTCAGTGAGAGGACGCCGGTCCAGTCGGGGGCATTGGTGAGGCTGTTGCCGCAGAGCGACTGCACCTGCGCTGGGGCGTCGGCGCCGGCACAGTTGCTGGGGTAGCGGGCATCCTGATAGGTCACCGAGAGGCCAACATCGAGCTGGTTCATGGGCGTTGCCTGCAATTCCACCTCTACGCCCTTGCTCTCTGCCTTAGGCACGTTGAAGGTCACGAACTGAACACCCGTGAACTCCAGGACCTGGAAGTCTTCGATATCCTGGTAGAACAAGGCGGTGTTCAGACGCACACGACGATCGAAAAGGTCAGTCTTCAGGCCAATCTCCCAAGCATCAATGGTCTCGGAATCGAAGCGCGGGTCTGCCTTGGTTCCGTCCGGGCGCGTAGCCGCAGCCGTCGGATCCAGATTGAAGCCGCCGGCCTTGAAGCCATGAGTGAAGCTGGCGTAGGCCATGGTCAGATCGTCGAAGCGGTACACGCCTCGCAGGGTCCAGACGAGTTCCTCGTCGCTGAAGTTCTGGTCGAAGGAGTTGGGCAGGTTCACGCCGCCGGTATCGGCCGGGGTGACGAAGGGGAAGCAGGTGAACCCGGCTGCGAGTTGGGCAAGCCCTGCCGCGCCCGTGCCATCGAAGGCCTGAGCATTGGCCTGAGCATTGACGCAAGCACCGGAGTTGTTGACTGCCATTTGCTCGAAGCTGCCGTCCTTGTCTTCGTCTACCCAACGCAGGCCGAACACCAAATCGAAATCGTCTGTGACTCGCAGGGTGTTGTGGGTGAAGACGGACCAACTCTTGGTGGTTTGATTGAATCTGTTCTGGGCATAGGCCCCGGCCGGGTCGATACCTCCTGTGAAGGCCCTGGCGGGATCCATCCCGGTGAGGAAGGAGCCATCGAATTGAGTGCCGCCGGCGTTGGGAATCACGACCGGAACCAGATCGGCCAGAGCGACAGGAAGTGCCTCAGGACTTGGAAACAAGCCGAACAGATTGGCGCTGGTGTTGGCGCTGAAATCCCTGCCGAGCCCGAGGCCCTGCTCCTCGACGATGTCCTCCCACATGAAGAAGCCGCCAACCATCCACTGCAGGCGGTCGCTGTCTCCTGAGAAGCGGATCTCATGGGTGGTGGTCTCGATTTCGTCGAAGGTCTTCTGGCCGCCCGAGGCTTCCGGACGAACGGAGAACACGTTGGTGCCGACGAAGTCGGAGAACTGCACCGAAGAGGCATCGAAGTAGCGGTAGGAACCAATATAGGTGATGTCTATGTCGTTGGTAGCCCAATTCAGTTCAGCTGAAAGCCCCCACTGCTCAAAGGGGTTCTCGAACTGACCGGCATTGGAATCGCGGTTGTTGAAGGCGCTGCGTCCGGAGTTTGGTGCGCCGCCATCGGCGGGCAATCCTGCTGCCGTAAAGGCGTTCATGCCAGTGGTCGGCGAAGGATTGGCTATGGGTGAGTCCCGGACGATGGCCGCATCGCAGCAGCGTTCGTCGGCGTCAGAGTAGTCGGCGATAATGCGCAGGGATGCGTCGTCATTGATCTGCCACAGGGCCTGCCCGCGGAGGGAGATGCGATCGCGGTCCATGCTCTCGGCGCCGGTAGCGCTCTTGAGGAAGCCGTCCTGTTGGCGGAAAGCCACGGATCCGCGCAGTGCCAGGCGATCCTGCATGATCGGCAGGTTACCTCCGGCTTGCACCGTCGTGCTGCTGAAGTTGCCGAAGCCTGCATTGAACCAGCCCTCTATGTTGTTGAGATCCGGTAGCTGGCTGCGTATCACCAGGGCGCCGGCACTGGTGTTGCGGCCGAACAGGGTGCCTTGGGGCCCCCGCAGGATTTCGATGGCCTCCACATCCACCAGATCGCCGAGGGCAATGCCGGGGCGGCTCAGGTGCACACCGTCGAGGAAAACACCCACGGCGCTTTCCAGGCCGATGTTGTTGCCCGTGGTACCGATGCCGCGGATGCGGAAGACCGAGCCCTGGGACTCGGTCTGCGAACTGTTCATGTTGAAGCTCGCACTCAGCGTGGGCAGGTCGCGTAAATCCTGTACGCCTGCCCTCTCGAGCTGCAGCGTACTGAGCGCGGTGACGGCAAGTGGGACATCCTGAATGGACTCCTGTCGCTTCTGGGCCGTGACCACGACTTCGTCGATGGTGCGGCGGGCGGGTTCGGTCGCCTGACCGAGGGCAGCGATGGGTTGGGCCGCCAACGGCAATCCCATTGCAATCAGGATTGGAACCGTTGCAGGCAGTGTTCTTTTCCGCATGTCTCTCTCCCCTGGAAGTGTCGAGATGGTGTCGTGAGCACAGGCTCAGTCGAGAAGACTGCCAGGGGCATGGCAAGTTCAGCTGCGCCTTCGCCCGGCTGTTGGGGCGTTGGACAACCGGGCATCATCACTCTTGCGAGAACTCGGGAAAGTTGGCGGGTGTGTTGAGATCCCAGTCGTAGTCGATGTAACGGATCCGCTGATGCCGGTCGAGCTTGGCCTTCACATGATCGTCGGCATAGGTCTTGATGAAGTCGCGAACGGAGCCTTCTTCGTCTACGTAGTCCGATTCATACCAGTCGAACAGGCTGGTCAGGTAGAGGGTGTTGCCATCCAGATGAAGGTGGCGCGGCGTGTTCAGCGCCCGGCGGGTGTTCTCTGTGAGTACCGCGTCGAGCGTCGAGGGCAGATAGACGCCTTCTCGCAGTGGTGGGCAGCCGACCGAGGCGCAGTTCACTGCGAAATGAACCCGGGCGTCCTTCCAGCCCCGCACAGCGAAGTCCGCACCGAGCAGGATGCCCTTTTCCATCTCGTCGAGACTGTATTTCTGCCCGCCGATGTCGAACAGGTCACGCCCAAACACCCGGTAGGGATTGAACAGGTTGCCGTAGTCCCGAACGCTGCCCACGAGCTTCCCGCGACGAGGGTTCTCGAGAATGTACGCGACCATGAAGAAGTTGTAGGCGTTGAGCCAGAAGGCGACAGCCTCGTCGCGGGTCGTCAGCGCTGCTGGATCGAAGTTGGCAAGCAGCCGCTTCTGTTCGTCGAGCAGGGTCCTGGTGTCGCCAGCGGCCAGAGCCGCCTCGTAGTCGAAGGCACTGCTAAGGCCGTCCTCCGCGAGGTCTTTTTCCTCCAGGTGGCGGGTAAGCAGTTCCTGGAAAGGCTGGTAGAGGGCCTGCATGGCGGTATCGGTCCCCTCGGCGGCGGGCGCGAGACCCACGGTGAGTGTGACGAGCGCGAGCAGGGCCGTGAGCGTGTGAGTCGAACGTTGCAGGACTGTCATGTGATCTCCCTGGAGCTGTGGATCATTGTCGTGGGTATGAGTCGAACAGAGAGGCCCGACCTTGCAGACCGATCTTGAGTCCAACTGTCCGACGTGCTGGCGGAGGAGTCAGTGAGGGCTATGGACGGTCTGAAGTGGAGGTTGTTTCTGAGGAACTTGTCATGATTCACGTTTTGCGCTTGTCGTCGCTCTTCCTGGCCCTGTTGTGTAGCACCACGGTCGCTGCACCGCCAACTACTGAGCCTACGGTGATGGCGGAGACGCCGGCCACCTATCGGCGCGCCCGTCTGGACGGCGGGCCCGGCAAAGACGGCATCCCCTCCATCGATCGCCCCCGCTTCGGTTCCGCCGCCGCGGCCGAGCGCTTTCTCGACGATGAAGACCGGGTGGTTGGCCTGTATCGCCATGGTGAGGCTCGTGCCTATCCCCAGCAGATTCTGGTCTGGCATGAAATCGTCAACGATAGCATCGGCGATGATCAGATCAGTGTGACGTATTGTCCGTTGACCGGGACCGCGCTCGGTTTCGATCGCGGTACGACCGAACTTGGTGTCTCTGGCAAGCTGATCAACAGCAATCTCGTCATGTACGACCGGGCCACGGATACCGAGTACCCGCAGATTCTCGCCGCCGGCATCGACGGGGAGCTCACGGGCAGGGGGCTTGCGGAACTGCGCCTGGTCTGGACTACCTGGGGGCGCTGGAAAGCCCGCCACCCGGATACCCAGGTTCTCACGAGACAGACGGGCGCGATGCGCAACTATCACCGCGATCCCTATGGCAGCTATCGGGAGGCGAGCGGCTACTACGTCGAGGATTCGAGGACGATCTTTCCGGTGCTCAATGAAGATCGACGATTCCCGAAGAAGTACGAAGTCCTGGGCTTCCGCGATGTTCACGAGGCCGTAGCGATCGATCCGAAAGCGTTGCGGATCGCCAGGGTCCTCGAACACGAGGGGCCGGGAGGGCGATATCTGATTATCGACGACCCGGAACTCAATACCGGGTGGGTGTTTCGGACCGACGTCGACGTTCGCTTCGAGGATGTGGAGTTCACGCGAGGCGGACCTGTCTTCGACGGCGTCGAGGAGGCGGAAGTCGTCAGCGCCTTCTCGGCCATGTGGTTCGCCTGGGCTGCTTTCTATCCGTTTTCCGTGGTAATCGAACATGGCGATCCTTGACATCCGCTCCCTGGTCGCCGGCGCGGGGTTGGTCTATGCGCTGGCCTACCTCTATCTCATCGGCGATGTGGATCCGGACACGGCAGGCGGCTGGGGCGTGATGGTCGGCGAACTGGGGGCCTGGACCGACCGTCGGGGCCTGCTGCAATTCGAACCGATCCTGCTGCTCGAACTGGGACCCGTCCTGTGGCTGTTCAGCCCAGTGAACCTTCTCCTGGCCGCGGTACTGGGAAGTCTTTTGGCCGTGAATCTGCACGGTGCCTGGCACCTCCTGAAGCATCCGGGCCAGTGCGCACTTGGCACTGAAGATCGCGGTAGCGCGGGGGCTGCAGGAGGGGGCATCGTTGTGGCCCTCCCCGCGCTGCTGGCGGGTGGAGCCTGCTGCGCACCGAGCCTGCTGCTGCTGCTCGGCATGCCTGGACTGGGAGTCATGGCCGGACTGTTCGGTTGGTTGATGCCGCTCTCCCTGCTTCTGCTCGTGGGCAGCCGAGTTTGGCAGAGGAGGAGGGGAGCGCCTCGGTTCAGTTGGCGATGACTCGCGTCAGCGTCGAACGGTGACGGCTGAAGCAGCGAGCAACGGCTACTGACACCGCCTCGGTATCCTGGTTCGACATGGCTTCCTGCCACATGCGCCAGGAGTTCAGACCCTCGGGCAGCAGTTCCGGGTCCAGGCGGATGAGCCGGTGCAGGGCGCGTCGGGCCAGCGGCAGCAGCGATTCCACCACAGCATCCAGGTAGTGATTGCGGATCAGGCTCAAGGCTTCGTGGAGGAAGCTCTCGCAGGCTCTGGCGTAGGCATCCACGTCCCCAGCCTCGGCCGCCATGGCGATACCCGCCAAGGCGTGATCGAAACGGTCAGCGTCCTCTTCATCCCACATCAATGCCATCTTCTGGCCAATCATGGCGTAGAGCACCTCGAGGAGATCGAACAGATCGTCGAGCTGCCGTCTGGACAGTCCGCTGACGACTGCTCCCCGGCGAGGAACGATCTCGATGAGGTGACGACGTTCCAGGATCAGCAGCGCCTCCCGGACCGATCCGCGGCTGACGCCAAGGGCTCGCGCGACGTGCTGCTCCTGGACGCGTTCTCCTGGAGCGAGAGAGCCGGTGACGATGCTCTGGGTCAGGTGATCGGCGATCTGCTCGGTGAGACTGGTGAACGGGCGGAATTCGGTGGCGGCTTCTGCGTTCATGGCTGGGACTCCCCTCCTCGGTCAGCGGTTGTGGGTCAGGCAGCCTGACCCGGATGCCAGACGAATTTCTCGAAAGGCTGATCGAGCGGCGTCTCGGCGATGTGATTCAGATAGTTGCTCATCACCTTCTGGGCAACGCCGAGCAGGACTTCGAGGACCTGCTTGCGGTCGTAGCCGGCTGCAAGAAAGGCATCGACCTGCTGCTGTCTCACGGCGCCGCGCTGGCGCACGACTGCGAGGGTGAACGTCCGCAGGCTCTCGAGTTTGTCATTGCTCAAAGGCTGGCCCTGTCGCAGCGCCTCGATCACTTCAGGGGCCACCTTCATGCTATGGGCTATGGCCGTGTGGGCAGGGACACAGTAGTGACAGTCGTGCTCCACGTTGATCGTGAGCCAAATGACGTTCTGCTCGGTGGCTGTGAAGCTTGTGTTCAGGAACAGTGTGTGAAGATGCTTGTAGGCATCGAGCAGTTCTGGAGACTCGGCCATGGTGCGATGCAGGTTGGGAATCATCCCGAAGCTCTTGGCGGAGTCTTTGAGCATGGGCTTGCTGGCAGCGGGGGCGGTGGTCTCGTCGTGGAGTTGGAAGTCGGTCATTGATGCACCTTTGAGTGACAGCTGTCGGATAGTCACGCGGTCGGTCAGATCGGGGTCGATGTGGCACGACCCTATCTGGTTTTGAGCAATCACTCAAATTGTAGTTGAGCAATCACTCAAGGTAAGATGGCGGTTATGGCTAGAAGTTCCCTGCACGACAGAGATGAATCCATTGACCGGGCTGTGCGTCTGTTCTGGGCCCGTGGCTATCACGCCACGTCCTTGAAGGACCTTGAGCAGGCGTTGGACATGCGTCCCGGAAGCATCTATGCAGCGTTCGGCAGCAAGGCCGGTCTGTTTCGCCAGGCCCTCGATCGCTATTCGGAGGAGATGGGCGGTGAGTTCGGCAAGGTGGCCATGGGTGCGGCCAGTCCCGTCGAGGGCATCCGTCGCTATCTCAGAGAAGTGGCACGGGCCTGTACAACCGCTGGCACAGAGGCCGGGTGGCCCATGCCGGGCTGCATGCTGGTGAAGACCATTCTCGAAATTGGCGACGATGATCCTGAGATTCGTGAGCGTGCCGAACAGGTCCTCGCCGAGGTGGAGTCGATGCTCGCGGCTCGCCTGACGGAGGCCAGGGCGCTCGGCGAACTGCGTGCCGATGTCCAGCCCCGGAGGCTTGCTCGACTCGTTCAGGCCCAGATCATGGGGCTGCGAGCCTTCTCGCAGCGTTCGGTGAGCGCGCGGGCGGTGCGGGAACTCGGAGACGACATGGGGCGGGTGCTCGACCCCTATCTCTCTCAGCTGAAGAGCTGATATAGCCCCAGCTGTAGTACGATCAGCACGCTGGCCCAGATTCGAAGGTCCCGCCAGCGTTGGGGTGGCGCGTCCGCCAGCACATGGGCGCGTGGAATCATCCAGCAGATCAGCAGCAGGCCCAGGAACAATGCCAGGGTCAAAGTCTGAGCCCAGGCCGTGGGCAGCGACTGCACCCAGGCGATCACGCCCTCGATGAACTCCGCTTCCGGAGTGGGATGATTGGAATCAGCCATGATGGAACACCAGTCGGTCGAGCAGCTTGTCCGGCAGTTTGGGTGTGTGGCGGCTCACCGATAGGACCACCGCCAGTGAGAACACGAAACTCACGAACGCCACATAGAGCATGTTCATGCCGATGAGGGTGAGTGCGCCTGACAGGGTCAGACCGGCGATGAGGGTGATCATGCCCGAGGCAGGTGTGGCCCAGCGAGTCAGGACGCCACACAGCAGCAGGGCCATGGTCGGCCCCTGGAACAGCGACAGCAGGACCTGCACGAAGAAGAAGATGCCGCCAAGGTCGCCAATCAGGGGTGCTCCCGCCATGCCGGCCAGCAGAATGATGAAGGTCCAGGTGCGCCCCACGGCCAGATCCCGGCTCGGATCCCGCTTCGGCTGCAGCACGCCGCGCAGATCTCTTGTGATCAGCAGCGAGGTGGAGTTCAGTCCCGAGTCCAGGGAGGACTGCAGAGCGGCGATGATGGCGATGAACATCAATCCCGAGAGGCCCGGGGGCAGGACGTTCTTCACCACCCAGGGCAGGGCCGCGTCGGGATAGTCAATCTGAGCCTTCATCACCAGCGCCAGCAGGCCTGGAAACACGATCAGCAGCGGCACCAGGGTCTTGGCAAAGGCCGCGAACATCATGGAAGCTTTGGCGTCCCACTCGCTTTTTGCCCCCAGGGTCCGCTGCAGGATGGCCTGATTACCAATCCAGTAGGCCGGCGACAGCACGAAGGCGAGGCCCAGCAGCACGCCCACCCAGGGAAAGTCGGGATGATCAGCTGCCAGATAGGTTTGCAGGTGGTTGGGATGCTCGTCCGTGAGGGCGCTGGTAAACCCGGCGAGGCCGCCCACCTCAGACAGGCCGATCCAGAGAATGGCGAGGCCGCCGACGAACATGATTACTACCTGCAGGGCATCGGTGAAGGCCACAGCAGCCAGTCCCCCGGAGATGCTGTAGAGACCTACCACCACGCCGGTCACCAGAATTCCGAGCCACATGGGCCACCCCAGGTAGATCTCCAGGGTCACACTGATGGCCCAGAACGAGACGGCAATGGCGAACACGGAGAAGATGCAGGCGATCAACGCCGTCAAAACGCGTACACCCTGGGTGTAGCGCAGCCCCATGTACTCCGGAATGGAATAGACGCCCGCACGCCAGTACACGGGAATGAAGACCAGGGAGGCCAGGATCATGGCCGGGATGGCGCCGATCCACTCGAAGTTGGCCTGGGCGATGCCGTAGCTGTAGGCGCCGCCCGCGGCGCCTACGTAGCTCTGGGCGGAGACGTTGGTGCCGATGATGGACAGGCCGATGATGCCCCAGCCGAGGCTGCGACCGGCCAGGAAGAAGTCCCGAGCGTCGTGAATCCGCCGCGACAGGCGCAGACCCACCGCGGTGATCAACACGAGGTAGGCAACGATGATGCCGAGATCGAGAAAGTGGACGTCGTTCAATTCCGCATCTGCCCCCGTTGGCGACGGCCAAGGCTACCCTCCCGCCGGACGGATGACACCCCAGGTTCAGTGGGTGGAGGCGCTGTCCAGCTTCCCGGGGACAGGGGGCGCCCTGGTATGGCGGTCTTGACAGCGTCCTTGGTGACTCATGAGCCGGCTCAGACCGCAAGGTAGGACGGACGGCAGGAGACGGCAGGGCTTGGGGAAATGCTCCCGCATCAGTAGTATCGACGATCCGGTTTCATGAGTCGCCTGCATTAGTGACCTGAGCATCAGTTCGCCTGCAGAGCGGCAAGGGTCAGAAGCGAAGGAGTCATCGTTCATGCAACACGCCAAGCAGTTCTACATCGACGGCAAGTGGGTCGATCCCGTGGGCAAGGACACCCTGGATGTCATCAATCCAGCGACCGAAGAGCCGATCACTGCCATTGCCATGGGCAGCGCCGAAGACGTGAATCGTGCCGTGGCTGCGGCCAAGAAGGCCTTCGAGACCTTCAGCCAGACCTCTCGCGAGGAGCGTATCGCGCTGCTCGAAAAGATCATCGCGGCCTACAAGAAGCGGATGGGGGAGTTTGCCTCCACGGTGTCTCAGGAAATGGGTGCACCCATGGGGCTGGCCAATGCCGCCCAGGCTCCGGCGGGTCTCGGGCATCTCATGTATACCCTCAAGGCCCTGAAGGACTATCCCTTCGAGGAAGACGTGGGCGGTGCGCGCGTGATTCGCGAGCCCATCGGGGTCTGCGGCCTGATCACGCCCTGGAATTGGCCGCTGAATCAGATCGCGGCCAAGGTGGCGCCGGCGCTGGCCGCAGGCTGCACGATGGTGCTCAAGCCCACTGAAATCGCCCCGCTCAACGCCATCCTCTTCGCGGAAGTGATGGACGACGCCGGCGTACCGGCCGGGGTCTTCAACCTGATCAATGGTGACGGGCCCACGGTGGGCGTAGCCATGTCCTCCCATCCGGACATCGACATGATGTCCTTCACCGGCTCCACCCGCGCGGGCATCTCGGTGGCCGAGAATGCCGCCAAGACCGTCAAGCGCGTTACCCAGGAGCTCGGCGGCAAGTCGGCCAACATCATTCTCGACGATGCCGATTTCCAGAAGGTCATCTCGCGGGACATGGTGGGCATGTGCGTGAACACCGGCCAGTCCTGTAACGCTCCGACCCGCATGCTGGTCCCCCAGGCACGTATGGACGAGGCGGCGGCCATCGCCAAGGCGGCTGCGGAGTCCATCAAGGTCGGTGATCCGACCGCCGAAGGCGTGATGGTCGGACCACTGGTCTCTGCGGCTCAGTTCGAGAAGGTGCAGGCCCTGATCCAGAAGGGCATCGACGAGGGTGCGAAGCTCGAGACCGGTGGGGTGGGCCGTCCTGACGGCATGAACCGGGGCTACTTCGTCAAGCCGACGGTGTTCTCCCACGTCACCAACGACATGACCATTGCCCGGGAAGAGATCTTCGGGCCGGTCCTGTCGCTGATCGGCTACAAGGACGAGGCGGATGCGATCCGCATTGCCAATGACACGATCTATGGCCTGTCTGCCTACATCAGCTCAGGCGATGCCGATCGGGCGAAGAACCTGGCGCGTCACCTGCGTGCCGGAAACGTTCACATCAACGGCGCTGGCGTGGATCCGGGCGCCCCATTCGGTGGCTACAAACAGTCCGGTAACGGTCGTGAGTTCAGCAAGTGGGGTCTTGAGGAGTTCCTCGAAACCAAGGCCATGTTGGGCTTCAACGCGGCCTGATTCCGTACGTCGGGAACCGGGGGCGGCACAGGCCGCCCCTGCATTCTTCGCCCCACCAACCAGAGGGTCGAAACATGAATCCCATGAAAATCATCGGCATTGCGCTGATCGTGCTCGGAGTCGTCGTGTTGTACTTCGGCTACAACGCCAGCCAGTCCGTCACGGAACAACTGAGCGAGACCCTCACGGGACGCTTCAGTGACGAGACCATGCTCTACTTTCTTGGTGGGGCCATCGCCATCGTCACCGGCCTGGTATTCCTCGTCCGCAAGTAGGGTCTGGGGCGCGCTCTGACTTCGATGCCCAAATGACCCCGGGGAAGATCTCCGATCCCTCGGTCCCTGGCCGCGGGGGCATGGCAGGCCTCCGTTCGGTGCGCGAGACTTCACGCGACAGGCAGCAGCCCGAGCCGCGTGGCCTGATGGATGGCCTGAGCCTTGGTGTTTGCATCGAGCTTATGCATGACGTTCTGGATGTGGAAATGAACCGTCCGGGAAGAGATGCCCAAAATACGACCGACCTCCCAGGCTGTCTTGCCCTTGGCCGACCAAAGTAGACAC
>SLTB01000239.1 GCA_007130155.1 Pseudomonadales bacterium
ATGCACTGAGTGCTGCTGCCCTGCGCGGGATCATCGAGGAGTTCATCACTCGCGAAGGGACGGAATATGGTGCCAGCGAGGTGCCACTCGAGACCAAGGTTGCGCAGGTGATCGCACAAATCCGTCGCGGCGAAGTCATTATCGATTTCGACCCCTTCACCGAAACCGTGGATATCCGGTCCCGCTGAGAGGCCTTCCTGGTAGCGACGTTCTTGAAGTTCTTGTTGGGCTGTCCTGACCATTCCCGGTGCAAGCCTGCTTGTGCCTCCCCGCCTGTCTGTGCGCGGTCCGCTATGCCAAAAAGCGTCGAAATCTGGCGCTGAGCGCAGTCAGGACTACCGGGCGTTTACCCTCTTGAACCCCAGATAATATTAATTAAAACAAATGGATACGTTGATTTCGATGGCCTGACATGGAAATGGTTAACAGTGTGATCACGAATCTGAAGAGTCGACTCGAGCAGGGTGGCTGCCAGGGGGCTCGACATGGGCTCACAGGGTGGCTAGGAACACGTCGTTCTTAATCCGTTGACTGTTTTGTCCGTTGCCATCCTTTGCTGCGGTCGTGGAATACGTGTGGATTTCCAGGAGCTTAGGGGCGGAGTCTGCTATACGAGTGCCTCGACTGGTACACAAAAAGCCGGATTCAAATCGTTGTTTTAAGAGAAATTCTAGGCTAACATTTCGTTGACGATTAGTTAACATGGGGCGGTCGAGGCGGGGCTCGATCCGGCCTGTCTACTCAAATTCAAGATGTCCTGACCAGAGGGTTGAGCTTCCGTTTACAGCGGCGGCCTTGGCCGTTTTGATTTCACGGAGAGCATCGGCATGTTGCGGCCCGATGGGGCCCGAACGTTGAATCCAGAGGGGGCTCGGTTCAGGTCGCTTGGCGCTCAGGTCAGCGACCCTCGTTTTTTTCGCCACGTCCCTGTCGGCGTCGTTGGCGTAGTTCTTGAGGCGCCCAGTTTGCGCGCGGTCCTGGCTGCGGAAATTTTTGGATGTCCGGAGCTGGGCTGACTTCAAGCAGGCCTGTCGTGTTCTGGCCACCCCAGGCTTTTCTATTGCTACGCGCGCTCGGGTACTGGAGGCAAGGTGGTCGCTCCCCGATCTCGCGTCCGACGACTGGTCGTTGCCGTGCTGCCCGACGGCGGCCGCCAGCAGCAATCGATGTCGGCGCTCATGCCTGAAGCCGGATACCCATCCGGTCGCAAGAACCCGGCAAGCAGTCATCAGACCGCCTGCCGGCATTCGGCTCAGGGCTCTCCGCGCGGTGGCAGCGGGCCGATTCGACAACTGCAGGAGGACAGATATGTCCAGATTCAACCGATTGGGCTTGGTGCTCGTCACCGCCAGTTTGGGATCGGTGGGTGTTCATGCCGAGACGTTCACGGAGACCGGCAATGTGGGGCCGCAAGGCACCCAGGCCGGAACCACCATCTCAAACCAGGCCCGGGCCGAGTTCGCCATCAATGGCAACCCGGTCGCCGAACTGTCGAACATCGAAGCCTTCGATGTCGACGAGCGGATCCAGGTGGATGTCACCGTCCAGCAGGCATCCGTGCTGGTAGAGGGCGGCCAGACCAATCGAATTCAACCGTTCCTGATCACCAACCTGGGTAATGGCCAGGAAGCGTTCAATCTGTCGGTTCTACCGAACATCGGCGGTGATGACTTCGATCCGATCTTCTCGGCTTCCAACCTCGTGTATCGGGCCTCTGGTTCTGCTTGTGCGCCGAGTGACATCACGGCCTCCCAGGAGTTCGACACCGGGACGGACCAACTCAATCTGGCTAGTGGCGGCACCATCCTGATCTGCGTTCCGGCAGATATTCCTTTCGAGGTCAATGACGGTGACGAAGGTCTCCTGGATCTCGTGGCTGCCTCATCGACGCCAGGTGCTTCAGCGGCGGGGGTCGGCGGCGTTCTGACGGGTCAAGGTGACGGCGGCGTTGATGCAGTCGTCGTTCAGAACCAGGCGCAGGATGGTGATCGGGGCGTCTATGTGGTCAGTGCGGTGGACGTCACCGTTGTGAAGTCGATCTTCCAGATCAACGATGGCTTCCAAACCACGGCTCCGGGTGGCGGGGCCACGTTCATCCCCGGGGCAGTGGTCACCTACCAGATTGACGTCACCGTCGATGGCAGGGGTAACGCCCAAAATCTCGCGGTCATCGACGATATCCGAAATGACGGAGAGCAGGTCCTTTATGTGGCCAATTCGGTTGTCGTCAACGGTATTGGAAGCACGGATGCCGCCGACATCGATCTTGTCACCGTGTCCGATGTGGTGATTGGCGGAGTCGATTACAAGCGCATCTTCGTCGACTTCGGCACCACCTCAGGCGACCCGGTCGTCAACCACCAGATCCGCTTCCAAGTGGAAATCCAGTAAATCCCCAGAGGAGATTCGTCATGAAGACGATTATGAAGCTGTGCGCCTTCGTATTGCTGTCATCGACGACAGTGGCGATGGCCCAGGAGCCGGTCAGGCTGGTCAGTTCCGTGCAGAAGGTGGAGACCTTCGTTAACGAGCAGGGCGAGCAGGAAAGGCGTCTGGTGGCCGCGGAACGGGTGGTTCCCGGTGATGAGCTTCGCTACACGGTCACGTTCGCCAATCAAGGCGGCGAGGCGGTGGATGCGGGCAGCATCGTCATCACCAATCCCGTTCCGAACAACACCGTTTATCTGCAGGACAGTGCCGGCGGTTCAGGCACGGACATCCAGTTCTCTGCAGATGGCGGTGAAACCTGGGCTGCGCCTGACGAGCTGGTGCTAGCTGGCGCAGACGGTCAACCCCGGTTGGCAGAAGCGGAGGAATACACCCACATCCGCTGGATCTTCCGGCCAGCGCTCGAGACCGGTGAGGAAAGTTCGGTGTTCTTCCGGGTGCGTCTGCGCTGATGGCAGGCGCCCTGCGCCATAGCACGGCTGTTTGCTGCTCTCGCCACACGGTGGGTGCCCTGAACCCCTGCGCGAATGGCATGGGGCGCAGGCGCAGCTTGCAGTGGCTCCCTGCGCTGGTCCTCACCAGGCAGCGAGACGGCCCCGATCATGACAGGGGTCCTCCCCATGGCACGGATCTGCCCACCGAGACGGGTTCTTCGCCGGGAACAGGGCCGCCATGGCTGGGGAGCATTCCGTTTCCCGGCCGACGAAGGAAGGGCCGGGTGCATGCGCACTCGTCTACTGAAAGCCAGAAGGAAGCACCGCGATGAATGCAGCGACTGCAATCAACGCCCCACTGGAAAGCACCGCGTATGCAGCGCGCGGGTCAACCCAAACTGATCAAGAGAGGAACGTCATCATGAACTGGAAACACACAGGCCAGTGGCTCGCTCTGGGGGCCTTGCTGGTCCTTGGGGTGGGCTGGGGGCCGATGGTATCGGCTCAATTGGCTGACTTCGAAGACGACGCAGACTTCATCGGAGAAACGGTTGCTGGTGAAGTGGTGACCAATACCGCCACGCTCGGCTTCAATGTGGCAGGAAATGCTCAGGCCCCGGTTGTTTCGGATCCAGTCGACTTTCGCGTCGACCGCTTGTTGCGTGTGTCCGTGACGGGCATTCAGAACGAGGAGTGGACTCCGGGCTTTGAAAACGCCTATCTGCGGTACAATGTGGCCAACCTCAGTAACAGCACTATCGACATTTTCCTCGGAGCTGTGGAAGGCGCTTCGCCGGACTTCACTGCAGCATTTCCGGCTGACGGAGGCGCTCCAAACCTTCGCTTCTGTGATGACACTGCCAGCGGAGACTGTGGTACGGCGGATCCTACGTTCGTGGATCGGCTGACTGATGTTGGAGCCGGAGACCTTCACGTAGTCTACATGTACTTCGACATTCCCTTGTCGGCGGTCAATGAAGAAGAGGCTCCATGGCATCTCGTTGCAGCCATCGCCAACCCGACGATATTCCCGACACCGCCGCTTGATTCGAACGGCGACCCTGCGACCTTCTCTGGTATCGCAGGCCAGTTGATCGTGGCTGACTCGAACAACAACGCCCAGCCTGGTCAGGCGGCGACCGGCTCGGTGTCGGATGTCGCATTGACGATTCAGGACGTCTTTGCTGACGGAACCGGGACTGCTCAGGCTGAATTCAACCTCGACCACACTGGAGCGTTAGCCAACACCGCGCTAAGCGATGCTGCTCGAAATGGTCAGCACTCAGATGTCATTTCTCTGATCATCTCGACTCCGACCATGGCCATCATCAAGACCAGCAGGGTCGTATACGATCCTGTCAATGGCGGTTGCGCGCTCGCCGGAGCCCTGTTCGAGAATTGGGAGACGCAGGCGGCTTGCACCAATGATCCTAAGCGTCTTCCTGGGGCGATCATCGAATACAAGATCGTTGTGACCAACAGTTCGACGAGCCTTACGGCCGCAACGGATGTGGTCGTGACTGATGTCAATCCAGCGTTCACCAGCCCAATCCGGCTTGCGTCCGACACGTTTTTCGGCACGGCTTTCCCGAATCCCTTTGTGCAGTCCTGCCCTGATGAGACAGATCCGGTTGCTGTCGGTGGCGAGACCGTCGACGGCGGGTTCAATGCCGGGCTGGGAACCTGCTCTACCACAGAGTCCGGCATTGTTCTGTTCTATGTCAGTATCGACTGAGGTCGGACTAGCTTAGAAGAGCTGCACTCTTGATCAGTCCGGCAGTCGTTCGCATTGTGCGAACGCTCCGTGGCCTTTGGGCTGCGGAGCGTTCGTGCGTGCGCGCCAAAGGAACTGTCCGGCCAGATGATCAGGGGCGGTGGCTGTATGTTTCCGATGTGGCCTTAGCGCCCCGGAGGAAGGCCCGCGTGAGCGGGGCTCCTGGCCAGCGACGGGCGTTGTCCCGTTACATCTCCATGGCAGGGCTTTCGTTACTGCTTCTTTTTACTAACGCTTTCACCTTGGCGCAGACCACGCCGGGGACGGTGGTCGAGAACACGGCCCGGGCCGAGTACAGCGTTGGTACCCTGCCGGTGACGGTGCCGTCGAACACGGTGTCGTTCGCCATCGATGAGCCGGCGGGATCGGCACCCACGGATATCGAACTCGACAGGCAGGATGTAAACGAGCGGACTCCGGGTGCGGTCGTTGGCAACCTCACTGTGTTCGATCCGGATGTTGATGCGAGCCACACCTTCACGGTGGACGATCCGCGCTTCGAGGTGATTGATGCCGTCCTCAAACTTCGGGATGACGAAGCACTCGACTTCAATGTTGAGAGAATCGTCGTCATCGAGGTCACGGCCACGGACCAGAACGGCAACAGCCTGACCGTGCCCTTTGCCATCGTCGTCAATCCTCTTCTCCAGGTGGAGGCCCTGCGCTGCTCCTCCACTGGCAACTCGCTCGTGCCGCCTCCGGGTGCGAAGAATGCTTCGGCCCCTGGCTTGAGCTTCAACGGTTCAGGGGTGGCGCAGAACAGCGGCTCGGCCCAATCGATGCCGCCTCTTGATGCCCTGGTCTGTGAGAACGTGACCGGTGCGGCCATCGCCCAGTTTGAGGTGCCGAGCGCGTCGGACTTCGACTTCGTCGTGGACGACGAACGCTTCCTGGTGACCTCTGATGGTGTCCTGCGTCTGCGCCCCGGCCTGTTCCTGGACCACGAGCAGGAGCCGGAAGTGAGCTTGGAGGTTCGGGTGTTCCGGGACGCGGAACTGTATCGCATCCAGCCTGTGATCCTCGAAGTGGCGGACCTGAATGAACGACCCACGAATGTTCTGCTCGACGATCTCGAACTCGCGTCGCGCACGCCGGGCGCCGGGGTGGGCAACGTCACCGTGGTGGACGAGGACGTCGGCGACACTCACACGTTCACGATCTCCGATCCGCGCTTCGTGGTGGTCGATGGCGTGCTGCGCCTGGCACCAGACGGGGAGGTCGACTTCGACCTCGAAAGCGAGATCGTCCTCGATGTCATGGCCACGGACAGCGGGGGCTCGAGCGTCGTCCGACGCTTCAAGCTCACGGTAGTGCCGAGCAATCTGCCGCCGGGGGTCGAGAATCTCGATATCGGCGTGGCGCGGGGGTCGGCTGCGGGCTTGGTGATCGGTCGGATTCCGGCGGGCGATCCCAATGCCCGCGATACCTTGACCTACACCCTGCTCGACGGCGGCGACGGGCAGTTCGAGGTGGGTGCCGAGGACGGGCGTCTGCGCGTGGCCTCTGCTGCCGTGCTGGGCCCGGAAGGCACCGTCTATGAACTGCTGGTTCAGGGGACCGACAACAACACTGCCAATGATCCTGTGGGTAACCTGTCCACGACCGCCACGATACGCATCACGGTAACGGAAACGAATACGCCGCCCTTCGTGGAAGACCAGACTTTCGATCCGCTGCCGGAGCTGAGCCTGACCGGCACTCGTGCCGGGAGGGTAGGCGCCGTCGATATGGATCAGCCGCTGAAGTTCGCCATCGTCGCTGGCGATCCCCAGGGCATCTTCAGCATCGATATGGCCACCGGTGAGATCAGCGTGGCGCGGCCGGAACTGCTGCGCTTCGATCAGGGCGCGACCCGGGTCATCGATGTGGCGGTCACTGACAGTCATCCTACGCCGCTGACCAGCGTGGCGAGCATCACCATTCCGCTGCTGGAGATCCCCAAGCCGCCCATCGTTGAGCCTGGGAATTTCGAGGTGGTAGACCGGGCCGCCGCGGGTACCGTGGTGGCTACGGTGGATGCGCGCTTCGGCGGTGGACCGGTACCGGAGGACGCCACCGCTGATCTCGTCTACGAGATCGTCAGCGGCAATGAAAGTGGCGCGTTCCGGATCGATCCGGCCACCGGGCTCATCGAGGTGGCCAACAGCAATGCCATCCGCCGGGATCAGACCGACTTGTTCGACCTACGCGTTCGGGTGACCGAGTCCATTCCGCGGACGGCAGCCGGGCGTTTGTCCACCGAAGTGGACGTGACCATCGACGTCCTCCCGGCGCAGCCGGGTCCGGAAAACATCCTGCTCGACCAGGAGGTGATTGCTGCGGATACACCTGGTGCGCGGGTTGGTGACCTGACGGTGATTGATCCCAATCAGACCGACGGTCATGTGCTGACCGTGGACGATCCCCGCTTTGTTATCATTGTTGGGGAGCTGCGCCTGGCTCCGGGCGTGAGTTTGCCGCAGGACACACTGCTCACCCTTCGCATCACCGCCGTGGATGCATTCGGTTTGTCGGTGACGCGGCCCTTCACGGTAGGCACCGCCGTCCAGCGACGTAACCCGGCGACCATCCTCTTCCTCAAGGTGCCGCCGCCCATTGGTCAGGATGCCCCGGGCATTGGGGTAACCCAGGGTGGCTTCGTGCCGGATCTCAGCTCGCCGGTGGATGTGGGCAGTACCGAATGCGCGACCAGTGACAGCATGGGCGGACCCTTCGTGGATGCACCGCGTCCGCGTGGCCTCGACGGCCAGGAGCTTGATGTTCCAGGCTCGCTGACCCTGCGCAACGCCTTCCTGTACATGGTCGGTGAGCCGATCTTCGTCGGGCTGCATGATCTGGACGGAAATCGGGATCCGACTGTCCGGGAGCAGATCGTGGTCACGTTGACGGTGCCCGATACGGGCGATCGCGAAATCCTCCGGCTGCGCGAGACGGGGCCGGATACCGGCTTCTTCGTCGGCGTGATCCAGTCCACTGGTGTGGCCACCAATCGCTTCGAGTGCATGCTCACGGTGCAGGCCAACAGCGAGATCCTGGCCACCTACTTCGACGAAGAGGATGGTAGCGACACTGCGGCTGCGGCAGCTGCAGTCGCACCTTCTGGCGTGGTCTTCGACAGTCGGACCGGGCGGCGCATCGACGACGCGGTGATCCGCATTCTCGACGAGGACGCCGGGCGCCTGGCGAAGGTTTTCGGTGATGCGCCCTTCCCGGAGTTCCCTGCTGAGATCATTTCCGGTGGCGAAGCGACGGATAGTTCAGGCACGCGCTACGACTTCAGCCCGGGCGAATTTCGTTTTCCCTTCCTGCCGCAGGGGCGCTACCGATTGGAGGTGATCCCGCCGAATCGCTATCGCTTCCCCAGTGAGCGTAGCGATGCCGATCTGGCTGGCTTAGACGGTGGCCCCTATGACATCGGACCCGCCTCCCGCGGCCAGGTGTTCGAGGTGGCCATCGGGCCTGGTATCCAGGTGGACATACCCCTGGATCTGCAGGTCATCGAGCGGACGGCTTCGACGCTGGAGCTGTTTACCCTGGCGACCGGCGATGGGAATGCGGAGTCCATCCCGGTGTCCCGCACCCAGTGCGAGGGTAACTCGGGTACCGAGGAACTCGATCTGCCACGGGACCGCAGCGGTCAACTCCTCGATCTGCCCGGTGCCGTGGCTTTGCAGCCGGCCACGGCCTTCAATGTCGGCGAACCGGTCTTCGTGCGCCTCATCGATCCGGATCAGGACTTGGATCCTGCGGCCCCGGATACGGTCAGGGTCAGGCTGACCATCGGCGATACCGCCGAGTCCGAGAGCCTGGTTCTGCGCGAAACCAGTGCCAGTACAGGGGTGTTCACGGGCTATATCAATGCCGGTGCATCGACCCTGAATGCCGGTGACTGCCGTCTCGGCAGCATTACCAACGGGCACCTCGAGGTGCGTTACAAGGACGCGGAGGATGCCAGTGATCGTTCGCAGGCTCGGGCATTGCTGGATCCCGTGGGTCGCATATTCGATTCCGCCAGCGGCGAGCTGCTCGAGGGGGTGCGGATCACGCTGGTGAATGCGGCCAGTGGCGCGCCGGCCACGGTGCGTGCCCTCGATGGCGTGACGAGCTGGCCCTCCACGGTCACCAGCGGCGAAACGGTGACGGACGGTGCCGGCAATCGGGTGTCGGTACCCGAGGGCGGCTTCCGCTTCCCGGTGGTGGGCGCCGGTGAATACCGCTACGTGATCGAAATGCCGGAGGGCTATCGCTTCCCGTCCGTGGTGGACGATGCGGATCTGCAGCAGCTCGATAGCGCACCCTTCCTGCTTGGGGACGCCAGCCGTGGCGAGGCCTTCGATGCCGCGGCAGGCGTGACGCCGATAGCTGACGTCCCGCTCGACCCCGTGGTGGTGGATCTCTTCCTCTCCAAGCGGGCTCTTTCCGATATCGTGGCGGTGGGTGACTTCATTCAATACGAACTGTCGGTGGAGAATCCCTCCAGCATGGCCTCCGGAGCACTGGAGCTGGTGGACTTCATGCCGCCAGGCTTCCGCTATCAGAGCGGTTCGGCGCGCATCGGCGAGGCCCGCGTGCCGAATGTGGAAGTGGAGGGGGACGGCCGTACTCTGCGCATCCCGCTACCGAATCTTAACCCCGGTCAGCGGCTTGGCATCCGCTACGTCAGTGAAGTCACCGGCGGTGCCCGGGAAGGCATTGCCATCAACCGCGCCATGGCAGTGGGTGAGGGTGTGCGCAGCAGCAATACGGCCGAGGCCCGGGTTCGCGTCCGCGAGGACCTGCTGCGCTCCCGTGCAACGCTGATGGGGCGGGTTCTCGATGGGGCCTGTGACGCGCCTGCTGAGGAGCGCAAGGGTCTCGGCGGTGTGCGCCTCTACATGGAAGACGGCACCTACGTGGTGACGGACAGCGAAGGCCGCTGGCACATCGAAGGCGTGAAGCCAGGTGCCCATGTGATTCAGCTCGACGAGGCCAGTCTTCCGGTCTCCCATCGCATCCAATCCTGCGAGGACAACGCCCGCTTTGGCGGAACGGCCTTCAGCCAGTTCGTGGACGTCCGGGGCGGCACGCTGTGGCAGGCCGATTTCCACGTGACTATGCGGCCGCCTGAAACCGCGGATGTGATTGCGCGTCTGCAGGGAAGCATCCACGGCGAAGGCCTGCTGATCCGTGCGGAGTTGACCGGAGGCCCACTGCCGCTCACCGACGCCACCCAGGTGATCATGTTGCCGGATGGCTGGGGCTACGTGCCGGGGTCGACCCGGATTGAAGGCCAACCGGTGGACGATCCTTCAGGTTTCGAACATGGCGCGCTCACCTATCGTCTGGGCAATCTGCCCATCAACTGGAAGCGCACCGTGACGCTGATGGCCGAACCGAAGTCGGATGCAGGCGTGTCGGGCAAGGTGCAGTCCATGCTCATGTTCCGCTCGCCCACTGACGAAAGGGTGCGGTTGCCGGTGGCCAGCTTCGAAGTGGCTGATGTTCCGGGTCAGATCGCAGGTCGACGTATTGCCGTAGCCACCATGGGCCACGAAGCGACTACCGGGATCAGTCGCGACCGCCTCGAGGGCGTCCTGCGGCAGGCTGTGCTGGATCCGGCGGTGACCGTAGAGCTGGTCACGGTTCCGGCTGCCCGCGGCAAGGGCGGTTGCGATCCGGAGTGTCTGTCCCTGGTCGAGGCCAGAGCGGTGATCGATGCGGTAGTGGGTCGGCCCCCGGAGATCATCGGCGATGATCAGGGGATGGTCGCAGCCGTTCGGCTGGTGCGGCCGGGTGCGACGACCCGGGTGATTCGCGCTGGTGACGATGCCGTGGCACGTACGACCATCGCCGGCCACGTTCCCGGCACCGGGTCCGCAGCCCATGTGTTGCCCCCGATACCCGAATTGCCGGATCAGCGCCTGCCGGAGTTCAAGGGTGCCGAACTGGTGGCCATGGATGGTACTCATGCCATCGTCTGGCCCACGGCCGAGTTCCTGCCGCGGATTCGCGCCGTTCACTTCGCGGTCAAGCATCCTGTCGATCAGCGCGCCGAGGTGCGCATCAATGGTGTGCCGGTGTCACCCTTGTTGTTTGAGGGCGTAAAGAGGTTCCGCGATCAGGGCATCGGGATGTCGGTGTGGAATGGCGTTCCGCTGGAAGATGGTGACAACCTTCTCGAGGTGCGCTTCTTCCAGGGTCGCGAGCAGGTTGCCGAAACATCGCGCAGCGTCCGCTTCGCCGGTGCTCCGGTGCGTGCGGAGCTGGTGCCAGAGCGTTCTGTGCCGGTAGCGGATGGTATCGAGCCGCCCGTTATCGCCATCCGGCTCTATGATCGCAGCGGCTCGCCGGTACGACCTGGCATGAGTGGCAGTTTCACCGTGCGTGAGCCCTATCAGGCCTACGAGTCGGAGCGGGAGCAAAGTCAGATCAATCTCAACAGCATGGGCAGCCGTCGCAGCAACTATGTGGTACGTGAGGACGGCATTGCCTTCATCCGGCTCCGGCCCACCACCCGGTCCGGCGAGGTGGTGTTCGACTTCGAGTTTGCCGACCGCCGCTCCGATGAGATCCGCGCACGACTGACGCCGGCCATGCGGGACTGGATCCTGGTGGGCTTCGCGGAGGGCACGGTGGGGTATCAGACCCTTAGCGGCAACATGCAGTCAGCCCAGGACGCCGGTCATGACGATGGGCTCGTGACGGACGGCCGCGTCTCGCTTTTCGCCAGCGGGTCGATCCAGGGCAAGTATCTGCTGACCATGGCCTATGACTCCAAGGGTTCGTCGGACGATCTCGGTAGCCAGATCGATCCGAATCGATTTTATACCCTCTATGGCGATGCCTCCCAGCAGGGCTATGAGGCGGAAAGTCAGCGCAAGCTCTATCTGCGCATCGAGCGGGACACCGCCCAGCTGCTATTCGGTGATTTCGATACGGGCATGACGGTGACTGAACTCGGTCGCTACAGCCGCCGTTTCACTGGCTTGCAGGGCGAATACGAAAGCAGTCGCTGGAACATGACGGGCTTCGCGGCGGCACCCGATCAGGCCTTCCTTCGGGATGACATCCGCGGCGACGGCACCTCGGGTCTTTATCGCCTCGGGGCCAGAAACGTCATCGCCAACAGCGAGCGCGTTCGCATCGAGACCCGTGACCGCTTCGACATCGACGAGGTCGTTGACGAGCGTTCCCTGAGCCGTTTCCGCGACTACAACATCGACTACGACGCCGGTACCTTGCTCTTCAAGGAGCCGATCATGAGTCAGAACGGGGACCTCAACCCGATCTTCATCATCGTCGAGTACGAGACCGACGGCAGCGGCAGCAGCGACATCGTGGTCGGTGGCCGGGTGGCCCGGAAGCTCGACGCTGCCGGCAGCGAAGTGGGCCTGACCGCGGTTTATGACGGCAGCACCAACAATGAGCAGAAGCTCGCTGCCCTCGATGCCAGGATTCGTCTCGGCGATCGCAGTGAGGTTAAGGCGGAATTGGCCTACACCGAGGCCGAGAAGCGCAGCGACAGCCACTCCGGTTGGGCCTATCGGGTGGAAGCCGAGCATGGTACCGGCAGCATGAATGCGCGGGCCTATATCCGCGAGCAGCGGGAGGGTTTCGGCATCGGGCAGCAGTTCTCGGGATCCGGCGGCACCCGTCGCTTCGGCGCCAGGGTCGATCAGGATCTCGGTGGTGAATTCCGGGTGGATTCCGAGGCCTTCCAGGAGGATAACCTGACCTCCGGTAATACCCGGCGGGTGGGCGATACCCAGGTGAAGTGGAAGCGGGAACGCTCCGAGCTTGGCCTCGGTGCCCGTGTCGTCCGCGAGTCCCGGGAGAGCGGAAACCTCGAGAGCAATCTGGTGACGGCCCGTGCCACCCAAGCCTTTCTCAATGGCCGTCTGCGCCTGAACGCCAACGGTGAGTACGACTTAGGTGGCGGCGGCGGCGAGAATACCGACTTCCCGACGCGCCTGGACTTCGGCGGTGACTACGAAGTGTTCAGCGGCATCCGCCTGTTCGGCCGCCAGGAATACACCTTCGGCGATGATCGCAATACCGAGGACACCCGCGTCGGCGTCCGCTCCGACCTTTGGTCGGGTGCGATCATGGAAACCGGCGTCAGCCGCAGGCTCAGCGACGACCAGGAGCGGATTGCCGCCACGGCGGGTCTGGTGCAGAGCATCCGACTGTCGGACCGCTGGCGCATCGATCTCGGCATGGACCGGGAACAGACCCTGAAGGACAGGCGGGAATTCACGGAGCCCCCAGGCACCGGCTTGGACGAGCGTAATCCTGGAGGATTCAACCCTCGGGTGCCGCCGACTTCGGGCTCCAATGGTAACGACTTCACATCCGGCTTCCTCGGCCTGGGCTACAGGCGGGACAGCTGGGAGGCCACCTCGCGGCTGGAGTATCGGACGTCGGATTCCGATGATCGCTGGAACCTGTTCGCGGGCTACGCGCATCAGCTCGACGATGGGCGTATTGCCAGCGTGCGCCTGAACATTATGGAAACCGATGGCCTCGACAGCCTGGATCGCAAGGCCGACATGCGTATCGGCCTGGCCTGGCGCCCGAGCAACAGCACCTGGACCTTCCTCGATCGCCTGGATCTGGTGGCCAGCGAGCGCAAGGGCGTGGATGGCGATCTGGTGCAGCGCAAGCTGGTGAACAACTTCAACGCCAACTGGCGGCCCGACTCACGCAATCAGCTCTCGCTGATCTGGGGCATGAAGTACGTGATGGACGACATCGATGGCGACCGCTTCTCCGGTGTCACCTCTCTGTACGGCATGGAGTACCGCCATGACCTGAACCAGCGCTGGGACGTGGGCCTGCATGCCGGCGCGCTGCATTCCTGGAATAGCAACGTCATCGATTACCAGACGGGCATCTCCGTCGGTCACTCGCCCTGGCGCAACGTCTGGATCAGCCTCGGCTACAACCTCGACGGCTTCCGCGACCAAGACTTCGCTGGCGCCCACTACACGGCGCAGGGTCCTTTCATGCGCTTCCGCCTGAAGGTGGATCAGCACTCGATCCGCGACTACCTTGGTTCCATGCCCTTCGATTTCTGATGCGATGCAGGTCCGAGCTCGCACCGTTCCCCATCGGAGCGGCTTCAGCCGCGAACGTTCTTCGCAGACAAGGAGGGTGTCGCAAAACTCAGCGTGGCGCCCCTGTGGGAGTGGATTTATCCGCGAATGACCCCGCAAGTCATTGATTTCTGGCAGTCCATTCGCGGATAAATCCGCTCCCACGGAGTCTTGCCAACCTTTTGCGACACCCTCCAAGTCCGCTCCCACAGCTTTCGGCTCCTCATTGGGCCAGGGGGCTGGGGTTCCGGTATCCTGCAGCCCTGCATCGCGGGCTATGCTTATAGATGAAGGAGTCAGATTTGGCGGGACGGATGGCAGGAGTGGCGTGGCTGGCACTGGCCGGGCTGACGGTGACCGCCCTGGCGGATGATGCGGTCGACGAGGTCCGCGTGGTAGGCCAGCGAAGTCTGGCGCCGGAGTTCGAGAGCGTGGGCAATTTCTCGCGCATCGATGAGGCCACCGTGCGCCGGACGGGTGCCGTACATGCCCACGAGATGATGGTTCGCGTCCCCGGGGTTTGGATCTCCCGGGGTTCTGAGCAGGAACATCTGACGGCGGTGCGGTCGGCCGTGCTCACCGGCCCCGGCGCCTGTGGGGCCTTTCTGCTGCAGGAGAATGGTGTGCCGATCCGCCCGGCGGGCTTCTGCAACGTCAACAATCTGTTCGAGCTGAACGTGGAGCATGCGCAGGCG
>SLTB01000320.1 GCA_007130155.1 Pseudomonadales bacterium
ACCGTGGCGTTCGAACACCAACTCGCCGTCCCGCTCGACATAGGCCTTGCCGCTGCACGTGGCGATGCGCGGGTCGGCCTCCATCCTGTCCATGAGGGTCTCGAAATAGCGTGGCGGCAGGCGCAGATCGAGATCAAGCTTGCAGACGTAGGTGTAGTCCTGTGGCGTGATGGCCGCGTAGCCGTCATAGAAGGCCTCGATCACCCCTGGTCCAACGGATCGGTGACCGCGATCGACACGCGTGACGATCTCGATCCAGGGGTGCTGATTGGCGTAGTCCGCGAGAATCTCCGATGAGCCGTCCGTGGAACCATCGTCCACAATCACCCACTTCGTGGGCGGCACCGACTGCGCAATGACGCTGTCGAGGGTTTCCTGCATGTATTGTTGCTCGTTGCGGCAGGGCGAGATGAGGACGTAGCGGCGAGAGGGAGTGTTCATGCAGCATTCCTGTGACGTTTCGATCAGTGGAGGCCCTGAAGTGCAGGCTGCTCCTCATGGGGAGTCGCGAAGCCGCTCGCGAAGGGCCCAGGCCAGTAGCCATAGCACGAAGGGAATATCGTGCCAAAGGTAGCGCTTTACCAGCCGCCCGGGCTCTTGGACCATGCGATGCAGCCATTCGAAACCGATGCGCTGCATCCACGGCGGTGCGCGCGCCACGTCGCCTGCCATGAAGCTCAAGCTGATGCCGACGCCGATCCACCAGATGCCGGGATATTCAGAGCGCAGCGCATGAATCAGGCGCTCCGCCTTCGGAAAGCCGAGGGCCACGTAGACGATGTCCGGCGCGGCCTGGGTCAGTGCATCACGCAACCGGGCCATTTCGGTGGCGTCCGATTCGAAGCCAAAGGGTGGATAATGGGTCCCGGCAATGGCCAGGGAAGGGTGGCGTGCTTGCAGGACGCTGGCAGCGCGCCTTGCCGTGTCGGGCGCACCACCGCCAAGCAGGAACAGCGACAGCCCGTCTTGGCTGGCCCGCTCTGCAATGCTCCAGACCAGATCCGAGCCGCAGACGCGTTCTGGAAGCGGCCGGCCACAAATGCGGGCGGCCCAGATCAGCGGCATGCCGTCGGCCACGATGAGGTCCGCCTTGGCGACCATGGCCTTGAGTGTCGGCTGCTGCCGGCATTGCCTTGCGATGTCTGCATTGGCGGTGACGATCCAGCCCCCCTGCTGTCGGTTGGCGGCTTCGGCGAGGTGATCCACCAGCGCAGCTTCGTTGATGTCGCGGAGGTCGAGGCCTGCAATGGAATGGATGCGAGAAGTCATATGACGAAGCGGCGTCCCAGATCTGACAGGCTGAAGCTGAAGCCTAAGGATGAACGAGGGAAATCATACCGTGGCGGATCGCCAAGGCACATGATGCGGGCGCCGCCAGAAGAGCTAACTGCGACTGATCTTGCGCCAATGTATACGTATACGTACACGAGGAGGCAGCGCCCGAGGCTGGCCGCCACTTCGCCTTTACGACTGGAGACCAAAAGCTGATGCTTGACACTTACCGCAAAGTCTACGCCATGCTGGACGGTCACGAGCGCCGCCGGGCCATCATGCTGCTCGGACTGTTCCTGCTGCGCGGCCTCATGGAAATGGTGGGCATCGCCTCGATCATGCCGTTCATCACGGTGGCGGTTAATCCGGGTATCATCGAATCGAACGCATATCTGGCCCAGGTCTACGCCTACTTCGGCTTTGCGGACTACAACCAGTTCCTCCTGGCCCTGGGTGTGGTCGTGTTTGTCGCCCTGGTCTCCACCCAGCTCGTGGCGGCCCTGACCGAGTGGTTCCTGCATCGCTTCAATCAGATGTGCGACTACCGCCTCAGCATGCGCCTGCTGGGGCACTACTTCGCCCGGCCCTACTCGTGGTTCCTGAATCAGCACAGCGCCAACCTGGGTCGTACCGTGGTGGCCGAAGTCAAACACATGGTGGCCCACGCCATCCTGCCCGCCACGCGTTTGGTCTCTCGGTTGGCTGTGGTGATCTTTCTGATTGCGCTCATTATCATCGCCGACCCGTGGGTGGCCCTGGGGGCCATGGCGGTGTTTGGCGGCATGTATTCGATTATCTACTTCGGGGTCCGGCGTCGCTTGCAGCGGATCGGAGCCGCCACCTGGAAGACGAACGAGGAGCGCTTCCGAATCTCCCAGGAGGCGTTGGCGGGCATCAAGGAAGTCAAGGTGTCGGGCCTGGAGCGGGCCTATCTGGAGCGCTATCGCGTCCCTGCCGAGCGCCACGCCCGCTACCATGCCAATCAGCGCATCATCAGCATGCTCCCGAAGTACGTACTCGAGATCATAACCTTCGGTGGCATCCTGCTCCTCGTCATCACCTTCCTGACGCTGCGCGAGGGAGGCCTCGAAGGTGTTCTGCCGGTGATTGCCCTGTTTGCCCTGGCAGGCTACCGCCTGATGCCAGCCATGCAGAGCGTTTTTAATGATCTCGCCAAGATGCGCTTCGGGACGAAGAGCCTGGAGCGTATCCACGCCGAACTGGTGGCCAGCAAGGGACAGTCCCTCTCTCGCCGACTTCCCAGGGTGCCTTCCGAGGGGCGCATGGCTCTGCGCGAACAGTTGCAGCTCATCGACGTGAATTTCACCTATCCCGGTGCCCACGGGCGGGCCCTGAAGGATATCAACGTCACCATCCCTGCTGGGGCCAGCGTGGCCTTCGTCGGGTCCACCGGTGCCGGCAAGACCACGGCGGTAGACATCATCCTTGGTCTGCTGGAGCCGGACAGCGGGCAGCTCATGGTCGACGGCGAGGTGATCACGGCAGCCAATTGCCGCGCCTGGCAGGGCGCCATCGGTTACGTGCCCCAGGCCATCTACCTGATCGATGACACGCTGGCGGCCAACATTGCCTTCGGTCAGCCGACCAAACAGATCGACATGGCTGCGGTGGAGCGCGCGGCGCGCATTGCAGAGCTGCACGACTTCATTGGCACCTTGCCGGACGGCTATCGCACCAAGGTGGGCGAGCGCGGGGTTCGGCTCTCGGGCGGCCAGCGTCAGCGCATCGGCATTGCCCGTGCCCTCTATCACGACCCGAACGTGGTCATTCTCGACGAGGCCACCAGCGCCCTGGACAACGTCACCGAACAGGCGGTGATGTCTGCCGTAGAAAACCTCGGCCAGCAGAAGACCATCATCATGATTGCCCACCGGCTCAGCACGGTGCGCAAATGCGACATCATCTTCCTGCTGGAGCATGGGCAGCTGGTGGATGCCGGCACCTACGATGAGCTGACACAGCGCAACGCGGGCTTTCGGGAAACCGCGCGGCTGGCGGCCACCTGAGGCCTGTCAGGGCACGGCACGCAGCGTGCCGCCCGCCGCTTCGAGAAAGGCTTCGAGGCGCTCCCGGGCTGAATCGCAATCCGCCGTGCAGACCGTCGCCACAGCAATAGCCAGTCCATCGTTACGTCCGCTTGGCAGCGCAGCCACCTCGGCCAGCTTGGTGCCCAGGCGCGTGGTCACGGGGCGGCCCGCCACTTCGTACCAACCCCAGATGATCCGCTCCTGCCCTGCGGTGGAGGCGATGAATTCGTTGACGCTGATTATTTCGCCTTCCAGATCAACCGCCCGCCGCGCGTCCGGTGGACGTCTGCGCTGCCGCTCGCCGAGCAGGTTGTTGCGGCCCACGAACAGATGCTGTTCCCTGTCTTGTTGAGCGTAGAACGCCAGGAAAACTTCAACCGTGCCGCCTGCGAAGCGGTAGGCTGCGTGCCCCTCCCGGGCGTTGCGGAAACTGGGCTGCCATGCGGGATCCCCCGCAGGCTCGGCGCCAAGATGGGTCAGGTCGGGCAGATCGAAGGGCGGCTGGGCCACGACTGGTGCGGGATCGCTCGCGAGGAAGCGCGGCAGGGTCAGGAGCAGAGCCC
>SLTB01000046.1 GCA_007130155.1 Pseudomonadales bacterium
CGAGGGACGTCAGGTGCCCTTCGATCGCATCGATGCGGCAGCCGCAAGGGAGATCTTCATTCTCGATGCCCTCGCTCGCGGTGAACTCGATACCCGCGGAACCTTCCTCGCGCACAATCTCGCCCTGATTGACGAGGTCCGCGCGTTGGAGGCTCGGGAACGCCGACGCGATCTGCTCATTGGCGAGGACGCGCTGGCCCTGCTCTATGGCGAACGTGTGCCGGGTGACATCGCTGATGCCCGCCGTTTCGAGAAATGGCGACGCAGGGCCGAGGCCAGGGATCCGAGCCTCCTGCACTTCACCCTCGATGAACTGATGGCGAACCGCCCGGATGGCGCCGTGGAGGCGGACTACCCAGGCCACCTGCAAGTCGGTGAACTGGCGCTGGAGCTCAGCTACAGCTTCGCTCCGGGTAGCGATGGCGATGGTGTCACCCTCCGGGTGCCTCGCGCCCTGCTGCCGCAGCTCCGACCGGAGCCCCTCGAATGGCTGGTCCCGGGCATGCTGGAGCAGAAGTGTGTGGCGCTGGTGCGTGCGCTGCCCAAGCGGGTGCGCCGGGAACTGGCACCTGTGCCGGATCATGTTGCGGCCGTCATGCCTCAGTTGCTGGATGCCGAGCGCTTCCGGGCGGGGAGTCTGCTGCGAGCGCTGACTCTGGCCATCGAACGTACGCATGGCGTCGTCATTCCAGCCGATGCGTGGGACGGTGCCCGCGTCGATGACTTCCTGCGCATGCGCATTGCGGTCATCGGTCATGACGGGCTCGAGCTGGGCTCTGGTCGGGATCTCCTTGCGCTGCAAACTGAGCAGAGCGCCGGAGCTGATGCCGACCTGCGCCGGCAAAGCGCTGAGTCCGGTTTCGAAGTCGAGGGTCTTACAGAGTGGAGCTTCGGCGATCTGCCGGAAACCGTTACCCCGACAGAGGGGGTTCGCGCCTGGCCCGCTTTGACGGATGCAGGCGATAGTGTGGCCATCCGGTTGTTCGGTGAGCCTGAAGGGGCCGAGACAGCTATGCGTGCTGGCGTGGTGCGGCTGC
Source organism: Pseudomonadales bacterium (assembly GCA_007130155.1). GTDB lineage: Bacteria > Pseudomonadota > Gammaproteobacteria > Pseudomonadales > Azotimanducaceae > SLTB01. The sequence goes on from SLTB01000046.1 coordinate 1,038, forward strand.
TGATCCTGGCGCAACAACGCCATGTGCGCCAACTGGACCGGCGTCTCCCGCGCCGAGACGCCATGGGATTGATGTATGCGCCCCTGGATAATCCGGCCGCGCTCTTCGATCAGATTCATCGAGTGGCTATCGAGCAGGCCCATCTGCAGGATGGGCCGCTGCCCCGTGATCGGTCAGCCTTCGACGCGGTTTTGGAGCAGGGGCGTTCCCGGCTCGCTGCCAGCATGGACGAGGTGGCTGCTTTGGCCCTTGCTGTTCTCGAAGGCTGGCATGAGCTTCGACGTGCCCTCGATGATGCGACATCGCCGGCGTTTCGCGATGCGGTGGACGATATCCGGGCTTGGCTCGCTGACTTGCTGGCTCCGGACTTTCTGGTGGCTGTTCCTGCCCCCTGGCGGCAGTCCCTGCCTCGTTACCTGCGCGCGGAGTGCCAGCGGCTCGCTCAGCTGCAAGGAAACGTCGAACGGGACCGTCATCGTATTGCGGAACTCTCGGAGTGGCGCAGCCGCCTCGAAAGACTCAAGGCACTGTCCGCCACGGGGCATCGGGCTGCGGTCGCCCACTGTCGTTGGCTGCTCGAGGAGTATCGCGTTTCGTTGTTCGCCCAGGAGCTCGGAACGCTGCTGCCGGTGTCGCCAAAGCGCTTGCGGCAGGCCTTTGCCGAGGCCGAAGAGTCCTTGCGCCTGGGCTCCTGAGTGAGCTGGAACCTCCGTCTGAGTCTGTGGTCACAATTTGTGACCCTGAATCGCTTCGGAGAAGGCTGTTTTTTGGAGCGCTACGAGGGGCCTCATCTGGCGGACGCAGCCCTCGATCGGCGGTATCTTGCGTCCATTTACTGATGCGAGTAGGGTCTGCCGGCGTCGGCGAGGTGCCTCCTCGCAAGCGGGAGCTTCAATAGTTCAGTGATCAACGGAACGGCAGTGTTTCGGTCGATGACCGCAGGACCAGGGCCACGCGACGGTGATGACCTGGAGGGCGCGTCCTCTTGCCTGCGTTACCGAGTCGGACGGGCCCTCGAGATTCCTTGCCCATGAGCCGCGCCCGTCTCTTGTTGATTGATGATGCAGTGGCGGATCGGGAAGGCCTCGCCGCGAGTCTGCGCGAACGGGGATTCCTGGTGGACGCCGCTGCCTCGGGCTCGGAAGCCCTTGGGCTCGCTGAGGCCCATGCGCCCGACCTGATCCTCTGCGAATTGCACATGGATGACCCCGACGGTCTGTCCATGCTCGAGCGCCTCACTCGTGATCTTCCTGATGTTCCATTTGTAGTCGTCACGGCCGACTCCAGCATGAGCGATGTCATGCAGGCGCTGCGTCTGGGCGCCGCCGATTATCTCTGGAAGCCGGTGGCCGACATCGAAGTGCTTGTGCATGCGGTGGACTCGGCGCTGGAACGTTCGCGCCTGCGGCAGGAGAACTCCCGCTTCAAGCAGGAACTGCAGGAAGCGAATCGACAGCTTAAGGAGTACGTCGAGGAACTTCAGCAGGATCAGCGTGCAGGGCGCGAGGTGCAACTCGGGATGTTGCCGCCGACGCCCATGGCCATCGATGGCTTTCGGCTACAGCACCACATCATCCCCTCCCTGTTCCTGTCAGGCGACTTCGTCGACTACTTTCGCATTACTGACCGCCACTTCGTGTTCTTCATTGCCGACGTTTCCGGCCATGGCGCGTCGTCAGCTTTCGTGACCGTGCTGTTGAAGAACTTCTCCCGCCGTCTGCGGCGCGAGTATCGTCCGCGCATGCTGACCGCGCCCGGAGAGATTCTGCGCTGGCTCAATCAGGAACTGCTCGAGAGTCAGCTCGACCGGCATGTTACGATGTTCTTCGGCGTCATCGACTGTCAGGACAACCGCCTCGCCTATACCAATGCCGGACATTTCCCGGCGCCGGTCATGGTGAGTGAAGGTTCTGGGTACTATCTCGAGATGCCCGGCAAACCGCTGGGACTGTTCCCCGATGCGCGCTTTGATTCGGCTAGCGTGGACCTGCCTGCGAGTTTTCGCTTGGCGCTGTTCTCGGATGGAGTATTCGAGGTCATGGAAGAGACTGCTCTTCCCGACAAAGAAGCACGTCTGTTGCGGGCGGCCTGTGCGGCATCGGACATGGAGGCTCTGTGTCATGCGCTGGGCCTCGATGCGGGTCTAGAGGCGCCGGACGATGTGACCTGCCTTCTGCTATCACGGGGGGGCTGATGGAACACGGACGGATCCTGGTGGGTGACCACGACGGCATTTACGTCTTGAAGTTCACCGGTGATGTGCGTGTCACGCTGTGCGCGACCGTGGACTCCTTCCTGCGGACCCTGCTCAACCGTGAAAACTTTCGTGCAGTTATTGTCGACCTCACGGCCACGGAAGGTATCGACAGTACCTCCTTGGGCCTACTGGCGAGACTGTCGCTGGAGACTCAGCGCCGCTTCGGTTTCATTCCGACCCTGGTTTCGACCCGGCCTGACATCACGCGGCTTTTGACCACCATGGGCTTTGACGATGTCTTTCATATCGTGGAGGAGCCACTGACGGAGGTGGGTCAGCTCGGCGAGTTGCCTGAGCTTGAAAGTGATGAAGAGGACGTGCGGGAGCGTGTCCTCGAGGCGCATCGGGTGCTGATGAGCCTTAATGACCGCAACCGTGAGAACTTCCAGGATCTGGTGATGGCGCTGGAGGCAGAGGCGCGACCGCATCCACGTAGCCAGCGCCTGTGAGGCCCTAACCCGGAAATCTCACCATCCGGCCAGCGGCTGCGCTACAAGTGATTGATATTATGAATAAATATGAGCTAATTGAACGGCCGCGACGAAAACACTCTGTTTCCGCCGCTGGCCTATCCCGATTCTGGCG
>SLTB01000299.1 GCA_007130155.1 Pseudomonadales bacterium
CAACATGGACAGCGCTCCAATGTTCGCATGATCGCCCAAGCGATGTGCCAGCGCAGCGTGGCAATCGAATCATCCACGTGGCGCTGTGCTCGCCGGGGCGCCCCGCGGGGTGTAATCCTCGGGTAAGGCAAAGTCCTGGCGAATCCCGGCGTTTTTTTTACTGCGCGGGTGGCGCAAACGCTGCTGGACGAGATAGCCGTAGGTGGCGATACACAACGTCGCATGGTGATGGAAGCCACGCCAGTTTCGTCCTTCGTAGTGACCGAGACCGAACTCCTGTTTCAGTTCCTGATAATCGCGCTCGATGCGCCAACGGCACTGCGCAGTACGCACGAGTTGGTCTCGATTCGCCTTGGCGTCCAGCGTGCTGAGCCAATAGTGCCTGGGCTTCGACTCGCCCTTCGGCCACTCGATGAGTAACCACTCTTCGGGACCTGGCAGCCCATGCTTGGCCTTGCGATGGGCCGCGCGGACGCGGACCGCCGCGTAACGTGATGACAACGGCGTATTCGTTCCATCTCGCCACGTCTGAGTTCGATAGGCCTTGGCAGGTAGGCTTTTCGCCAGGGCTTCCACGCTCACGGGCCGATGGCTGTCGCCGCCCGGGAGATGTCTCACCGGAGGCCGTCCATGTCCTGAGTAAGGCTCCGGGGGCAGCGGCGCGGTGCCCGGTGCCCAGACATTGGTATGACTCTTCACGGCCATCATGTAAGTCAGCCCCAAAGCGGTGACGCCAGCTCGCAACGCCGCGTCATTGCCGTAGCCCGCGTCAGCCACCACTGTTCCCCGGGGCAATTCGCTGGCGTAGGCGCGCTGGATCTGGCTGAGGGCAATTTCGGTCTTGGTAGCAAAGTCCACATCTTCGGGAACGCCGGCTTTTCTGCAGCGTTCTGGGTCCTCGGCCCAGGCTGTAGGAAGATACAGACGCCACTGAACCGGCAAACTGGCTGTCGCGTTGGCCACGGACAAACTCACCGTGATCTGACAGTTGTCCTGCTTGCCCAAGATGCCGCAGTACTGGCGGGCCACCCCGACCGAGTGCCGGCCTTTCTTGGGGATTCCGGTGTCGTCGATAATCCAGAACAGCTCAGGATCCGCCTTCACCATGGCGGGGATCACCCATTCCGCCACCCGATCAAGAATAGTCTGGTCGTCCCAATCGGACTGGGATACGAAGTGGTGCAATGCCTGGTGACGTGCACTCACCTCGAAGGGCGCCAACGAGGCCGCGAGCGGTTCCACGCTCTTGCGTTCCAGCGGCAACATCAAGCCGCGACAGTAGTCATGAAAGGCCGCATCGCGGCGAGTATGGCCGCGACCCCGTCCCAGCGGTTCGCAGAGAAACGACAGGTACGCATCAAAATCCGGCTGCTTCGGCATCGATCTTCATCCCTCTTGTGAAGATCCGCCTATAATGCCATGATTTAATTGACACAGTAGTGCTAACCGATAGCTCCCCCATGCGCGAAGCGAGGGCATGGAGATGCCGGTAAAGACAAGGCGCGCGACAGTTCGGGCGCGCAGGCGTACTTGACAGTACGTCGACCGATTCGCCGGGAGCGAATCGCTGCGCACCATGGATGGTCCGCAACAGCGCCACCGCACCGGCGGACCCGCAGGATTCGCCGGTATGTCCGCGTCCGCAGCCGTGAATCGGTGAGATATAGCGGGCTAAGGACGCCGCCCTCAATGCATATCGCTGGCGAACTCCTGCAGCAAGGGCAAGGGAATCAGCTCCAGCGCTCGTTCATGGGTGGCACCCAGCACCACCCTTGGCGCCTTGCCTGCCCGCCAAGCTTCGACCCAGCGTGCCGCGCAGAGACACCACTGATCCCCTGGCGCAAGGCCAGAGAAACCGTATTCAGGCATAGGCGTACTGAGATCGTTGCCGCGGGACTTGGAGAACTCGAGAAAGTCCTCCGTCACCCTGCAGCACACCACATGCAATCCAAGATCGGTGGCGTCGGTGTTACAGCAGCCGTCTCGAAAGTAGCCGGTGACGGGATTCAAGGAGCAGGGCAGCAAGGCACCTCCCAGCACATTGCGGGCCTGTCGCCCGCCCCCACCTTCACCCATGTCGAGCATATGATTTTCCTCGCCGTCTATAGGTGGCACGGCCATCCGCTGCTGACCCAAGCCCAGTCAGCAACGCATACAGCCCACGGAGCGCGCAAGGCAAATGCCTGTCACGCCCATGTCAGGCGGCCCGGCTGGCCAGTTCGTTGAGTACGAAGGTCAGAATGCCGCCACTCTTGAAATAGGCGATCTCATTGTCGGTGTCGAGCCGACTCAACACGGCCACTTCCTCAGACTTACCGTTGGTCCGGTTGATGCGGATCGTCATGGCCTGGCCAGAACGTAGCCCGCCTTCCGCCGGCAACACATCGATGGTCTCGCTACCGTCGAGGTTAAGGGTTTGACGGCTGACGCCAGGCTCGAACTGCAGCGGCAGTACGCCCATGCCAATGAGGTTGGAGCGGTGAATACGCTCAAAGCTCTCGGCAATGACCGCCTTGACGCCGAGCAGGAAGGTGCCCTTGGCCGCCCAATCCCGGGACGAACCCGTGCCATACTCCTTGCCCGCGATGATCACCAGCGGCGTACCCGCCTCCTGATACTTCATCGACGCATCGTAGATCGCCATCTGCTCATCGCTGGGAATGTGACGCGTCACACCCCCTTCAACGCCTGGCACCATCTCGTTGCGAATGCGGGTGTTAGCGAATGTGCCCCGCATCATCACCTCGTGGTTGCCGCGTCGGGAACCGTAGGAATTGAAATCCGCAGGCGTCACGCCGTGCTCTTGAAGATAGCGGCCTGCCGGACTATCGGTCTTGATGGCGCCGGCGGGGGAGATATGGTCGGTAGTCACCGAGTCGCCAAGCAGGGCGAGAATACCTGCGCCCTCGACCACCTCGCTCTGCTCTTCGCCGCCGGTCGCAGCGAAGAAGGGCGGTGCCTTGATGTAGGTGGACTCGTCCCACTCATAGGTCTTGGAATCCGCCACTTCGATCGCCTGCCACGTGGCATCACCGGAAAAGACGTCTGCGTATTGGCTGCGGAACATATCCGCATCCACCTCGGCCACAGCTTGACGCACCTCGGCGGTACTCGGCCAGATGTCCTTCAGGAACACGTCCTTGCCGTCGGCATCCTGCGCGAGGGGCTCTTTCGTGAGATCGATGCGGGTGGTGCCGGCCAGGGCATAGGCCACCACCAGCGGTGGGGAAGCCAGCCAGTTGGCGCGCACCAGTTGATGTACGCGACCCTCGAAGTTGCGGTTGCCCGATAGCACCGAACTCACCACAAGTTGACCATCCTCGATGGCCTTCTCGATGGGCTCGGCAAGTGGGCCGGAATTGCCAATGCAGGTGGTGCAGCCATAGCCGACCAAGTTGAAGCCCAGCGCATCAAGTGGCTCCTGCAGGCCAGCGTGGCGAAGATACTCCGTTACCACCTTGGAGCCAGGTGCCAGCGATGTCTTCACCCAGGGCTTCACCGTCAGCCCCCTAGCCAGGGCCTTCTTGGCTACCAGCCCCGCGCCCAGCATCACAGCCGGGTTCGACGTATTGGTGCAGGAGGTAATGGCCGCGATGACCACGTCACCATGGCCGAGATCGTGATTGCTGCCCGCTACCGGCACGCGGCGATTGGCATCGCCCGCCTTGCCGTCCAGCTCCAGCGCTTCCATGAAGGCCTTGCCGAGCTGATCCATGGGCACCCGGTCCTGGGGCCGCTTGGGACCCGCCAGGCTCGGAACCACGCTGGCGAGGTCGAGATGCAGGCTGGCAGCAAAGACTGGTGCGGGATCGCCAGCTTCGCGCCACATGCCCTGGGCGCGGCAGTAGGCCTCCACCAAAGCGACGGTATCCTCATCACGGCCAGACAGGCGCAGATAATTCACAGTTTCGGCGTCGATGGGGAAAAAGCCGCAGGTCGCACCATATTCGGGCGCCATATTGGCGATGGTGGCGCGATCCGCCAGCGACAGGTGATCAAGACCATCGCCGTAGAATTCGACGAATTTGCCCACGACGCCCTTCTTGCGCAACATCTGGGTAACGGTGAGCACCAAGTCGGTGGCGGTGACGCCATCATTGAGTTCACCGTTGATCTCGAAGCCAATGACCTCGGGAATCAGCATGGATACGGGCTGGCCAAGCATGGCCGCTTCGGCTTCGATGCCACCTACGCCCCAGCCCAGCACGCCGAGACCATTGACCATGGTGGTATGGCTGTCGGTACCCACCAGGGTATCCGGATAAGCGACTGTGCGGCCGTTCTGCTCAGCACTCCACACAGCCTTGGCCAGGTACTCGAGATTGACCTGGTGACAGATGCCGGTACCCGGCGGCACCACCCGGAAATTGTCGAAGGCCTTCTGGCCCCAACGCAGGAATCGATAGCGCTCCGCGTTGCGTTCCATTTCGAGTTCGACGTTATCGGCGAAGGACTGGGCCGAACCGGCTTTGTCCACCATCACTGAGTGATCGATCACCAGGTCTACCGGAACCAGCGGATTGATGATGCTCGGATCCCGGCCGGCAGCAGCCACCGCGTCGCGCATCGCGGCGAGATCAGCCACGCCGGGAACGCCCGTGAAATCCTGCATCAGCACCCGCGCAGGGCGATAGGCAATCTCGCGCTCGGGGGAAGACTGTGTCCAGTTGCCGAGCACCTTGATGTCATCGGTGGTCACGGTGGAGCCGTCTTCGAAGCGCAGGAGGTTCTCGAGCAGGATCTTCAAGGATCGAGGCAGGCGACTCAGATCTCCGATGCCGGCCTCTTCCGCCACCGGCAAACTGAAGTAATCGTAATCCTTGCCGTTGACAGTGAGGGTGCGGCGGGTCTTCAGGGTATCCCGTGGCGTCTGACTCATGATCGGAAGATCTCCTGTGGTGGACTGCAAGCCGCAGCGACGCGTATGACTACGGCCGCGCGCGTTCTGTCGGGGGAACGGCTGAAGGGCGCCCGTTCGGGGCCCGAATTGTGCCGCCAGCCGTCCGCCAACTCAACTCATGACTTCTTCCAGCAGTCTGTCGCAGTCATGACCGGCACCCAGCAACGCTTGATTTCCGTAACCTTCGGCCCAATTCACCGTAACGAGGCTGCTATCCTGGGGCCGTCCAGGCCAAGCATTGATTCGCCATTACTCCCGGAGCGTCAGAGCCCATGGAGAGTCAGGACTACTACGCCATCCTCGGCGTCGCCGAGGATGCACCGGTCGACGAGATCAAGCGTGCCTATCGCAAACTGGCGCGTCGCTATCATCCTGACGTCAGCGATGAAAAGGATGCCGAAGCGCGCTTCAAGGAGATCGGCGAGGCCTGGGAGGTACTCGGGGACGCCGAAAAGCGCGCCGCCTACGACAACGTTCGCAAGTTTGGCCACCCCACAGGCGATGCTGCCGCCGACTTCAATGGCGGGTTCGGGGATCGCGGTGACGCCGACTTCAGCGATTTCTTCCGCAACATGTTTGGAAGCGGTGGCGGCTTCACGGGCGCTGGCCAGGACCTTCATGTACGCCTCCCCATTACGCTGGAGGAATCCTTCAAAGGCTGCGAACAAACCCTGCCCCTGGCCATACCCGAGGTGGACTCGCAGGGCCGCCTGACAAGAAAGCAACGCCAGCTACGGGTCAAGATTCCGGCTGGCGTTACTGACGGCCAGCAGATCCGCTTGAAGGGCCAGGGCGGCAGCGGCAATCGACCTGGCGACCTGTTCGTGGAGATCCAGCTGGTGCCGCATCCGCGCTACGCGGTGGAAGGCCGCGACCTCACCCTGCGGGTGCCGCTGGCGCCGTGGGAAGCGGCGCTAGGCGCCCAGATCGAGGTCGAGACCCTCGGAGGCCGCGTCAACGTCAAGGTCCCAGAAGGTACCGGCAGCGGCAATCGCCTGCGCCTGCGCGGTCGCGGCTTGCCTGGCAGCCCTCCTGGGGATCAATATCTGGAATTCGAAGTCGTGGTGCCGAAGCCGCTCTCCCCCAGGGAGCGCGAACTCTTCGAGGCATTGGCCAAGGCGTCGGCCTTCGACGCCCGGGAGGCGAAGCGATGACGGAGTTGCATGTCGGTATCGTGCTGGAACGCAGCGGGCCCTTCAGCCTGGAAGAATTGTGCACCAGCTGCGGCCTGCCCCGGGAGTGGGTCATCGAGCTGGTTGAACACGGCATCCTCGAACCGGAAGGCAGACACCCTGAAGTCTGGCTTTTCACCGGCGCCGAGATGGGTCGCAGCCGCCGGGCCATGCGACTGCAGCGGGACCTTCAGCTCAACACGGAAGCTCTGTCCCTGGCGCTGGAACTTCTCGACGAAGTCCACTACCTGCGCCGCCGGGTCAAGGACCTGGAGACGCTGCTCGGACGTTAAGGGCAACCCCTGTGGGGGAGCGCGCATTGGGCGCGATCGCCCGCAACGCGGGGCTCCGACAGCTCCCACATCGGCTCATCGCGCAGGTCATGCCGCTGAGGACTCCTCATCCTGTTCCGCATCGCGCAATCCAAGGAAGTAGGTATCGTCCAGCGCCGCGTGAGCTTCGGCAAAACCGATCTGCAGGGTATCGATGAACTCGTGCAGGCCCTGCTGGGTCAGCGTCGAAACGTCGAGGTCCCCTAAAGCCCGCTGCAGGCGCACCACCACACGCAGCGGATGCTCGCCACCGCCGAGCACCTCGATGCGATGAATCAGCTCATCAAGGCAGCGAAGCACCGCCCGCGGGAAACGCCGCGACTGCAGCAGGAAGCGCAGCACATCGTCGCGCTGCACCCGCACCTGCATCTCGAGCCGGTACATTTGATAGCCGGTCAACGACTTCAGCACACTCATCCACTGGATGTTGTCGAAGCTGTCGACAAGCCCTGCGACGTCACGATTGATCAGGCTGGCCGTACGCACGTCCAGAATGCGTGTCGTCATGTCCGCGCGCTCGAGTTTGCGACCGATCTGGATGAACGCGTAGCCCTCGTCCTGGTTCATGCAGCCGGCGAGCAGGCCGGTTACGGTCTGGCTGCGGCGGATGATCTCCTTGAGGTAGCCGAAACGGCCGCGCTTGGAGAGTCCGCTCTGGATCTGCTCGCGGGGGAAGTGGTGGAGTGCATTGATTTCCTCCCACGCCTCGCGCGGTATGGCGTCACGAAAAGTCCGCGCATTCTCCCGTGCCGATCCGATGGTGGCGAGAATGGACTGCGGGTTCTCCCGATCCGCCATCAGGAAGCGCAGCACCTTGGTCTCGTCCTCCGCATCGCCATACTTTTCAGAGAAGGTTGCATCCGCACCCATGATCATCACCAGCGGCCTCCATCCTGGGGAGAGGCCACGGGGCAGGTCGAGCATCAGATTGCCATTGACATTGATCAGCCGCGCGACATCCTCGGCCCGTTCCAGATAGCGCGCCATCCAATACATGTTGCCTGCAACACGAGCCAGCATCAGCTGCCCTCCTCGTCGACGACCCAGGTGTCCTTGCTGCCCCCACCCTGGGATGAGTTCACGATCAACGATCCTTTTCGCAACGCCACCCGGGTCAATCCGCCCATGGTCACCGCGTGGCGATCGCTGGAGAGTATGAAAGGGCGCAGGTCCACGTGCCGCGGTTCCACCGTGGAACCGATCAGCGTCGGAACGGTCGACAAAGTCAGCATGGGCTGAGCGATATAGTTGCGGGGGTTCTTGCGCACCAGCTTCTCGAACTCCGCAAGTTCCTTCTTGCTCGCTTTGGGTCCCATGAGCATACCGTAGCCGCCGGACTCGTTGGCGGGCTTAACCACCAGCTTGTCCAGATTATCGAGGACGAACTCGCGATCCTCTTTGCGTTCACAGACGTAGCTCGGGACGTTGGGCAGGATGGCCTTCTCACCGAGGTAATATCGGATCAGGTCAGGCACGAAGGTATACACCGCCTTGTCATCAGCCACGCCGGCTCCCGGAGCATTGGCCAACGCCACGTTACCTTTCTTCCATGCCCGCATGAGTCCCGGCACACCAAGCGTCGATGCGGGGTCGAAGACCTCTGGATCCAGGAACATGTCGTCGATGCGGCGATAGATGACGTCTACCCGGGCCCGCCCCTGGGTGGTGTGCATGTAGACACAATCGTCACCGCCGACCACGAGGTCTTCGCCTTGCACCAGCTCACAGCCCATCTGCTGCGCCAGATAGGAGTGTTCGAAGTAGGCCGAGTTGTAGATTCCGGGCGTGAGAATAACCACTTCCGGGTGGGCAGCCGGCCGGGGCGAAAGAGCCGCCAGCGTATCGAAGAGCTGGGACGGATAATCATCCACCGGGCGGATCGTGTAGTCCTCGAAGAGCTCCGGCAGTACCCGCTTCATCACCAGCCGGTTCTCGAGCAGATAGGAAACGCCGGAGGGGACACGCAGATTGTCTTCGAGCACGTACATGGTGCCCTTTTCATCACGCACCAGATCCGAACCACAGATGTGTGCCCAGACCCCCAGCGGCGGGTCCACACCCACGCACTGGGGCCTGAAGTTCACCGAGTTTTCGAGCAGCCCGGCGGGAAACACGCCGTCCTTGATGCAGCGCTGATCATGGTACAGGTCATCGATGAACATGTTCAGAGCCCGCACCCGCTGGATGAGGCCTTTCTCGATGGCATCCCACTCGCGCTTGCGGATGATTCGAGGAATCAGATCCAAGGGCCAGGAACGATCAATGGATCCCTCTTCCTGAGTGTAGACAGTAAAGGTGATGCCCATCTCCTTGATGGAGAGCTCGAGCGCCGCTTTGCGGGTGGCGAGCTCTTCGTCGGAGAACCGGGCGAGGGTGGAAGCCAGCTTGCCACCGCCAGGCCGGATGCGTCCTCTCGAGGAAACCATCTCGTCATAGAGGTCTGCTGCCGGATAGTCCTTCCAGTCGATCGTCATCCGCCGCTCCTCCTGAGGCTACTGTTCAATTCCTGCATCCTCCCACCGTGAAAGCCCACCAGACTTTGCTCGAGATGCCGTCAGGCAGGCGCATCGAGATTGAGCACATCCACACTGACATCCATGGTGTGCGGTCCACCCCCATAGATGACGCCGTTGAGGGGTGACACATCGGCATAGTCACGCCCCCGGGCCAGAACGATGTACTGCTCAGTAGGCATCTGATCGTTGGTGGGATCGAACTCCAGCCAGCCCACGTCCGGGAGATAGAGCGAAAACCAGGCATGGGAGGCATCGCTGCCTACCAGCTTCTTCTGCCCTTCCGGCGGGATGGTCTCCAGGTATCCCGAAACGTAACCCGCCGGCAGGCCGATGCCTCGAAGAGCCGCAATAGCCAGATGTGCGAAGTCCTGGCAAACGCCACGCTTCTCACGCCAGACCTGGGCCAAAGGGGTGGAAATCGTGGTGGCTTCAGGGTCGTACTTGAAGTCGGCGTAAATCCTTCGCGTCATCTCCATCGCCGCCTCCATGATGCCCCGACCTGGCGTGAACGATTCCATGGCATAGGCCGAAAGCTCGGGCAACGTGCGCACCAGCGCAGAGTCACAGATGAACTGCTGATTCAGGCGAAACTCAGGCTCCTCGCCAGCCTGAACCGCGTCGCGAACCCATTCCCAGGGTCGCTCGGCGCCGAGCTGAAGCTGAGCAGGCGCTGCCTCCGTCACCACCTCGCTGACCATGCTGACAACGAGCTCGCTATGGGGCGCTTCGACGCCGAAATAGGTCACGCGATTGCCGAAGTAGTCGCGTCGCTCCCGCATGATCTTGGGGGTGGGGGTCACCGTAAGAAGGTAACGATGGCAGTGCTGCCGGCCTTCGGTCGAGGGGGTCAGCCGGGCCTCGTTGTGACACAGCGTCACCGGCTCGGAGTAGTCGTAGCGCGTAACATGCGTGACTCGATAGCGCATGGCTCAGTCCGTCTCCGGGAGATCGTCATCGAGGTACCGGGTGACCGCCACCAACTGCTGAGTCGGCTGAACGTGGGTGAAGTAGGCCTGATCGAGCGCCCCGGCCGCCACCGAAAGCTCCTGGTCCACGGCAGCAAGGAATGCCGCCAGCTGCGCTCGTTGATGAGGCACCCGCGCATCCGCCGCCAGCAGTGCCGGGGCATCAGCCAAGCGAACCAGCGTACTGGCCTGCAGCAGCGCGCGCTGGTCCAGGGCCAATTCGCGCCGGACACCACCTTCCCGCGGCAGGGCGTCCAGATGCTTGGCCAACTCCAGAATCTGATAGGCCAACGACCGCGGATTGCTGGTATCAAGCAGCAGAACCTGAGCCGCGCTGGTGATGTCGAGGGCCGCACGATAACGCCTTCGGTGCGTCATGACGCTCTCGTTGGCGATCAGCAATGCTTCCAGAAGTTGATGCTCCACCCCCTCCTCTGCCTCGCGCATCACCGTACTCTGCATCAGCAGAATCAGATTGCGCGCACGCTCCATGCGCCGCCCGATCATCAGAAACTGCCAGCCATGCTCGTGAGTGGTGCTCTCGATGGTCAGACCTGTGAGCCCCACCAACGCCGATACCAGACGATCGAGAGTGTTCTCCAGTGCTACCAGGCCAGCCCGCGGCAAGCGTCGTTGCTCCTCGAGAGTCTCACTGATGTCGTCGATCACCCGCCAGGTATCTGTAGACCAGCGATCCCGGACACTCAAGGCGCTGCGTTCCAGAGCCTTGAACGTCGCCGCCAGAGAACCTTCAAGGGTGGCGTCACGTACCGTCTCGAGCAGGGTGTTCTCGACGAATTCACTGCCGCTGAGCAGCGTCGGCGCACTGCCACGCCCCGTGGACAACACCTTCAAGGCATACAGCAGAATCGATAGACAGCCAGAATCCGCAGGGTCACCGTAGTCCCGCGACTCGTTGAACTTGCGCAAGGCCGAACGCGCCAGACGGGTGAGGAATTCCGCCCGCTCTGCATGACGACCCACCCAGTACAGGCTCTCCGCGGCCCGGCTCGGCAGGCTTTCGAAGGCCACGGCAAAGCTCGGCACCGCGGCAGCCGGCCAAGAGATGAGATGTTTTTCCTCATCCGATGCCAGCACCCAGGTATCCTTGCATGTGCCCTGCAGCGATGCGGAAAGGCCACCGGAGATTTCACCGGGCAGCGTCGTACGGGTGAAGCCCCCGGGCATGACCTGGAAATGGTCCTCGGTCGCTGAGACGAAGCAGCGGGTAACAGCAGCGCGAGGACGCAACTCGCCGTTCACCAGTGCCGGCGTGGTGGCGTTGGTTCCAGGCTCCTGGCCCACGTAAAGGCCAGGATCGCGCTCGATCCTCGCCCTCCACTGCGCCAGCTCCTCGGCGCTGAGCCCGCCACACCACACGGCCGCCTGCCGGCTGTGCTCGATAGACTTGATGACCAATCGATCCAGGTTCTCCAGCACATAGCTGCGGCTGTCAGCCTGACCACACCACCAAGTGGGTATCGAGTCGAGCTTGAGGTCCTCGCCGAGAAACTGACGGGCGATGCGCGGCAGAAAAGGCAGCAAGCCCGGGTTCTCCAGAATGCCCGCGCCCAACGGACTGACGATGCCGACGTTGCCCCGTCGCGCCACTTCGAGCAGAGCAGGAATCCCCACCTGCGAACTCGGGTCAAGTTCGAGGGGGTCACAGAGCGGATCCGGAACCCGCCTGAGAATGATGTCGACCAGCTTCAGGCCTTCAATGGTGCGCAGCCAGAGATGCCCTTCGCGAACGGTGAGATCCTCGCCCTCCACCAGTGGGAATCCGAGATAGCTGGCCAGATAAGCGTGATCGAAATAGCTCGGATCCTGGGCGCCCTTACCAAGCACGACCATGCGTGGGTCGATTTTCTGGTGCGGGGCCCGCCCGGCAAGATCATTGCGCAAGGTGCGAAAGAAGCGCGCCAGCCGGTGAACATGAGTCGCACGAATGAGATTGGGCAAAATACGCGAACATGCGATCCGGGTTTCCAGAGCGAGCCCGGCACCCGCTGGCGCCTGAGTCCGATCCGCAACCACCCGGAAGGCTCCGTTGGGGCCACGCACCACGTCCGCCGCATACAGAGTGAGGGCAGAATGCTCATGAGCCAGCGTGCCATCGGCCGGCAGCATGAAGCCACTGTGGCGGAAAATCAGCTCGGCTGGAACCATGCCCCCCCGGATCAGATGCTTCGGGCCGTAGAGATCCTTGAGAATGGCATCGAGCAGCCGCGCCCGCTGGGCCAGTCCGCCCTCAATCCTGGTCCAGTCATCCGCTGGAATCAGAAACGGTACCGGATCAAGTTCCCAGGGCCTACCCGACCGGCCACCTTCCGCCATGGCGCTGTAACTGACCCCGTTCTCACGGAACAGGCGCCGCGCCTCCTGCCGCCGAGCCTCGAGATCCCGACCACCAAGCTGCTGGAAGGCGCTGAGCAGAGATTGCCAGTGCCCCCGGACACTGTGCCTGGCGCCACCAGGTGCCGAAGACCAGAGCTCATCATAGCCGCTACGCTCGTCCAGATAGCCGGGTGGCAACAAAGCGCCAGGGTCGCTCATGGGCGCCTCACTCATGGCTGGCGCCCCGGCTGAAAATGCAGTGCGGGCGATGGACAACGCCGGCGAGGAGCTCGACGGCTCCTTTCGCGACAGCACCAACCAGCGTGATGGACTGCTACAGCGGCGGCCTCTGACCGCCCGGCCCGTTGCTTGCGTAGCGAAGCCTCACGCCTTGTCGGGGCGCCAACACTCAACGCCCACGCCTCAGATCGAGCGTCAGGGGATAGTCTGGATTGATCTCCGCAGGCGGCGGCTCCATGGGTCTGCGCCCACCTCCCTCGGCGATGAAGCGGCCGCGGCTGCCGAGATCCGGCCTCGGCTCAATCACACCAGGCGTGTGCCCGAAGTTCCAGAAACGAGTCACTCTGCGCGACTCCGCAGCGTTGGCGTTTACGGGGAAGTCATCATAACTGCGTCCGCCGGCATGGCTGACATGATAAGTGCAACCGCCCACGGAGCGACCATTCCAGGTATCGACGAGATCGAAGACGAGTGGCGAGTCGACCCCAATCGTGGGATGCAGCGCCGACGGCGGCTGCCAGGCCCGATAGCGAACACCCGCTACGTACTCGCCACGAACACCGGTGGATCGAATGGGCACTCGGCGGCCGTTGCAGACCAGCTCGTAGCGACTGTCCGTCAGATGGGTCAGTTTCACCTGCAGCCGCTCCACCGAGGAATCCACATAACGGGCGGTACCCTGGGAACTCGACTCTTCGCCGAGGACATGCCAGGGCTCGATGGCCGCCCGAAGTTCGATCTCGATATCACTGATGCGAACATTACCGTAGTGGGGAAAGCGGAACTCGAAGAAGGGGGCAAACCAATCGAGCTCAAAACCATAGCCGGCCTCCCGGAGATCGACGATGACCTCGCGCATGTCTGCCCAGACGTAGTGCGGCAGCATGAACCGGTCGTGAAGGCTCGTCCCCCAATGCACCAGCGGTCTCTTCAAGGGGCGCTTCCAGAACAAGGCCACCAAGGCCCGCAGCAGCAGCATCTGCACCAGGCTCATGCGCGCATGGGGCGGCATCTCGAAGGCCCGCAGTTCCAGCAGACCGAGACGTCCAGTGGGACCGTCCGGCGAGTAGAGCTTGTCGATACAGAATTCACTGCGGTGGGTATTGCCGGTGAGGTCCGTCAACAGGTGCCGCAGCGCGCGATCGACCAGCCAGGGTGGTCCGTCGTCGTTCCGCGGCAACTGCGAGAACGCGATTTCGAGTTCGTAGAGCTTGTCGTCTCGGGCCTCGTCCACCCGTGGCGCCTGACTGGTCGGACCGATGAACATGCCAGAAAACAGGTAGGACAAGGCTGGATGATTCTGCCAGTAGGTGATCAGACTGCGCAGCAGCGAGGGTCGCCGCAGCAGAGGCGAATCCGTCGGCGTCGCACCACCGAGGGTCACGTGATTGCCACCGCCGGTGCCCGTGTGACGACCATCGAGCATGAACTTTTCCGTGCCAAGCCGGCATTCCCGCGCCAGCTCGTAGAGTCGCTCTGTGTTGACCACCAGATCGTCGAAGCTCTCAGCCGGGTGGATATTGACCTCGATCACCCCCGGATCCGGCGTCACCGCAAACTTGCGCAGGCGTGCGTCCCGCGGCGGATCGTAACCCTCAATAACCAGCGGTATCTGTTCCTGAGCGGCCACGTCTTCGAGCAGCGTAATGAGTTCGAGCCAGGCCTCGAGTCGGTTCAGCGGCGGCAGAAAGACGTGCAACACGCCGTTGCGGGCTTCCAAGCACAGCGCCGTTTTCACCACTCGACTGCCTTCCGCGAGTCCGCCGCGACGGGGCTCGCGCTGCTGATCCACCGCTTTTGGGTCCGCTGGGTTTTGTTCCACCACTTTCGCAACCGGCGCACTGCCAGCCCCTGCATGCCCTCCCCGCTGTACCGACATACGTGAGGGCAGAC
>SLTB01000353.1 GCA_007130155.1 Pseudomonadales bacterium
GCCATGGTGCTGATGTCATGGCGGCGGTGATCGAGGCCCACGGTGCCATCCGCTATCTGGCGGATATTGGCGGCGACCTGCGTGGCCGTGGCCACAACGCCCGCGGTGTACCCTGGCAGATTGGGGTGGAAGTGCCTGCAGTGGGGCGCAGAGGCGGCGTGCAGGCCGTCATCGCCGTCGACGACGTCGCGGTGACCACATCGGGCGACTACCGCAATTTCTTCATCTACGACGGCAAGCGCTACTCCCACACCATCGATCCCAATACAGGCTGGCCCATATTGCAGCACGTGGCTTCCGTCACTGTGCTGCATCCGTCGGCGATGTGGTCGGATGGGTGGTCCACCGCACTCAACGTGATGGGGCCTGAGGCCGGGCTGGCCCTGGCCGACGAGCTTTCCCTGCCGGTTTTGTTTATCCTCTATCGCGAGGATGGATTGGAAGAGATGGCCAGTCCGCTATTTTCCGCTTATCGGGTTGCAGGTGATCCATGACCCAGTTTCTGGTGGTATTTGTGATCATGCTCGGTCTGGTGGCTGCCATGTCCATCGGCGTCATCATGGGCCGCAAGCCTATCGCCGGGACTTGCGGTGGCCTGAACATGATGGGAGCAGACGGTTCCTGCGAGATCTGTGGCGGCGACAGTAGCAAGTGCGAAGCCACGGACGATGACGCAGAAGCCAAGGCGGATCTCGGCTTCGACGCCACGCGCCGTTGATTCCACGCACGAAACCGACCCGACGCGCTCCCCGACCGTGAATGTTCTGCCGCTTCGCATTGCCTGGCGCTACAGTCGTGCCGGGTCCGGCTTTCTCTCCTTCGTCACCGCCATTGCCGCTTTCGGGCTAGGTCTCGGGACGGCTGTTCTGGTGCTCGTGCTGTCCGTCATGAACGGCTTCGATCGGGAGCTCCGGGAACGGATTCTCGGGGTCCTGCCCCATGCGGTGCTGCATTCAGACGAGGGGCTCAGGGACTGGCGTCGCATCGCTGACGAGGCGCTGCGTGACCCGCGAGTACTGGCCGTGGCGCCCCTGACCCGTGGGCCGGCGCTGCTGGCGGGCGCTGATCGCGTTCTGGCGGTGGACCTCACCGGTATCGACCCGGACCATGAAGGAAAAGTATCGATCCTGCCGTCGCGGCTCACCGCAGGCCATCTCGATGAGCTGCAGCCGGGAGCCTTCCGCGCCGTGCTCGGCAGCCGTCTGGCGGCGTCACTCGAAGCCGGCGTTGGCGATGACGTCGTGCTGGTGATGCCCGACCCGCGCATCACGCTGGCCGGCGCGTTCCCAAGGCAGAAGCGGATGCGGATCGTCGGCACGTTCGAGGTGGCATCTGACCTGGACGATACCGGGATGTTCGTTCATATCGAGGATGCCAGACGCCTGCTGAGGGTGCCCGGTGAGGCTCAGGGGGTCCGGCTGCGGCTGGAGGATCTGTTCACCGCCGGAGAGGTGGTGGACGACGCCTTGCGACGCCTTGGTGACCCACGGCTGCGGGGCTTCGACTGGCGACGGACCCACGGCAATCTGTATGAGGCCATCGGCCTGCAGAAACGCATCATGTTCGTGCTGTTGTCGTTGCTGGTGGCCGTGGCGGCTTTCAACGTCGTTTCCATGCTTACCATGGTTGTCAACAGCAAGCGCGGCGACATCGCCATCCTGCGCACCATGGGCATGCGGCCGGCGAGCCTGGTTCGGCTGTTCTTCGCTCAGGGCGGGATGATCGCAGCGGTTGGTATCGGTGGCGGCCTGCTGGCCGGTACGGCCTTTGCCTTGGCCCTTCCTGGAAGCATGGTGCTGCTGCAGGATCTCTTCGATCAGCGGCTGCTGGAAGAGTATTTCGTACGCGAATTGCCTGTTGCAGTGATTCCCGCTGACCTGCTGGCGGTGGCGGTGATCGGCCTGGGAATTGCCCTGATCACGATATGGTGGCCGGCGCGAAGAGCCCTCAAAGTGGCACCGGCGGAGGAGTTGCGACATGAATGACAGCGCCGTGCTCGAGGCGCGGAGCCTGAGCCGTGGATTCCGCGAGGGCGAAGCCCGGGTGCAGGTGCTCAATGGCGTCCATTTGACGCTGTACGCCGGTGAGACCGTGGCCATCGTCGGGGCCTCCGGATCGGGAAAGAGTACGCTGCTGCACGCTGTCGGCGGCCTCGACGAGCCGGATGCGGGGCAGGTGTTCTGGCAGGGCCAGGATGCCTACGCCCTCGATGAAGCCCACCGTGCGGCTGCTCGCAATCGGCTGCTCGGTTTCGTCTATCAGTTCCACCACCTGTTGGCTGAGTTCACGGCGCTGGAGAACGTTGCCATGCCGCTGTTGATCCGCGGCGATGGCCGGTCTGCCGCCGCGCATCGCGCCGCAGAGCTCCTCGACCGGGTGGGCCTCGCAGGGCGCAGCAATCATCGACCGGCGGAGCTCTCGGGAGGGGAGAGGCAGCGGGTGGCCATTGCCCGGGCATTGGCGGGGCGGCCCGCAGTGGTGCTTGCCGACGAACCCACCGGCAATCTCGATCAGGGCACCGCCACCGTGGTGCAAGAGCTGTTGCTGGAGCTGAACGCCGAGAACGATACGGCACTGGTGGTCGTGACGCATGATCTCGGCCTTGCGCGACGCATGCAGCGTCGCCTGCGCCTGACTGAGGGTGTTTTGACTGTGGATGAGGAGCTGGCGTGAGCCCGAGGCGGGCGGCCTCAGGGGAACTCAGCCGATTGGCGTCCCGGCCATCGCTGCTGATTGCCTTACGTTATCTCGGAGCGGTTCGGCGGAGCCAGACCGTATCGCTGATTTCCACCATTTCCATTGCCGGACTGATTCTTGGCGTAGCGGCTCTGGTCACCGTGTTGTCGGTGATGAATGGCTTTGATCGGGAGCTGCGAGCACGCATTCTCGGCATCGTTCCCCACGTCACGGTAAGCGCCCCCCGCGAGACCCTCGACGAAAGGTTGGCGCTTGCCGAGCGCCAGGCTGGGGTGCAGGGTGCGGCGCGCTTCATCGAGAGCGGCGGGATGCTGACGACCGGGTCGCGGGTCCTGCCGGTTGCGGTATTCGGCATCGAACCAGAGCGTGAGCCATACCTCTCTACGCTTCCTGAGCACATGGTCTTCGGCGATCTGAACGGTCTTAAGGCGGATGCGGGGTTGGTGATGGGTTCCCCCCTGGCAGCGCGACTCGGGTTGTTTCCAGGTGATCGGGTGACGCTGATGCTGCCTCGTGCGGTCGATGGCAGCGTCCGTCCGCTGCTGGTCACGGCCGAGCTCGTCGGCCTGTTCCGATTGGGCGCAGATCCTGACCATGGGGTGGTGTTCATGCACGTGGATAGACTTGCTGATATCGCTGGCCTGGCCCCCACGGAGCTGCGTATCGCGCTGCATAACATTTACCAGGCCCCCCAGATAGGACGGCGACTGGCGTCAATGCTGGAATTGGAGCAGGGGGCCGTGCGGGATTGGACCAGTCGCTATGGCGAGCTGTTCGAGGCCGTAGGCATGGAGAAGACCATGATGGGCCTCCTGCTCGGCCTGATCGTGGCCGTGGCCGTGTTCAACATCGTCGCCAGCCTCGCGGTGCTGGTGGATGAGAAGCGTAGCGCCGTGGCCATCCTCCGGACGCTGGGCGTCACCCGCGGCGGGGTGGTGCGCATCTTTGTCATTCAGGGGGTGTTGATCGGCGGGGTGGGGGTGGCCGCAGGACTTCTGCTTGGTGTGCTGTTGGCGACCCACATCGGCGCGATCATGATCGTGATTGAGGATCTATTCTCCTTCCGCTTGTTGGCGGGCACCTACTTCGACGAACTGCCTTCAGAGCTCAGAATGAACGATCTGCTCTGGATCGGTATCGGTGCGCTGGTGGTGTCCATCGGTGGCGCGCTGTACCCGGCACGGCGCGCGGGCGCCATCGATCCTGCTCGCTCGCTGCACCGCTGAGCAGGACCTGTTGCTGGCGCTTGAGATATTAGGGTGATAAAAATATTTTAATACAGATTCTTAGGATATATTTCTAGAACAATTCGAGATATCACTGCGCGTTCTCATCGTGCTTTTGAGCCTCATTTAGCGCTTCTTCCTCACGCTTGGCGACCATGATCGCTCGCAGTTTGCGCACGTTGCGGCGGCGCTCCCAGCGCTGCACCACATGCCAGCGCCAGAACAGCTGCATGCCTGCCCAGCCCAGAAAACCGCTGACCACGCCGCTGACCACGGAGCCGAGCAGCAGCGGCGCCCAGATCTGCCCCAGCCGCACTCGAAACCACTCCCAGGAAACTTGGAAGGCCATGACTTCGGCCGGCTCACCGAGCAGCCAGTTACCGAGCTGATAGGCGAAGAGGAGCAGGGCGGGCTGTGTCACCGGATTGCTGATCCACACCAGCGCCACGCTGACGGGGAGATTGCATCGCAGCACCATGGCCAGTCCGCCTGCAACCAGCATCTGTGCCGGTATCGGCAGCCAGGTTACGAAAAGTCCTACGGCAAAAGCAGCCGAAACGCACTGCCGGTTCAGATGCCACAGTTCAGGATCGAAGAGGCGCTTGCCCAGTATTCCGAGACCTCGATGGCGTTCGAGGTCGTGGACCTTGGGCATGTATCTCTTGAGGAACTGGCGTGGCATGTGCGTTACCGCAAAGAAGGACGGTGAGAGGTCAGCAGTGGGGCAGCCCGCTGGGCGGCAGGATTATGCCCAGCCGGAACGCGCCGCTCCAGCGCTGAAACTGGCCTGGGCATTTCTGGCCGGCCATATGGCGGCCATCGCGCTGGGGCCGGACTACTGCAGCCTGCTGACTGCAGCCGCATGGATGGCAGCCCTGATCGGCAGGCGTCGGAGCTTATCGCTGCTGGTATTGGCTGTGGCATTGGGTTCCTTGCTGCCAGGCATGGCGGTTGTCCAGGGTAGCAGTGCGCGCCTTGAGGGGATGCATGTAGACGGTGTTGTCGTGGGTCGGATCACGCGGGCGGAGCCGCAGTCCGAACCGCGGATGATAGAGCTCGAGGTCACCGATACGCACGCCTTCGATGCAGATTCAGATGGGCTTCGACCACGTCGCATCCGTCTGTATCTGCATGCGCCCGACGATCCGCTCAGGGGCTCGAAAGCAGGCGAAATCTGGGAGCTTCCGGTGCGACTGCGCACTCCCCGGGGCCTTGCCAATCCGGGTGGCGGTGATCCGGAGCGCAATCTTTTCCGGGCAGGGATCGATGCGCAGGGTTATCTGCGGGGCGGTGGCGCCCGGCGCCTGCGCCCTGCGCCGGCTCGGCCTAGCGTCGCTGGTCTCAGGCAGCGAGCCTCTGCAGCCATCGAGGCCGTTGCACCCGGGAGGGGCGGGCGCCATCTGCGCGCACTGCTGGTCGGTGACCGCAGTGCCCTGACGGCCGCAGACTGGGCGCTTCTGGCCACCACCGGCACCACCCATCTGCTTGTGGTATCAGGGTTGCATGTGGGCATTGTCGCCGCGGTGGTGCTCTGGCTGGCGACGATCAGCGGCTTGCGTGCCCGCGCACCGGGATTGGCCATGCTGAGCGTCCTGGCTGGGGCTTGCGCCTACGCGATCCTGACGGGTTTCGAACTGCCAGCTCGACGAGCTCTGCTGATGCTGGCGGTCGGCGCGGCGCTGGTGGCCAGCAATCGTCACGGTAATCCGCTGTCTGCTCTGCTCTGCGCTGCCATAGCGGTGTTGGTTCTCGATCCCTTGGCACCCTTGGCCGCCGGATTCTGGCTGTCCTTCCTGGCGGTGGGAGCGCTTTTGCTGGTGGTGTCCGGGCGGAGCCTGATGCACCTGTCAGCCTGGCGCGGGACCTTGCTTGCCCAGCTTGCGGTGACGACCCTGCTGGCGTTGCCGTTGGCCATGGCGTTCGGCCGCATGCCCTTGCTGGCACCTTTGATCAACCTCATCGCCATTCCTCTGGTGGCGATGGTGCTGCTGCCCCTTGGGCTGATCCTGGGTCTGGCTGTGTGGCTTGGGATGCCGGGTGCTGAGACCGGCTTGGGTGTCCTGGCGGAAACCCTGACCCTTGTTCTGCAAGGCCTGGCCATGCTTCCAGAGCGCTCCCTTCCGCTGCAGGTGGCCGGTGATGTCCTGGTGCCAGTGGCGGTAATGGCAGCCATCCTCGCCTGGTTCCCATGGCCCTGGCCGCTGCGGATCGTGGCTTTGCTGGTGTTGGTGGCCTTGCTTGTGCCGAGGATCGGAGCGCCACCGCAGGGAGGGTTCCGGGTGCACATCCTCGACGTGGGCCAGGGCCATGCTGCCGTGGTGCGCACCCACCGACATACGCTGCTCTACGACACTGGACCCGCGTTCGGCACCGATAGCGATGCCGGCAGCCGGGTGGTGATCCCGGCGCTGGCAGCATTGGGTGTACGCCAGATCGACAGGATTATCGTGAGTCATGCGCACTACGATCACATGGGGGGACTCCCCAGCGTGTTTGCGGCGTTTCCTGATGCTGAAGTGACCTCGCCTGTAACGCTGCCAGCGGCTTTTCCTCAAAGCATGCCCTGCCATGCTGGACAGAGCTGGGAGTGGGACGGTGTGCGCTTCGACATTCTCTTGCCGGAACCGGATGTGGCCGGAGATCCGCGCTGGTTCAACCGTCATTCCTGCGTCCTGCGGATCCGAGCCGCTGGAAGCGCGGTGCTGCTGCCTGGTGACATCGATGTCTTCGCCGAGCGCCGGCTGGCCGCGGATCTGGGCAGGAAGGATCTGGTGGTGGCTCCTCACCATGGATCCCATACCTCATCGGGACGGGTGCTTGTGCGCCTCACTGAGCCGCGCTTCGTGGCGGTCCCGGCAGGCTGCCCGAGCCCCTTTGGCCATCCTCACCCGATCGTGGTCGAGCGCTGGCAAGCGGTGGGCGCCGAGGTTCTTGGGACGGGACCTGGGGGCATGCTGACTTGGGACTCTATCCGTCCCGCCGAACTGCACGCTTTGCGTGAGCAGCGCCGGCGCTACTGGCACTGGCAACCTGAGCAGGGTTGCGGGAGGCGTTGATGGACCGTTCCGAGGCACCTTCAAATGGGGTGCGATGCGACCTGTGGCGCTCCCGGATCGGCTGCTGCACGATGGTGGATAAGCAGTCGGAAGCGCGATGCGGATGGCCTGTTCTTCCGCGCTGATGGCGTGCAGGTTCCCAAGGTCAACGATCGGCTTCAGCCTGGTGAGCTCAAGTTGGAGTTTGGGCAGGATGTCGCGATTCGCAGTATCGCCACAGCGGGCATCGCCGCGGCTCCGGCATGGCGCGTCTAGCCCGGGCTCGCGGGTTCAATCGCACCGGGAATCACCATCGGGTCGAGTGGGAGGCCTTCCTCAGTGGCCTGCAGCGCTGAGGGCAACGGGACTCACTCTACGCGCTCAACGCGCAGGCGCGCGGGCTGGCGGCCTCAGTGTGTGAGGAGCACGCGAGTCCATGAACCAAGCCGGAATCAGGCACAGCACGAACACCACACTCACCGCCAAGAAGACGTCCCGATAGGCGAGCATGCTGGCCTGCTCCCAGACCATCTGATCGAGAAAGTGCATCGCCAGCTCGCACTCCTGGCCTGCGGTTCCCTCGATGCGCCGGAACATCTGCATCAGGTACTCGATGAGATCCCGAGTCGACGCGTTGCCCGGCGTTTGGGTGACATTCAGGGAGTCGGCGTGGAACGTGGCGCGCTGGGAGAAGTGGATGGTCAGCAGGTTGACCCCGAATGCGCCGCCGAGCTGACGAAGGAAGTTGACCATTCCGGAACCGTGGGCCAGCAGTTCCAGCGGCAGGGGACGCATGGCCGCAGCGTTCAGGCAGGGGAAGATGAAAGACAGTCCGATACGGCCCAGCAGGGTCCAGAGTGCCAGGTTGAGGAACGGAGTCTGGGTGTCCACCTTGATCATGAGCAGCGATGAGATCGCAAACAGGACGATTCCGAACAGGATCAGTCGCCGCGGGGACATCATGTCCGACAGATAGCCGGCCAGCGGGAAGAACACCGCCATGATCAGCCCTGCGGGCAGCAGAAGCAGGCCGGCGTCGGTGGGCTTGAGTCCCTGCACCGTCTGCAGGAACAGGGGCAGGAAGTAGGTGGATCCGAACAGGCCGGCACCGATGACGAAGGTCACGATGGCGGCCGCGAGAAAGCGTCCGTGGCCGAAAAGTGCGAGTTTGAAGATGGGATCCTTCACCCTGGATTCCCACCCCATGAATGCGACTCCTGTGATGGCCGCGATCAGGAGCAGTAAGGCGATTCGATCGTCTCCAAATCCGTCCCTTGGGCCGTCCGACAGCGCCACCAGCAGGGAGACGAGAAACACGCTGAGCAGGACGACGCCGGTCCAATCGAAGCCAGGGGTGCGTGCGGTGGGCTCGCGCTGAGGTAGAAACACCATGGCCAGGGGAATGCTGACCATGGCGAAGGGTATGGCGATGAAAAACACGTAGCGCCAGCTCAACTGGTCGATGAGCAGGCCGCCGAGCACTGGGCCGAGCGCCGGCGCCAGCACCACGCCGATGGCGAACAGTCCCATGGCCGTGCCGCGCCGGTGTACCGGGAAGACCTGAAACACGATCAGCATGGAGATAGGCGTCATCAGGCCGGCGCCAGCGCCCTGGATGAAGCGGGCAATGATGAGGATTTCGCCAGTGGCTGCCACACCACCGAGCAGGGAGCCGCCGAGGAACACCAACATGGACAGGTTGAAGGTCCGGCTCATGCCGATGGTTTCCACGCACCAGGCCGCCAGCAGCATGGTGACGGTGGTGGCGGCGAGAAAGCCGGTGGAGAGCCACTGAGCATGTTCAGCGGTCATTCCCAGTGCACCCATGACGTCGGGAATGGCGACGACGATGATGGTCCCGGTCAGGAGCGTGGCGAAGGCCCCGAGCATGGCGGTGAAGGTGACAGCCCAGCGAAAAACAGGACCGTAGCGGGCGAACAGGGCGCGGACGTTGGGGCTGGCCTCGATGTCGTCGGGCACCGTGTAACGGCCTGTGATGGCCGATTCACTTGTCAATTCTCACCCCGACCATCATTCCCGGTCGCAAGTGCAGGCCCTGAGTATCATCGAGATCAATACGGATCTTCACCCGCTGGGTGATTTTGGTGAAATTGCCGCTGGGATTCGGTGTCGGAAGCAGGGCGAATTCGCTGGTGGCCGCGCTACCTATGCGGGTAACGCGACCGCTCAGGGTCACCCCAGGGTAGGCATCGACTGCGACCCGAACGCCGGCGCCGCGATCGAAGTGTCGGAGTTCGGTCTCCTTGACGTTGGCAGACACCCAAACCTCGTCAGGGGAATGCTGAATCAGAAGTCGTTGGCCACGATGCACGTGCTCGCCACGCTCGACGAAGACCTGATCGATCACCCCGCTTTCGGGAGCACGAATCTGATGCTCGTCGACGATGACAGTCTGGCGATCACGCTGAGCCACGGCCTCGTCCATCGCATGGGTCAGGGCGCTGAGCTCGGCTTCGAGCAGTCGCAGTTGGGCCCGCTCAGCCTCGGCTTCTTTGATGCTGGCGCGGGCTCGTGAGAGATTGGCGATGGCGGCTTCGAGTGCACTGCGAGCCTGGAGATGGTTGTTGCGCTGCGTTTCCCAGCTCTGGCGGGAGATGATCTCTCGCTCCAGCATGGGCGTGGCGCGCTCCCACTCGGCCTCAGCCCGGTCGTATTCGGCTTCTGCCGCTCGCAGTTGCGCTTCGGCTGAGCTCTGCTCCGAACGCCGGCTCTCCAGGCGGCTAGAAGTTTGCGCATCCACCATGTGCTGCCGCTCCCGGAGCGTGTTGGCCTCCGCAGCCAGCCGCCGTATTTGTGCTTCGCGCTCGGCAAGGAGCAGTCGAGCCTCACGGTCATCGATGCCCAGCAGCAATTGCCCCGACTCGATGCGCTGGCCTTCCTGGATGGGCAATGTTTCGATACGACCGTCGATACGGCTGGACAGCGTGATCATGGTCGCGGCAACGCGAGCATCGGACACGTGGACATAGGCGATGCGATGCAGAACCCAGGCGGTCAGGCCCAGCACAGTGATGAGAGCCAGGGCGCCGGCGAAAAAATTGGTGCTACGACGTGAGCGCGGAGGAGGGGGCGGCGCAGCGGCGGGCGACGTGCTCATGGCTTCCCCTCGGGCGGGTCATCGCGCTCCAGCCGCCGAGCGTTGGCCAGCACCTGTTGCAGCACCTTGAAACACGCTTCAATCTCCACATCATCGATGCCGGCAAGCAGTTCATGCCTGACTGAGGCAGCAGCCTCGCTGAAGGTGGCGAGGTCACGACTGGCGTCTGCTGTGAGATGAACGGACTTGGCGCGGCGATCATGGGGGTGGGGGCGGCGCTCGATGAGTCCGAGACGTTCGAGCTGGTCCAGCGTTCGGACCAGCGTGGGGGCTTCGATACCCATGTAGTCCGCCAGTTCACGCTGCTGCATGCCCTCGCCGTCACGCTGGAGATACACCAAAGTGACCCAGCGCGCATAGCTGATGCCGCGTGGAGCCAGCCTCGTGTCGAGATGGTGCCGCCAGCTTCGCGCCAAGCGTGAAAGCACGAAACCGAAGCGCTCCCGAAGGCTGCCGGAATGCATATTCATGCTAATAGTTAGCATGCTAATCGTAGGAAACTCAAGAACTCCGCGATCAATCAGGACGGGGCGACAGTAGGCCCCTTCGGGTCGACTCTCAGCTCGAACGGCTTTCCAAAGCGGCAATCATGCGTCGCATTTCGGCGATCAGAATATCCTTGTCCTCGGGGCTCAGAAAGTCACCGACCTCGACTTCGTGGCCATGGGAGCGCACGGCGATGCGGGTGGGATACCAGGGGTGCCTAGGACGGCGGACGAAGATGCGGGCGAACAGGCGCTTGAAAACGTGACGCTTCTCCGGACGCCTGCGGCCACTCTCGATGCACAGTTCGTCATCCGAGAAGGTCAGAACCTCCTGGCTGTGGGTGCGCCTAGCGCAGTAGTACAGCGCCAGGCCTACGAGACCGACCTCGAGGATGCTGAACGGCAATATCAGCCAGAGTCCCTGCAGCAGGAATGCCGTCCCGATCACCAGGCAGACACTGCCAAGCACGCCGAGGAAGATCAGGTTGGCGCGCCATGACCAGGAGCGATTGGGCGTGAGAATGATGCGTCCGGTGCGCGTTTCGCTATCGAAGTCTGCGATCACCATGTTGCGTCTACCTCTGGCGCCCGGGGTGATTTTAGCGGGTTCTCGCTCAGGTTCACATTCGTTCATTCTGCTGACGTAGCGAGTCGCCTGTCGGCGCGACCCTGGGCCTCAGCGGCTGCCCGTTGGCAGATTCGCGGCGTGTGCCTGGATGCGGACCAGGCATGCGCCTCTAGAGAGGCGGTCCGCGACAGCCTGCTGTCGTTCGTTTCGCGACAGCGCCAGGTACGCTAGTGGCCCGCTACAGCAGTGCGCTCTGCCGGTCTTCCTGTTCCTTGTTCGACTGCAGCAGGTGGGTTGGTGGACGCGGCACTGTGAAGGCGAGTGGTCGCAGTGCGAGATCCAAGTCAGGGCAGCAATACCTGGCGGGCCAGACAACGCAGTTCCGGGTCCGCGAAGACCAGGTCGCTTGGGTCTTTTTTCGCAGCCAGCCAACGTAGCCGTTTATAGCGGCTGCGAGTCTGAAGGCTGGCCTCGCCGCGGATGGTACAGGGATGGAACAGTGCCAGGGTGGCCCCCTCGGGAGCCAGACCGCCGTCGATGGTGGCGGTGGCGATGGGTGAGTTCACACTCGCGAGTTCGACGCCGAACTCAGCTTCCAGCATACCGTTGATGCTGGCCTCGATGGTGTGGCCCACCACCAGGAAGGTTCCGGGGAAGAGCCAGCGACCCTGATCCTCCACCACCAGCAGACGGTTGTCGGCATCGGTGATGACGGCAGCCAAGTGTACCTGGAAATAATCTATACCAACTGCGAGGCTGTGTCGGCGCTGGCGAAAACTGCTGAAGAGGTAAGCCCCGGTGCAACTGGCGAAACGGGTGCCGATGCCGTCTGCAGCGGTGCGCGTCACTTCGATCTCGACGGTAGGGCAGTGGTCGTGCCCGATCAGGGATGGCGCCACCGGAGTCACCCGCAAACGGGCGCCAGCCAGCAACTGGTGGTCGGGAAACTCCAGGAACAGGCCGTTCTCGGAAACATCCCGTACGCGGCAACGGCGGCGACCGATACTGGGATGATCGAGCTCGACTTCGAGTGGCACCTCGATCCGGGCGTGCTCGCGGCGATCGGCGGGAGGCAGCTCATGGGCTTGATGCACGTCAAGGGCTCCACAGGCCAGTCATGTTCTGATGAGGTGCAGTATAGACAATATCTACGGGGCCTGCCGTCACGCGCGCCAAGCCCTTTGAAGGCCTGAAGCCACGGGAGTAGCCCCGCATGACCGGACCGTATGAACTCGCACGACAGCATCTCGACTGCGCCATGGCGGCAGCGGCTGAGCAGAGCATCGATCCGGAGCGCTTCGCGAAGGCCATGCTCAGCGAGCTGCTGCAGCAGTTGCGCCGTAGGCGCAGCGCGGAGGACATTCGCAGCGAAGTGGCATTCGAGCTCGAGAACCTCGACGGCGATCAGGATTTTCCGTTCATGCGCCCCTGACGGTTCGTGGCCCAGTGATGCCGCAACGTCTTGAACCTGCAGCATTGAATTTGCGCTGCGAACCCGCATCTATGGAGCCATTGAGGCCCGATCTGCCGTAGGGATCATCCTGTGGATTTGCAGGGCGAAAGCCGATCACGAGGATCACAGTATGAAAATGGAACGCTTTACGAGTCGTTTGCAGGAGGCACTGGCGGATGCCCAGTCTCTGGCCGTGGGTCGAGACCATACACAGCTGGAGCCGGTGCACCTGTTGGCCGCCTTCCTGGAGCAGAAGGGCGGCAGCGTGCCCCCTTTGCTTCAGCGCGCTGGCGTCGACGTGGCCGGCTTGCGGCAGGATTTGGAGTCTGCCCTTGATGGGCTGGCCAAAATCAAGACGCCCACGGGTTCGATCAGCGCCTCCGCGGAGCTGGGAAAGCTGCTGAATCTGGCAGACCGTCATGCTCAGCAGCGTGGCGATAGCTACATTTCCAGCGAGCTGGTGCTGCTTGCCTCCGGCGAGGATAGTGGCCAGCTCGGCCGTATGCTGAAAGCCCGTGGTATGCAGCTGCAGAAGCTGACCGCAGCTATCGAAGCGGTACGTGGCGGAGAACAAGTGGCGGACCCCAACGCAGAGGACAACCGTCAGGCTCTGGATCGTTTCACGGTGGATCTGACTGAACGTGCCGAGCAGGGCAAGCTCGATCCAGTCATCGGCCGGGACGAAGAGATTCGACGAACGGTTCAGGTGCTGCAGCGTCGCACCAAGAACAACCCGGTTTTGATCGGCGAACCTGGCGTGGGCAAGACCGCCATTGTCGAAGGGCTCGCTCAGCGCATCATCAATGGCGAAGTGCCCGAAGGGCTGCGCAACAAGCGGGTCCTGTCATTGGATATGGGGGCATTGATAGCAGGTGCAAAGTACCGTGGCGAGTTCGAGGAGCGTTTGAAGTCGGTACTCAATGAGCTTTCCAAACAGGAAGGCAACGTTATTTTGTTCATCGACGAGATCCACACCATGGTCGGCGCCGGAAAGGCTGAGGGCTCCATGGATGCGGGCAACATGCTCAAGCCAGCTCTCGCTCGTGGTGAACTGCACTGCGTTGGCGCAACGACGCTCAACGAGTATCGGCAGCACATCGAGAAGGACGCGGCGCTGGAGCGGCGCTTCCAGAAAGTGCTCGTGGAAGAACCTACCGTGGAGGATACGGTGGCGATTCTGCGGGGCCTGAAAGAGCGCTATGAGATCCACCACGGTGTGACCATCGGTGACCCCGCCATTGTCGCAGCCGCGAAGTTGTCTCATCGCTACATCACCGACCGTCAGCTCCCTGACAAGGCCATCGACCTGATCGATGAGGCTGGCAGCCGCATCCGCATGGAGATGGACTCCAAGCCCGAGGAGATGGATCGTCTAGAGCGGCGTCTGATCCAGTTCAAGATCGAACGTGAAGCCCTGAAGAAGGAAACAGACGACGCCTCCCGCAAGCGCCTGGGTGATATCGAGGAGAACATCGATAAGCTTGAGAAAGAGTATGCAGATCTCGAGGAGATCTGGAGCTCGGAGAAGGCCACGCTGCAGGGTGAGCAGCACGTCAAGGAGGAACTCGATCAGGTTCGGGTGGAGC
>SLTB01000119.1 GCA_007130155.1 Pseudomonadales bacterium
GCAATGCCAGTACTGCCTCGACCCGCTTGCTTGCGGGCAGTTCGCTTTTTCGTGCCATGGGTTCGTCCTCGATGGTTCAGATCTAACATACCATCGGGTCCAAGAACCCAGGGGCAAGACAGCCCAGCCATCAAAGAGATCGAAAAACTCGCCTCGATTGCCATCGAGCCCAATGGGCTGAAGCAGGACACCCGCAGCAATCCGTTCCGGTGCCGCCGCCATCAGGCCCAGACAGAAAGGCCCCCCAATGCACATGCCGAGGACATGGCATCGGCCAATGCCGAGGTGATCGAGCAGCGCCAACTGATCATCGGCGTAGGTTTGCCAGCCATCACCGTCGCCGACGGGGCCGCGCGATGCCCCTGCGTTACGCTGATCCATGCTGATCACCTGGAAGGCATCGACCAAAACCATCCTGGGGTCGAACGGCGCCCGCTCCCAGAGCGCCGCCGCCGAGCGCATCCCGCCTGGTGCCAGCAGCAGCACGGGGAAACCCTCGCCCTGAATGTCGTAGTGGATCGTCAGATCACCCTGCTCGAACCAAGGCATGGCCATTGCTCCTGAAGTCATGATGGACAAACGCTACCACCGCACCTGCGCGGTCGCGACCCAGGGCTGTGCTCATGGCAGAATGCCGGGCATCCAAACCACCCAGGATGACCCCATGACCACAGGTGAGCTGGCCACCATCGAGATCGCCAAGGAGTATCTGAACTTCTCTGCCGGGCACTTCACGATGTTCTCCGCCACCGAACGCGAGAACCTCCACGGCCACAACTGGCGTGTGGCCTGCGAGATCACGACCCCGGTGGGTGCCGGCGGACTATGCTTCGACTACGCCATCATCAAGCGCCTGCTCGAAGGCATCTGCGAAGAACTCGACGAAAAGATGCTGCTGCCAGGCGCAAGCCCCTGGCTGCGCGTGGAGGAAAGGGAGGGCATGGTACTCGCCCACTACGCCAACGAGCAGATCCCCTTTCTGCCGCGGGATGTCCTGGTTCTGGACTTGCGCAACATTACAGTGGAAGACCTCGCAGGCTGGATACTGCAACGGGTGCGGAGCCACCCGGCACTGGCAGCAGAGGACATTCGGCGCCTGAAGATCCGGGTATCCTCGGGCACCAACCAATGGGCCGGACAGGAATGGAGCAGCGCATGAAACAGGTCATCATCAGCGGCGCCAGTGCAGGCATCGGTGCCGTCACCGCAGCACGCTTTATCGACGCAGGCTGGGCTGTCACCAACCTTTCCCGGCGGCCCTGCCCGGTCCCGGGCGTCACCAGCATCACTTGTGACTTCGCCGACCCCGGCGCCGTCGCCCACGTCGCTGCAGAGCTCGCCACAAGCGTCGCGGATGCCGATCAACTGCTTCTGATCCACAACGCGTCGCTATTGCGCAACGACCGCAGCGGCGAGTGTGACGACGAAAGCTTTCGGGAGGTGCTGCAGATCAATCTGGCTGCACCCAACACCCTGAATACGGCGCTGCTGCCCCTGATGAAACCCGGCTCGGCCGTGATCTATGTGGGCTCTACCCTGTCCGAGAAGGCGGTGCCTAACTCGGCGTCCTACGTGACCACCAAGCACGCCACCATCGGCATGATGCGGGCCACCTGCCAGGATCTTGCCGGCCGCGGCATCCATACCGCCTGCGTCTGTCCCGGCTTCACCGACACCGAAATGCTGCGCTCCCATATCGGCACGGACCCGGCCACCGAAGAGGCCGTGGCTTCTATGTCGGCCTTCGGTCGCCTCATACGGCCAGAGGAGATCGCCGATACCATCGTCTGGGCCGCCACCCACCCCGTGATCAATGGTGCGGTGCTGCACGCCAATCTCGGCCAGCTCGAACGCTGACCACCATCCCGAGGATAGCTCCCGAGGACAGCCCTGATGACCGACGCCGATCTGAACGAGCGCCGCGAACGTGTGTTCATCGTGCTCGCGGGGACCTTTCTCTGCGCCATGACCCTGCTGAACGTCATCGGCATTACCCGTTTTGTGCAGCTCGGTCCCATGGCGCTGGCGGTAGGCGTCCTGCCCTATCCCCTGACCTTCCTCTGCACCGACCTGATCAGCGAACTCTACGGTCGCGCCCGGGCGAACTTCCTGGTCTGGGTGGGGCTGGGCCTGAACTTCTTCATACTCGGCACCATGTGGGTCGCCCAGGCCCTGCCCTCCGTCAGCCCCGAAGCCCAGCCCCCCTGGCAGGTTCTGGCCCTCGAGGAGGCCGTCAGCCTTCCCAACGGCGAAGTGGTGGTGGGATCGGTGGAATTCTTCCAACTGCTCTACTACTGCACTTCCGGTGCGGTGTTCGCCTCCATGCTGGCCTACATCGCAGCCCAATTCTGCGACGTCCAGCTGTTCCACTTCTGGAAGCGGCTGACCCGCGGTAAGCATCTGTGGCTGCGAAACAATTTTTCCACCCTGATCAGTCAGATGGTGGATTCCTTCATGGTGATTGCTGTAACCTTCGGCGCCGCTTACTTGGCGGGAAACATCGCCCTGGCCACCCTGTTCGTCCTGATGGGCAGCAACTATCTGTTCAAGATGAGCGTGGCCCTGGCAGACACCGGCCCCTTCTATCTTCTGACGCACTGGCTGCGTCGATATCTCCGCCTCGAAGATCCCACGTTGGCCTACGAGGCCGGTCGCGAGAGCTGAAGAAGCTTCGTTAGAAGCTTCATTGCAATGCCATACGAGGCAGTGCCATACGGGCACTTTAGCTACCCCAGAGTGTCTGAAGTGTTTCACGGGCGTTTCGATTCACGTTTATGCGCCCCTGACGCGGAAGAACGCTTGATTTATGTCTAAACTAGCGCAATGATGGAGAAAAGCTGGAGACATGCACGAGCCATGCTGCATAGTCTGTTCCGACAAAAGGCCCCTTTTCACCCCCGGACCGATGGGTATCTTCTCTTGTGCATCAGCAAGTTAGATGGCAAAGTGCAGGTGTCTTCGCGGGTTTCAACCCAAGGAATGAAAAGGTGATACCCACTACGCTCAGGGACTCAGGGGATACAGGCCGTTTTCAACGGCCAATCGTGATGACAACTTACAATGAGTGCGTCGCGCAGATTCAACAAATCCTGCGGACGACGGTCGCGAAGGGTGAGGTGGTCGGCGAAGACATGGATTTGATCGAAGAGCTCGGACTGGCGTCCCTGGACGTGATGGAGCTCATCGAACAACTTGAAGATGTTTTCGACATTTCCTTTCCCATCAATGAGCTGGGTGACGTCCGCACGATCTCCGATCTGGCGCGTCGGGTCCAATTACTTACTGATCGGTGACCAATGAGTCTTCTCGAAAAGCTCGAGGCTGCCCAGCGCAGTCAGGATGTCCTTCAAGCCCTGGGCGTGAATGCCATTGGCGCCACCATCGACGTTGCCGGTTCGGCGACGGAAGGTGATATCGCCGGCAACCGCGTTGTCCTGGCGGGCACCAATAACTACCTTGGCCTGACCTTTGATCCCGTCTGTGTCGAAGCCGCCGTCCGCGCTGTCAGAAGCCACGGCACCGGCACTACCGGATCGCGTCTGGCCAACGGCACCTACGCCTGCCATGCCGCATTGGAGACCGAGCTGGCGGACTTCCTCGAAGCCCGTTCCGCCATCGTCTTCACCACCGGCTATGTAGCCAACGTGGGCGTCATCTCCACGCTGGCAGGCCCCGGCGATGTGATCGTTCTGGATGCGGACTCCCATGCCAGCATCTATGAGGGCGCCAAGCTCTCCGGTGCCGAGGTGTACCGATTCCGCCATAATGATCCCGACGACCTGGATAAGCGCCTGCGCCGCCTCGGCGAACGCGCCAGCCGCACCTTGGTCATCGTCGAAGGTCTCTACAGCATGCTAGGCGACGTCTCACCGCTGAAGCAGATCTGCGAGGTCAAGGACCGCTACGGCGCCTATCTTCTGCTCGATGACGCCCACAGCTTTGGCACCATGGGCGCCACCGGTCGCGGCCTGGCTCAAGCAGAAGGCGTCGAGGACCAGGTGGACTTCATCACCGGCACGTTTTCCAAGAGCCTTGGCAGCGTCGGCGGCTACTGCGCCAGCCGCAAGCACGACATCAACCCGCTGCGGGCCCAGATCCGTGCCTACATGTTCACGGCCTCATCGACACCGTCGGTCATTGCCTCCACCCGCGCCGCACTGCATCTGATCAGTCGGCGCCCGGAGCTGCGGACGCGACTGTGGAGCAATGCCAAGCGCGTCCACAGCGCCCTGACCGGCCTCGGTTTCACCCTCGGCGCCGACTCCAGCCCGGTGATCGCCACCATTATGGATTCACCCCAGCAGGCGGCGGACGCTTGGCAGATGCTGCTCGATGCAGGCGTCTATGTGAATCTCGTGGTCCCTCCGGGTGCTCCCAAGAACATGAGCATTCTGCGCTGCAGCCTGTCAGCCGCACACACACCGGATCAGATCAGCCAGATCATCGACGCCTACGCGGTGGTGGCCGAGCACCTGATGGGGCGTCCGAAAGCCGTCGCCGGCGGCAGCCTCTGATCACAGCACCTCCCGGCGCTGATCGCCCCCAATGGAGGGTGTCGCAATACTCAGCGTGGTGCGCCTGTGGGCGCCATCCGCGGCTGAGGAATGTTCTCGGCAAACACCCATAGGGGGACCACGCCAGATTCAGTCAATCAATCCAGCCGCTTGAGGATGTAGGCCACCACCACGGCCAGCGCCAGTGGCGGAGCCAGCGCTGCCATCAGTGGTGACGCGCCACTGACCAGTACGGCATTGGCCACCACCTGATCGCCCAGGTAGTAGAAAAGTCCTCCGGCTGCGGCCAATCCCACGAATTTGAACTCCCCCTCACGAGGCCCCATCAGCGCAATGGGTACCGCCAACAGCCCCATCAGCAGCGCCGAAACCGGCAGCAGCCACATTCGCCAGTAGGCCAGCTCCCAACGCTGCCGTGGCTGACCCGTGGCCTCCAGATAATCGATGTAACCACGCAGATCGCTGAACGACAGGCTGTCCACCGGCGGCGGATGCAGCGGCGTGTCATCCGCCCACCAGGGCCGCCAAGCATCGAATTCAAGCATCTTTCGCTCCACCCGATCAGCGTAGAAAAACCGCTGCTCGGCGCCATGCAGACGCCAGCTGCCGTCTTCCTGGGGATCCGCTGAGGTCGCCTCCATCACCGAGGTCAGACCAGCATCGGGACCGAGCTGATAGATGCGGATGTCCACGGGCACCCGGCCGTAAGCCAGAGCACCGACCTCGATCACCACGTCGCCGCTGCGCGACCAGAATCCCTGCCCCACCCTGCCTTCTCCGCCAATGGCGGTCTCCCGGCTCATGGTGGCACCCTGGTACAGCGCAGGCGCGACGAACTCGTAGACCAGTGGCACCGCCACCACCAGCACCAGTCCCGGCAACATGGTGGACCAGGCCAATCGGCGCAGAGACATCCCGGCCGCCCGCAGAATGACCAGCTCACTGCGTCGAGCGAGCTGCCACAACGCCAGCGAGCCACCGAACAGGGTGATGAACGGCAGCAGCCGCAGGATCCGGCTCGGGGTGGTCATGATGACGTAGGCCAGTGCACTGCCTACGTTATAGACGCCATCACCTACGTCATCGAGCTCGTCGATAAAGGCCATCACAGAGAACAGCGCCAGCAGCACGCAGGCCACCACGGCATAGCCGCGGAACAGTTCGCTGCCGAGATAGCGATCGATTCGCTGCAGGCGGATCATGAGTTACGCCTCACCCAGACCAGGATGCCGGCGACGATGGCCAGCGGCAGCAGCGGCAGCCAGAAAAT
Source organism: Pseudomonadales bacterium (assembly GCA_007130155.1). Classification (GTDB taxonomy): domain Bacteria; phylum Pseudomonadota; class Gammaproteobacteria; order Pseudomonadales; family Azotimanducaceae; genus SLTB01. Next base: position 5,785 of record SLTB01000119.1, read on the forward strand.
CCCTGGCATGGCTGCAACGTTGCCCTGCTCCAGCCCGGTCCGTGCCGCCGCGGCGACATTAAACACCAATACATAGGCGCCCATCGCCGACAGCATACGCAGCGCCGTCACTTTACCCGGAGCCAGCGTGCCGATGACCCCCGCAATCAGAGTCATGCCGAAGGTCAGGAAGGGCAGGGTCAGCCGCCACTGGAATTCCGCCGTCTCACGCGGGACCTCAGCGTGACGCAGCCCGGTGGTAGGCCGGGCCCGGCGGTCGAGCAGCGCATCCTCGTCCGCCGCAGCCTCCCTCCAGCGCACTCCGAGGCGCTCGAAACCGTGGCGGACGTCTCCCCCGTTGCCAGTCAGCGTGACCACCTGACCACGGAAGAATTCCACCAGCTGTGAGCCGTCGGCCTGCGGCGGCGCCAGCCGTGCCTGCTCGGCTCGAATCAGTCGATCGCCCAGTGGCCGCTGCTGCCGCGCCAGGACGTCCTCGAGAAAACCACCGCCGTAGTCGATGCTCGATGCGGTTACCACCAGATCCGAGCCGAGGGCGTAGAAGCGTCCAGCCTGCATGGCGCTGACATCGAGCCGCGCTGCCCGGTCCTCCACCTGGTCACTGGTGCGATAGGCCCAGGGCCGCGCCTGCAGCGTGAGTATCGCGACTACCACCACCATCATGAGGCCGATGCCTACCACCGGCAGCAGCAGACGGGCCCGCGACCAGCCGCCGGCGAACAGCGCCACCAGCTCCCGATCCCGGTTCATGCGTTCGAAAGCAAACAGCACCGCAAAGAACATGGACGTGGGAACAATGACCTCAGCGGCGATCATGCAGCGCAACGCCACCAGGGCCCACATGGACGTGGGCGCAAGGCCGGCCGCGGCGGCATCCTGCAGCAGGCCGGCAGTGATGTAGGCCCCGAAAATGGCCGTCAGCAGGAACCAGCCAACCAGGAACGGCCGACCCATCTCCTTGAGCAGGTAACGGTCAACCGTCATGAGGAGTCCGTTCGGGGCGCCCGGCACGCCAGGCCTCCAGATTGCGCAGCGGATCGCGGACGAAGGCGGTGGCCCGCATGGCGCGCAGCAGTAATCCGTCGACAATACGCCCTGGAAAATCCATGGGGCGATCGAGATCCAGGAACAGCACCACTCTTTCCTCGTCGGTATCGTTCCTGACTTCGTGCTCGTAGGTATCATCGAGCACCACGACCCGGCCCTCTTGCCAGTGATGGAACTGGTCGTCTACCCGGATCCAGCAGTTGTCCCGATCCGCCGGCACCTTCAATCCCAGATGGGCCCTCAGCAGGGCCCGCGAAGGCCCGCAGTGCGCGGGAATGTGATAACGCGGCGCCAGGATGGAAAAGAAGGCGTTTTGCAGCCCTGGCAGGCGATCGAGCAGCGCTGCGGTCTCGGGGCAGCTCGCGCAGTTGTCATCCACCCGATGCCCCATAACGTAGAACGTGTAGGTTTTCCAGTTGTCGCCCTTGGAGATGCGCGCCTGATCCGGTGAGATCTGATGAAAGGATGGCACGTCCTCCCGCCGCTTTAGCACCTCGTCCAGCTCCTTGCGGATGGGCTTCCAGGCATCTTCCAACGGCACGGTGAACGGGAACACACGCGGCTCGGGGAAGATCGGCGGAATGCCGATGGGCGAATGCCGTCCCTGAAAGTCGTTCAGGGCGCGGACGCCGTACTTGACCAGCCGCTGCAGCAGTTTGCGCCTGGTCTTGGGCTCAGTTTCAGCATCGGTGATCGCGGCGTCGTTCATCGGAACATGCCCTCGCGCCAGAGTTTGAATATCAACGGCCAAAGAAAGACCAGTGGCCACCGCCGCACCCGCTCCGGAATTTCGACAGGTCTTCCTGTGTGACGTTCCAGTTTCCAGGCCACATAGTCGAGTCCACCGTCGAAGGTGTACAGCCCCTTGATCAGCCGCGCCAGGGACAGCGGCTTGCCAACGATGATCCGCAGCGTCCATGCCACTCTGGCCGGCCAGCGGCGCCCACGCGGCAAATCCTCGAGTACCGTCGTGCCGAGCTCCTGATAGTGGTCCGGATGTCCCGCCACCAGAAACGCAGCCCGCCCACCGCCCTCGGCTCGCAGTTCGGCCCGATAGCACAGCCCCAAGGTGCGCACCCAGAAGTCATGCCAATCCGCACCGTCATCCACCAGCGGCAGGCTTCGTACGGCCAGCGTCTCGAGGGCCGTGACCAGACTGTCCAGTGCAGCCTCTCGGTCATACAGGCCGATCAGAGTCAGCGGTTGCGCATAGCGGGCCCAGAAGTAGGAATGGAATGCAGCCTGGGTACAGGAGCGATGGAACTGCGCCACAGACAGCACCGCATACTTGCAGCGGACGGTGACATCGCCATGCCTCACCTCCAGATAGTACACGTTCGGTGGCAACAGCCGGCACAGCGTTGCGGAAACGGCACCGAGCACCCGGCGCGGGTCATGCAGCAGCACGTGCAGGTCGATCACGCCTTCAGGCTGGGTCTGACGCCGGCAGGAGCCATAGTAGAGGGCGCCTGCAAACTGCTCGCCGAAGCGTGCGCGCAAGGCCGTGATGAGGGTCACCACCTCCGGCTGAATCGGTCGGGACGCCTCTCGACGCATGGACTCGAGCAGCCTTGCCCTGGCGGCAGGTGACAGCGCAGGCAACATCAGGGGTACACCTGACTCAGATCGACGAAGTGCAACGGCCGACTAGGGCGGAACGTGAGCGAGGTACCGCCCGGATGCAGCTCGCCATCGAGCAGCCAGACGTCGTCGAGGCTGACCTCCACCTGCGCGGCCCGCTGACTGTGATAACCCTCCCCCGCATGCATCTCGCCAGCCCGTCCGCGCAGGACGGCGGGCAGCCGGCGCAGCAGGCGCCGCGGTCGATCATCAATCCAGGTGCAGGCCAGGGCAGCATCCCCCTCGCCCCAGAACGGCGTCAGACCAAGGAAAAGCCGCCGCATCACCGTCACCAGCAGCAGCGCCACCTCGGCATCCATGGGTTCCTGGTCATCAAGTTGCAGTCTCAGCCGGGTGGGGTCGGCAAAGGGCGGCTGACGCCGCAACATGCCCCAGGCGCCTCGCGCCAGCGCCGCGCCCGCAGCCAGTTCGCCGGTACGGCCGGACGCCCGCAGCTGTTGCTGCCAGAACTCGGCCCCACGGACGATCGTCCCGACACCGAAAAAGAGACCGGCGTGGAACGCCCCTTCACGGCTTCGCACTTCGAGTACGGGGCGCGTGGCGATAGGCCAGCTCGCCTGGGTCTGATCACGCAGCGACAACAGCGCTGCCAGCGCCTTGCGCAGCGAGCCCCTGGCGCCCAGATCCCCGGCACTCATGTTGGTGGAGCCTCCTGGCAGGGCGCACAGGACGGGCAGCTTATCGAAATCGCCCCCCAAAAGTGCCGTCAGAACAGCCTGAAGCGTGCCGTCACCACCGTTCACCGCCAGCACCTTCGGACCCGTGGCCAGCATGTCTGTCAGCAATGCGGGCAGATCATCCATGGCCTCGCAGAGACGATGCTCCACGCCTGTGAGGCCCGAGAGCGAGGCCACCAGCTGCTGGCGGGCAAGGCCTGCCTTACTACGGAGATTGCTGAGAATGGCAAGGCGATTCATCCGTCACGGGCCTCGAAGCGCGCACGCACCAGCGCAAGATCCGCCAGCGAATCCACATCCACTGCGGCATCCGGATCCGCCACCGTCACCGCGGCCAGGCGAATGCCGGTGAGCTGGCCGATGCGCGCCAGCACCTCGGGCGAGGTCAGACGACCAGCGAGATAGCGCAGAGCGATGCCGAAGCCCAGGGTGGCCGCCATGCGCCCGGGCCGCTTGCGCTCCGCTTCCAGGTTTTGCCAGAAGTCGAGCAGGGATTTGCCTGCGAGGCCACGGAAGAGCAACAGATTGCAGCCGCAAAAGGGCCCGTCTGCCAGCTTCAGCGCAGTCCGCCGACCTTCCGGAAACGCAGCCTGCACCATGCCGTGCCTGGCCAGCCCCACGACTACTTCGGCACCCGTGGCGAGTGCATCCTCGATGAAGCGCGCCGCAGTCGTGGCAGTCAAAAGGGGATGATCTCCAGTCGTCACCAGCAGCGCATCAACGGTCGCCTCGGGAACCGCAGAAGAACAGGGAAGGAAAGCCGCCTCCAGCAGCGCGACGACGCTGCGGGCGGGCGACGACCGCGGAGGTTGCCAGACCACAGCGCCCTGCTCGATGCGGGCGCTGAGCCAGGGGGTCGAGGCCACGATGGCCTGCTCCGGCCCACAGAGGTGAGTACCAGCCGTGCCTTCGAGGCCGGCCACCATGTCCAGCACCCGCTCAAGCATGGGCACGCCGGCGATGTCCACCAGCACCTTGCCAGCGACACCTTCCGTCCGGGCCACGACATCCGGGCCCGACCGATCACCGGCGAGCAAGCCCACTGCGAACCGCAACCGGGTTGCCGGGTGATGCGGACTGATCGACGTGGCCATCAATTCCCAGCAAGCTCCAACAAAGGCCAATAAAGTGCAGCAGGCGGCGATGATACGCATGCACCTGCGTCGGCGCAGCCGCCAGCCACCATCTGCCGAGCGTGCCTGAGAGCGCGATTGCCGTCATAATGATGACCGTCACGTGGCCGAGCCTCAGAAGAGGCCGCAGCAGCCTGCTGAAGTCATCGCCACCGCCTTTGAACTGATTGGAGCCAGCGTGCCCGGAAATGCCGATCCGAACAGCGTCATGACAGCGACGCCTACCGAACGTGGCCAGCCGTTGCGCACTGAGGGTTTCAAGACCCTGCTCGACGCACTGTCTTATGCAGCCAATGCGGATACCGGCGTCAACTTCCACGATGGCCGCGGTCGCCTCGAACATGTTCTGACTTGGGGCGCAGTGCGCGATCGCGCCCGGGCCGCAGGACAGCGTCTGGCAGGTCTGAACCTGCCCAGGGGCAGTCAGGTGGGCATCATCGCCGAAACCCATCCAGACTTTCCCGTGGCCTTCTTCGCCTGCCGCTTCGCTGGCCTGACGCCCGTCCCTCTCCCAGCCACCATTCACCTGGGAGGACAGCGCCAGTATGTGGAACTGCTCGGACGCATGCTCAGCAGCGCCGACGCCAGGGCATGCTTCGGCAGCGCGGCCTTCGCCAGCCTCCTGGACGCCATGCCGACGGTCGCCGACCTGCTGTTCCGTGGCAGCGTCGATGAACTGCTGAGACGCGAGCCAGCAACCCTCCCGGATCCACCACAAGAGGACGAGATCGCCTACATCCAATACACGTCCGGCAGCACACGCTTCCCCCGCGGAGCAATGCTCACCGAACGTTCCACATTACGCAACGTCACCGGCATCATCCGCGACGGTCTGAGGCTGACTGAAACCGACCGTTTCTGCTCTTGGCTGCCGCTGTATCACGACATGGGGCTGGTCGGGAAATTGATTGTGCCCATGGTCAGTCAGGCCTCCATCGATTACCTGGGCACCCGCGAGTTCGCCATGCGGCCGCGACTCTGGCTGCGCCTGCTGAGCGAGAACCGCGCCACCATCTCCTTCGCCCCACCCTTCGGCTACGAGCTCACCACCCGTCGTCTGCGACCGGGCGATGCCGAGGATCTCGACCTCAGCCCCTGGCGAGTGGCTGGCTGCGGTGCGGACATGATCCGACCGGAGATTCTCGAACGCTTCGCCGAGGCCGTGGCAGCAGCCGGCTTCGATCCCCACGCCCTGGTACCTTCCTATGGCATGGCGGAGGTATCGCTGGCGGTGAGCTTCACGCCGCCAGGTTCAGGCCTCAAGGCGGATACCATCGACCTGTCCTGTCACCAGCCCGACAGCCAAGCCGCCAGTAAAGCCGATACCCAGTCGCGTCAGACGCGCTTCACCCGCTGTGGACGGCCACTGCCTGGCTATCAGGTCGAGATCCGCGACCTCCATGACAACGTGCTGCCGGAACGCTGCGAGGGCGGCATTCATCTGCACACGCCCAGCACCATGGAAGGCTACTACGCCGCGCCCGAGATCAACGCCCAGATCCTGCGCGACGGATGGCTCGACACCGGCGACCTCGGCTACCTGGTGGATGGCGAACTGGTGATCACAGGGCGCCGCAAGGATCTGATGATCGTCAATGGCCGAAACATCTGGCCCCAGGACGTAGAGCATGTGGCCGAACAGCACCCCGGAGTGCGCAGCACCGACACGGCAGCCTTCACGGTCGACGCCGAGGACGGCAGCAGCCTGCTGGTGGTGCTGCTGCAATGCCGGGAACAGGATGCCGAGGCCCGTGAGCTGATGCTGCGCGCCATACGCCGTGACATCCAGGCCGAGTTCGGTGTCGAGGCCCGGGTCCAAGCCATTCCGCCCCACAGCCTGCCCCGCACCACCTCCGGCAAGCTGTCCCGGGCCCAGGCCCGCCTGGATTATCTGGGCGGATTGGCCGATCAGATTGGCTGAATCCATCAGCAGCGCTCCCAGGTGAACGCGTCAGCCTTGTCGAGTCCGGAATGCCAGGGGCCGGTGGCCATCACCGGCATCACCGGCTTCGTCGGTCGGGCTCTGGCTGACCGCCTGTTGGCCGCCGGGGTGGACGTACGTGGTCTTGTCCGCCGACCGGACGCCGAACTTCCCGCCGGTGTCCAACGCGTGACCGGCGACCTCGACGCCAAAGAGGCCCTCGACGCCCTGATCGCCGATACCTCCCTGGTGGTGCATTGCGCCGGTGCCGTGCGCGGAAGGGAGCGTGCCGATTTCGACCGGGTCAACGTCGCGGGCACCGAGGCCTTGCTGGCGCGCATTGGACAGGTTCACCCTGGCGTCCGCCTTATCCACCTGTCTTCGCTGGCAGCCCGAGCTCCACAGCTGTCCCACTACGCCGCCAGCAAGCGAGCCGCGGAAGCCTTGTTCGACGAGAACACCCGCTGCCGCTGGACGCTGCTGAGGCCCACGGCCATCTATGGGCCGGGCGAGAAGGAGCTCGCGCCGCTGCTGCAGAGCATGGCCCGGGGCTGGGCGCCCACGCCAGCAGTGGACGCTGCCCGAGTGACGCTGATCCACATCGACGACGTCATCGATGCCATCTTGGCTGCTGCTGCCAGCACGGGCGCACAAGGCGGCTGTTTCGAACTCAGCGATGCCCACAGCGAGGGCTACAGCTGGGATGAACTGTGCTTGGCCGTGAGCGCCCTGCGACAGCGCAAGGTGCATCGCATCCCGGTACCGGTGACGCTGCTCGCGGCTGCCGGTCGGGTCAACCTGGCCCTCTCCGTCCTCTTCCGCTACGCCCCCATGCTGTCGCCGGGCAAAGCCCGCGAACTGACCCATCCGGACTGGTCCTGTGACATCGGCCCTTTCACGGCGGCCTCGGGATGGCGGCCCGGGGTCGACCTGGCCCAAGGCCTCGCCAGCGTGCTGGGCCCACTCTGATCGTGGCAGGAAGGGTGTGGCCCCAACCTGTTCGGGTCATCTGGCCAGCCGGCGCCCGGCACGGCACTTACCACCTGCTGCCCAACTCGCCGGCAGCGCTCCACGCCATGACCATCTACCTCACCGGGGCTGACCGCAACGCCGCTCGCCGCTTCCGACATCAAGTGCGCCGCCGCGCCTTCCTGCTGGCCAGTGCCCTGCTGCGTTTCACGCTGAGCGAGGTCCTCGGTCGACCACCAGGTCGGATCACGCTGGAAAGACGGCCCCAGCGGCGGCCGCGAGTGGTATCCCCTCGCTGGGCCGGCCAGGTCGCCCTGTCAGTGACGCATACGGATCGCTGGGTTCTGGTGGGCGTGCTGCCAGGTCGAGCCAGGCTGGGCGTGGATCTCGAGCCTACGGACCGGCAGCCGGCAGAAAAACTGGCCGAAAAACTGCCCTGGCCCGATGCCAGCAGGGGATCAAAACTGCTGCAGCGCTGGACGCTGGTGGAAGCGGCCCTGAAGGCCCAGGGCCGGGGGCTGACCGGGCTTTCGGGATTGGAGTTGATCGGTGGCCGTCAGGAGGCATGGCGTTTCGAGAGCGAAGGATGGCGCATCCTCAGCGCGCCCTTGAAGGGTCTGGCGGGCTATCCCCGAGAGGTGGGCGCCGTGGCTGTGGCCTGCGAGATGTCGTGAATCAGGGTGCCCTCATTCGAAACAGACGCCGAGTCCACACCGACTGGAACAACGGGTCGACCCAGCGATAGAGCCTGCCGCTCACCCAAACCGGCTTGCCCCGTTCCACGGCGACCAGCCCTTCCCTGACGACCAGGTCGGCGTCGTACCAGAGCAGCTTGGGCGACTTCGCCTTCATCTCCAGCTTGCCGGCCACCGCATGGAAATCGGTGTGGGTGAAGCCCGGGCA
>SLTB01000115.1 GCA_007130155.1 Pseudomonadales bacterium
GATGGGCAGTCCGTAGAGCGTCACCCGCTCGTTCACCATCACCCGGCCCCTTCGCCGCTGCCAGCGCGGCGCTTCGTGCTGCCGGCGCAGCAGGTGCGTGGCCTCAGGCTCAACCCAGGACGGATCCAGCGACGCCACCGTGCGCGCATAAACGCGGGAGGTCTCGACGATTTCCGCGGCCAGCAGCCAGGGCGGCTGGCGCTTGAACAGCGCCGATCCCGGAAAGATCTGAAACTTCAGACCGCGGGCGCCGAGATAGTCCTGCTTTTCCGTGCGCATGCCGAGCTGGCTGAGCAGGCCACAGAGCAGGGCACGATGAACCGTTTCCGCCGTTGCGGGTTCGGTATTCGCCGACCAGCCCTTGTCACGGCAGGTGCGGGTCAGCTGGCGCTGCAATCCCCACCACTCCTGTAGACGCATCCACGACAGATAGCGACGCTCGCAGGCCCGACGCAGTGCCGACCGCGACAGTTCGTGGCGCTGCGTCTCGAACCAGTTCCAAAGCCTGACGAAGGCCAGAAAATCAGATTGAGGATCGCGCCACTCGGCGTGCGCCTCGTCCGCCGCCTGGGTCTTATCCATGGGTCGCAGCCGCGGATCCTGCAAAGACAGTGCGGCTACGATGCAGATCATCTCGGCCAGGCAGCCCTTGTCCCTGGCCGCCACCAGCATCCGAGCCAGTCTGGGATCCAGAGGCAGCGCGCAGAGATCCCGCCCCACTGCCGTCAAGGCGCCCTGCCTATCGAGGGCGCCAAGCTCCTCGAGCAGCCGGCGGCCATCGCTGAGTGCCCGCGCCTCGGGCGGATCGAGGAAGGGGAAGGCTTCGGGATCACCGAGCCCAAGCTCCTTCATCTGCAGCACCACGGCGGCCAGATTGGTGCGCAGGATCTCCGGGTCGGTGAAGGCATCGCGGCTTAAAAAGTCCTGCTCGCTGTAGAGCCGGAAGCAGATGCCCGGTGCCAGCCGACCGCAGCGCCCCGCACGCTGGGCTGCACTGGCTTGGGAGATGGGCTCCACCGGCAGACGCTGGAGCTTGGATCGATAACTGTAACGCGAGATCCGCGCCAGACCCGGATCGATGACGTAGCCGATTCTAGGGACCGTCAGCGAGGTCTCCGCCACATTGGTGGAGAGTACGATGCGGCGCCCGCCCCCCGGGCTGAACACCCGCTGCTGCTCGGCAGTGGTGAGGCGAGCGTAGAGTGGCAGCACTTCCACGCCGGGCCAGTCCAGGCGCTCACCAAGAAAGCGACCAAGATCGCGAATGTCACGTTCGCCGGGAAGAAACACCAGCACGTCTCTCGCCTGCGGTGGCGTGCCCTGACCGCTGCGCTCGAGTCTGCGGATGGCTTCCAGCGCCGCCAGCACACCGCCTTCCAGGGAGGGCTCCGCATCCCCGTCAGCATCAGTCGTTTGCGCCTCCGGCGGCAGATAGTGCTGGGTGACAGGAAACGTCCGGCCGGAAACGTTGAACACCGGCGACACAGCGATAGCCTCCTCCGTATCGGCTTGGATGCCTTCAGGCGCTTCTTTGGAAAAATGGCGCGCGAAGCGCTCGACGTCGATCGTGGCGGAGGTGACGATCAACTTGAGATCAGGGCGCCGCGGCAGCAGACGCTTGAGGTAGCCCAGCAGGAAATCGACGTTCAGACTGCGTTCGTGGGCTTCATCGATAATAAGGGTGTCGTAGCGGCGCAGTTCCGGATCGGATCGGGTCTCGGCCAACAGTATACCGTCGGTCATGACCTTGATGAGGGCGTCCGGACCCAGGCGCTCCTCGAAGCGGGTCTGATAACCCACCAGATGCCCCAGCGGACTGCCGAGCTCGTCCGCGATACGGTTCGCCACGCTGCGCGCGGCGATACGGCGTGGTTGAGTGTGGCCAATGAGGCCGCTGACCCCGAGTCCTGCAGCCAACGCCATCTTAGGCAACTGGGTCGTCTTGCCAGAGCCGGTTTCACCGGCCACAACAAGTACCTGATAAGACTCGAGTGCCTTGCGGATAGCCTCCGCATGCTCGGTGATTGGCAGTTCCGCCGGCAACTTCAGCACTGGCACCCGGTCCCGGCGCGCGGCAACAGCAGTTCTCGAGCGATCCAGCAACTGCTGCCGCTTCGCCGCGAGCCGGTCTGCCGGCTGTCCACGGGCCAAGCGTTGCCGCATGCGCGCCGTGAGGCTGTCGTACTCAGGACGATCCCGGCTCAACAGTTCCGGTTCAAAGGGCGTTGTGGGCATTTCGGACACGAAGGGCCCGCCATGGCGGTGCTAAGGTGAAGCTGCAGGAATGATGGACTCGAGGGTGGAGCGCAAGTCAGGCTGCAGGGCCTCAGCGCTCCCGCCCTGGAGACCTACTTCGAGAGCTGATTCATGGCCTCTTCGAGACCGCGGATGGTCAGGGGATACATCTGGCCGTTCACCAATTCCCGGGTCATCTCCACCGATGAGGAATACTCCCAGGTGTCCCGCGGGGTCGGATTGATCCATACCACCTTGTCGTAGACCTCGGTGAACCGCTGCATCCAAAGTGCACCGGGCTCTTCGTTCCAATGCTCGACACTGCCACCAGCGTGGGTGATCTCATAGGGCGCCATGGTGGCATCGCCGACGAAGATGACTTTATAGTCATGGGCGTACTTGTTGAGGATAGACCAGGTCGACAGGCGTTCTCCGGCGCGCCGGCGATTGTCCTTCCACACGGATTCGTAAAGGAAGTTGTGGAAATAGAAATGCTCCATGTGCTTGAACTCGGTACGCGACGCGGAGAACAACTCCTCGCAGACCTTGACGTGAGCGTCCATGGAGCCGCCAATATCGAAGAAGCAGAGCACCTTGACTGTGTTCTTGCGCTCGGGGCGCATACGAATGTCAAGCATGCCGCCGTTGTGGGCAGTGGAACGGATGGTACCGTCCATATCCAGCTCTTCGTCCTTGCCGGTCCGGGCGAGCTTGCGCAGGCGCCGCAGCGCCACCTTGATATTACGGGTGCCGAGCTCCACCGAATCGTCCAGATTCTTGTAGTTGCGCTGGGACCAGGCCTTTTTGCCCTTCTTCTTCTTGCCCTTGCCCTGCTGGCCACCGCTGCCATTGGGGCCTTCGCCCCCCTGCCCCATACGGTCACCCTTACCTGAGCCACTGCCGTCCTCGCCCTCGCCACCTTCGCCGCCCTGCGAGGCCTCCTGCTGGGCTTTGCGGAATTCCTCGATCAGCTTTTCGAGCCCACCCATGGAGTTGATCTTTTCGAGGTCCTGCGCGCTCAGTGACTTCTCGAATTCGCGCCGCAGCCACTCGTCCGGGATCAGTGCTTCGAGCAGGCCGTGGAGATCCTCGAGGCCCTTGAAGTAGGCCTCGAAGGCCTGATCGAACTTGTCGTAGTGTTTCTCATCCTTCACCAGACAGGCGCGGGAGAGCAGGTAGAAATCATCCACATCGCTGTACACCACCCGCGCACGCAGGGCCTGAAGCAGATCCAGCAACTCCCGAATGGACACCGGCACCTTGTGTCGGCGCAGCGTGAAGAAGAAATCGATAAGCATGCTTTGGTCTCCTGAGCCCTTCGCAACGGCATGATGCGTGCCCTCGCCAGGGAGGCCATCAGACCTTATTCACTCTCAACTCAGCCATCCTTGGCCGAACGTTCGCAGCGCCGCCGAGTGCCACTGGCACTCGGAGTGGCGACTCCGATCGAACACTTCAGCGGCCATCCGTGGCGCGACCCTGTCAACCATCATGCCCAGCCCGGCCATCCTTGGCCGGGCGTTCGCAGCGCCGCCGAGC
>SLTB01000213.1 GCA_007130155.1 Pseudomonadales bacterium
GATAGATTGATGCAGCGCCTGACGGCGCTGATCTCCCGCACTGCGGGCTTCCACAAAGAAAAGCCACGTCCATCAGATCGCATGTTCCTTTCGCGGGAGCCTGAATGAACCTTCGCAGCGGGCTCCCGCATCAGCCGTCGCTGAGGAAATAATCCACGGAGGTCACCACCCTTACGCGCTTGATCTCCGGTGTCCAGGCGTCGCGATCCTCGATGGAAAAGTAGCCCTGGGAGCCGCGACGGATACCGCCGACCTTGCCGCCGGAGTCCTCCGCGAACTTGTCTGCGGCGGCCTGGGCGTCCCGGGTGGCAGCGGCAATCATGACCGGCTTGATATCGTTCAAACCGGTAAAAAGGTACTGCACGGGCGCCCCCCACTGGGTGGCGAGAACTACACCAGCAGCCACCAGTTCGTCAGCCCGCTGGGCGGCTTCACGTACCCTCTCCGGTTGTTGTGAGCGCAGGGTCAGGGTGGATTCGGCGCGGAAGCGCTCCGGCGGTGCGCGATCACCGTAGTGGTGGGCATGCATGTCTGTCAGTCGCGGTGGTGACTTGCCGATGTCTTCTGCAGCGAAGCCAGCTCGGGTAAGAAAGGCGCGGATCACGCCTTCAGCCTCGTCCAGCCGTGCCTGGACTTCGGCCGGTGTCGCGCCTGCAGCGGCGTAGGTCACCGGCCATACGGCTACGTCAGCCGGCACTTCCAGCTCCGCGAGGCCGCGTACGCTGACGTAGCGCTCCACTGCGCGAAAGCGATCGACTGCCATGTTCAGGGCGATGCCCACAATCAGTGCCGCCGCTACCAGGGCAGCGGCCAGCGTGATGGATGAAGATCTGTCCTGGCTCAAAATGTTGATCTCGCTGCGGGAACCATCGAGCCAGCAGCGTAGTCCTCAGTCCTGCAGAAATCATGCAGAACCGGTGATCGATGCTGGATCCATGGGCAGCTGTCTTGCGTGGCGGTCGAGGCTGCATACCCCGGCCGATAATCGGAATGCGGTTGTTCTATGTGAGAATGTCCGCTGGTTCACATAGATGGAGAGGCAACATGAGCGAGCGCAGCGGCCCCCTTGCAGGGCAGGTGGCACTGGTGACGGGGGCGGGGCGGAGACGCGGCATCGGGCGCGCCATTGCACTGAGGTTGGCGCAGGATGGCGCGGCCGTAGTGGTGTCCGGCCGACCGCGGGATCCATCGAGTCTGCCGGAGCACGAGCGGGAGCAGGGCTGGCTCGGTGCGAGATCGGTGGCCAAGGAAATCGAGGACGCTGGTGGGCGCTCGCTCGCTCATGATGTAGACGTCACCGATGGTGCAGCCGTGGATGTCATGGTTGAAGCTGCACTCGCTGCCTTCGGCGGCATCCACATCCTGGTGAACAATGCTGCGCTGCCGAGCGAAGCGGGTGCAGCACCCATCCTCGACATGGACGAGGCGGAGTGGGTGCGCACGGTGGAGGTCAATCTCAATGGTCTCTACCGGGTGACGCGCTCGGTAGGCCGGGCCATACGCGATGGTGGCGCCGGGGGCTCGATCATCAACATCTCATCCATGGCAGGCCGGGTGGGTCTGCCGGATTATGGCGCCTACTGTGCCACCAAGTTTGCCATGATCGGCATGACTCAGCAGCTGGCGCTGGAGCTGGCTGCCGCGAAGATCCGTGTCAACTGCGTCTGCCCCGGTTCAACCGACACCGACATGATGGACGGCACCTTTGGGCGGACGGCTGCCCGGTTCGGACTCGACGCGGAAGCGCCACGGCGTGGTGCCATCAGCCGCATTCCCATGGGGCGACAGGGCCAGGTGCATGAGCAGGCCGCGGCGGTAGCCTTCCTGGCTTCACCGGACGCGTCCTACATCACCGGGCAGACGCTGAACGTGGATGGCGGTCTGAGAATGGATTGACGAGAGAGTCGACGACAGGAGTGATCATGGGGGTAGCGCAGCCGTTCGAACAGCCACTGAGAACTCGCCGTGCGGATGGTGGTCCACGGCGGGTTGGCGTGGAAATCGAGTTCGGTGGTCTGCGGCCGGAGGCGATCACGGCAGCAGTGCGCAAAGCGCTTGGCGGTGAGGTTCAGCGCCGCAGTCAGGTGGCCTATCTGATCAGCGGCACCGAAGTCGGTGATATCGAACTGGAGCTGGATTTTCGTCTGCTGCAGAAGGCTGCAGAGGAACATGAGCAGCTGGCTGGTTTGCCAGAGTGGCTGCTGGAGGTCAGCACCTGGACGGCGGAACTGCTCGAGCGCCTGATCAGTCAGGTGGTGCCCTGGGAGATCGTCACCGGACCGGTACCCATGGCGGATCTGCATAAACTCGAACCGATGATCACTGCGCTGCACGAAGCGGGCGCGCTGGGTACCCGACATGCACCCCACTTTGCCTTCGGTGTGCATTTGAATCCGGAGCTGCCTGATCTTCAGGCTGAAACCATCGCCCATTATTTGAAGGCCTATCTGTGCCTTAAGGACTGGCTCCGCCAGCGCAGCCGCCTGGATCTGTTGAGGGTGCTGTCTCCCTATATCAGTGATTTCGATGACCGCTATGTACGTAGCGTGGTGACTCCGAGTTATCGGCCGACCATGCCTGAGCTGATCGACGACTATCTTGAAGCCAACCCCACTCGCAATCGCAGCCTGGACATGCTGCCGGTGTTCGCGGAAGTGGATCGGGAACGAGTGATGGCGGTGACCGATGATCCACTCATCAAGGCCCGACCGACGCTGCACTATCGGCTGCCGAACTGCGAGATCGATAACCCCGGCTGGAATTTGAGGGGGATCTGGAACGATTGGCTCGAAGTGGAGCGGTTGGCAGCGGATCCGGATCGCCTGGATCGGATGGGCAAAGCCTACGCGCGCTGGTTGTCCCGGTTGCATGTGCCCTTCGACGATGGCTGGGCCAGGACCACGGCGCAATGGCTGTAAGCGGCGAAGACGTCGGTGGGGGCAGTCGGGCACCGTTGATCGGGGCGACGGGTCCAGCCGGTGGTATTCCTTTCGCTTGGTGGGCGACCCGCGCCGCGCTGCGCGCGGTGGGTGCACGGCCGTTGCGGCTGCGACCGGGCGATCCCTGGCGACCCCATGGCCTCGACGGCATCGTGATTGGAGGTGGTGCCGATATCGCCGTGACCCTCTACGATCCCCTGGAGGTGGAGGTGGTGCCGCCGGATCCCGCCCGGGATGGGTTCGAGATCGAAGTCATCGAGCATGCCATCGAGGAGGACGTGCCTTTGCTGGGGATCTGTCGCGGGGCTCAACTCCTGAACGTAGTGCAAGGCGGTAGCCTGCTGCGGGATGTGCGTTCCATGCGACGTCCTGCCCATAACCGTTCCACGGTGCTGCCGACCCGGTCGGTGATCGTGGCGGAGGCTTCGGAACTGGCGAAGGTAATGGGCTGCCAGCGCTGCAAGGTCAATTCTCTGCATCGTCAGGCTGTGGATCGACCAGGTCGTGGGTTGACCGTCGTCGCCCACGATCTCGACGGTGTTCCGCAGGCGATCGAGGATACCTCGGCACGGTTTCGCATCGGCGTGCAGTGGCACCCGGAATATCTGGCCTGGCAGCGCCGGCAGCGGCGCCTGTTCGCGGCGCTGGTCGCAGCGGCTCGCAGTGAGGGTCGGGAGACTGAAGCAGCCCTCGAAGTACGCTAGGCTGATTCTTCAGCACTTCGGAGACGACATCATGGATATCAAGCAGGCACTCACTTCCCCGTCCAGCGTGTTCGACACGCCTGAACAGGTGCTTTCGGCGGAGGGGCTCACGAAGGAGCAGCGCTGCAGCATCCTTCGCCAGTGGTCTTATGACCTGCGGGAGTTGCTGGTCGCGACCGATGAGAACATGGCGGCTGGCGGTGAAGCCGACGTCAACGGGGACCTGCTGTCACGCATCGATGCGCTGTTGCGGCAAATCGATCCCGAGGGAGGTGAGAGTTCAGCTCCGACCATGCAGGGGGGAGTGTGAGTCAGGGTCTTTCCGCAGCAGACTCGCCACTTCGGCGACGGCCTCGATTCCAGCTTCCTCGCTGGCTGCCACCGGCATCAGGTTGAAGCGTCGGCATCCGGCGTCGAGGTAGGGTTTCAGCGCAGCCGCAACGTCCGCTGGACGGCCATACGGTGAGTAGCGTTCGAAGCTTTCGAAGGGCACCTTGTAGAAGCCTTCCATGCGCGTGGCGAGGCGTTGCCGGGCCTGATCCGGTTCGCTGTCGAATCCACACCAGATCTGCATACCGTGGGCATTCGGAGCGGGGCGTCCGAGGGCATCGGCGCGGGCGTTGATGTCCTTTACAGCGGCGCCGAAGCGCGCGGCCGAGGTCCACACCCCCAGCCAGCCATCGCCGAAACGGGCGCAGCGCGCCAGTGCTGCGTCGGCCCGGCCACCGATCAGAATGGGAATGCGTGGTGTCGGCGCGGGACGGATCCGGGCCGCGTGGAAGCTGAAAAAATCGCTGTCATGGTCCGTCGCTTCACCGCTTAAAAGGCCTTCGAGCGCTGCCAGGCAGTGATCGGTGCGTGCGCCCCTGCGGCCCGGATCGACGCCACAGATCTCGATCTCGTGGCGGTCCTCGCCACCGACGCCGACGCCGAGGACGACCCGTCCTGGCGCGCTCTCACTGAGCGTGGACAGCTGCCTTGCCACCGGTACCGGATGGCGCAGCGCGAGCAGATAGACGCCGATACAGACTTCAGTGGCTGGTAGCAAGGTCGTCAGGATCGCCGCCTGAATCAGGCCGTCCATGCCGATACCGGTGTGGAAGCTGATGTGATCGGCGATGAAGACATGATCTAGCCCGGCAGCCTCGATGCGCGCTGCGAGCGCTTGGCGCCGGGCCATGGGGCCGCTCAGCAGTGCCTCGCTGCCCAGGGTACCGATCATGAGCGGGGTCAGGTCATTCATAGCAGCCCCCCGGGCTCAAGTCCCAAGCGAACGCGGCCGGTCAACTCGTAGATGGGTTGGGCCACCATGATGTGCTGGGTGGCCACGTGCACGTCGCGAAAACAGCGCTGCAAAGGGGAGGCCGCATAGATCGCGCTGCCGCCGGCTGCGTGATAGGCACGATCCACGGCATCCACGGCCGCCCAGGTGGCATGGACTGCAGCGGATCGCAGCGCTGTCTTGTGCTCGACGCCCAGCCGCTGGCCGCTGTCCGCCACCCGCCAGGCGTTGTCGATGGCGGCATGAATGTAGGCCTCGGCGCTATTGAGCGCGGCATCTGCGCGGCCCACGTCAGCCTGCACTGTGGCACGTTCCGCCAAGCGTCTGCGGCCCCCTGTAGGCACTTTGCCGCCGGCAAGATCCACCAGTTCGTCGACGGCACGGCGGGCAATGCCGAGCGCCACGCTGGCGACGCCGATGGCGAGCAGGCCGAGGGTGGGGAATCGGTACAGGGGCCGATCGATTCGGGCCCGGCCGCCGAGCACGACGGTTCGATCCTTAGGCACTTCAAGATCGCTGACCTCGATGTCGCTGGAGCCAGTGCCCCGCAGCCCGGAGACATGCCAGTTGTCGTGGATGCTCACCGCCTTGCGGGGAAAGTACATCAGCTGGATATCGGGGGCACCGCTGGGGCTGCTGATGGGTTCGCCGGCAGCGTCGACGATGAGGCAGCCTCCGCAGATCCAGTCCGAGTTGCGGGAGGCGCTACCGAAGGACCAGCGGCCGGTCACCCGCCAGTGTTCTCCATGTGCCACGGCGCGGCCCATAGGGGCGGTAACACCGCTGGTGATGGCATCCGGATGATCGGCGTAGATGATTTGCGCCCAGTGTTCCGGCAGCGAGGCCGAAAGCAGAGCCGTGGTCGAGCCGATCATCGCGCACCAGCCGGTAGAACCGTCGGCGTGGCCCAGGGTCTCGAGCATGCGGGCGAAGGTGCCAGGATGCACTTCGAGGCCGCCATAGCACTCAGGCACCAGAGTCCGGAAGATGCCCCCCCGCGCCATTGTTAGTCCGAGGTCTTCCGGCAACGATCGGGCGGCCTCGATTTCATGCGCGCGTTCGCGGGCCTCTCGAGCGATGTCCCTCACCGCCGCTTCCAATGTGCTCATGCTTTCTCCCCTGGCATTGCTTTTCCTGGAGGATAGCGGTTTCAGTTGTCGCTGTGGCTGCTGAGGTCGCCTTGGGCCAGTGGTCTGCAGCAAGACTGGGTGACGCCGTATTGCGGGCGATTGGTCTGTCGTGCCCGATCTGCGGACATGTGCCGCAGATCGGCCTGAAAAAATCCACTTACGGACTTCTTCAGCAGCCTGTCCTGTTAAGTGCTGAGAGAACTTCTTCCGGACATCAGTCCTGGGCACGGGGTAGCCAGGCCGGCAGGGTGGCAAAGTGGGGGTCGCCTATTTCGAGCAACAGTCCGGCGATCTCACCGGATTGCTCCCGGGGTTGGATCTTCACATCGGAGCCGGCCACGAGGAAGCTGCCATCGCTGCTGGCCAGCAGCGTTTGTGCACCGGGTCGACCCGGAAGGGCGATGGTGGGTTCACCCTTGCCGAGGTCGATGCGGATCTGTTCGCTGCCGCTGCCGTAGCGTCCAACCAGGCGCCTGAGCAGGTCGACATCGATGGCTAGCGGCCGATGCCGAATTTCGAGGAAATCCATGGCGTCCTGCAGTCGCTCCCCGGCGCTGGCCCGACTGGCGTTGATCAGCAGGCGGTGTTGGAGTAGTCCGGCAAACACGCCGTCGCAGCAGTCCCGCCAGTCGTTCCAGTCAGGGTCGGCATCGGCCGGAGCCTCCACGCGAGACAGATACAATACGGTAGGTTGAAGTCCTTCGAGTGCTGAAAGCAGGCGCGTCGCGATACTGGCAACCGCATCCCGATCGGCGCCGGCCCGGAGCAAGGTGCGGAATCCCGCCTGCAGCAGAGCACCGTCGAAGAGGTACAGATAGTCGGTGGTGCCTGCACGGATGGCGAAGTTGTGCCACTGCACTTCGAGCACACTGCCGTAGGCCTCGAGGCTGGGATAGATCGCCGGTTCGAAATCTCGCATTAAAGGATGACCACCGCGGGTCCTCGGCCACCACTCCTGCGCCAGCCCTGCGGCTTCGCATTGGAGGGCCAATTCCTGGACCAGGCGGGTGCGCCCCGTCCCTGGCGGTCCGTCCACCAGGACGGCACGTGCGGCTGACATTATGGTTTGCGCCCGGATGAGCCTGCGACCATGTCTCTGAGTTCCTTACCGGGTGCCTGGCTGGGTGCCTGGCGGCTGGTGATATTGAAGGGGTCTGTATCGATCACGTCGAGGGCGATGTCGCCCGTCAGCACGCCCTGCTTCCATTGCTGATGGTTGGCCTCGTCGGCCTGGAATTCGGGCATCACCTCGCGGGCAAACAGCTCCAGGCTATCGCAGATGTCCTCATGACTGTTGCGACCGGCCTGATTCAGCAGAATCACCTGATCCACATGAGCCGCCTGCAATTCCCGCAGCCGCTCGCGGATCGTCGCCGGAGAACCGATCAGCTCGCTGCCGGAACGGCGCTGACCGGAGGGGGTCTGTTTCCAGGCCTGATAGCGCTCCCAGAGGTTCACTTCCCCCGGGGCAAACGGGCCCTCCTTGTTGTAGAGGCCGAGGGCAAACTGGAAGAAGGTCCAGCCGTCGGCTTTCTGCCAGGCTTCCTCGTCGGTTTCCGCGCACATGAAGCCGCCCACCACAGCCAGATTGGGGTTGGTGGCATGGTCGGTGAGCTTCTCCTGATTGTGGATAAAGTTGTTGTAGTAGGCGTTGACCCAGGCCCGGGCGGAGGCGAGGTCGACGAACTTGAAGCAGAGCGCGCCCATGCCGCGATGGGCGGCATACTTGATGGTTTCGAGCTGGGAACAGGCCACCCACAGTGGCGGGTGGGGTTTCTGCCTCGGTTTTGGCAGCACCGCCCGCAGCGGGAACTTAAAGAACGGGCCGTCGTACTCCCAGCCGTGATTGTAGAACATGGGCAGGGTGCAGCGAACCGCATCCTCCCACACCAGACGCTTGTCACGGAAGCGGAGGTTGAATGGGTGCAGCTCGGTCACCGACGAGCCTTCGCCCAGCCCCAGCTCCACCCGCCCGTGGGAGAGCAGGTCCAGGGTCGAGACCCGCTCCGCCACCCGGGCAGGATGGTTGGTGGTGAGCTGGACGATGCCGTGGCCAAGGCGGATGTTGCGGGTGCGTTGGCTGGCGGCGGCCAGGAACACTTCGGGCGCAGAGGAGTGGGAATACTCCTCGAGGAAGTGGTGTTCTACTTCCCAGGCGTAGTCGTAGCCCAAGCGGTCGGCCAGTTCCACCTGGTCCAGACTGTTCTGGAACAAGCGATACTCGGAGTCATCGTCCCAGGGGCGAGGTAACTGATGTTCGTAGAAGATGCCGAATTTCATGGGCTGTCCTCCTCCGCTGCTCTGGCCAGGAGTCTGCCAGAGTTGATGGGCGGAATCTTGGGTCTGATCGGTTCCAAAGGCACACTGTCGTGTCTTGGACGGTGCGGGGAACCGCAGTCCTGGGGTATGGTTCGCCGGTCTTCAGATCAGCATTCAGGAGAGACCATGGGTTACGAACGCATTCGACTCGACTACGACGGCAAGATCGCGATCCTGGCATTCAACCATCCGGAGGTGCGTAACGCCGTTGGTGCTCAGATGCTCACCGAGCTCGGGCAGGCCATTCGCGAAGTCCGCGACCGCGGCGCAGAGGTACGCTGCCTCATGATCACCGGTGAAGGGGCCGGATTCTGTGCTGGCGCCAATCTCGCTGATGCGGACCGCAGCAAACAGCGCGAGACTCAGGGTGCGGGTGATGGCCTTCGCAGCGGCTACCACCCGCTTTTGTGTGCGATGCGAGATCTCGAGATGCCCATCGTCACCGCGGTCAACGGCGCGGCGGCTGGCGTCGGCATGAGCTTCGCGCTGATGGGCGATATCGTGGTCGCCGGCGAGAGCGCATTCTTCCTGCAGGCGTTTGCCCGCATCGGCCTGATCCCCGATGGTGGCGCCACCTTCCTGCTGCCACGCTTGATCGGCTGGGGCCGTGCCATGGAGCTGTCCCTGCTGGCCGAGCGCCTGTCGGCGGCGAAGGCACTGGAGTGGGGTCTGATCAACCGCATGGTGCCGGACGACCAGCTGGTGGACGAGGCCATGGGCATTGCCCGCAAGCTGGCGGATGGTCCGCGCTCCCTGGCGCTGATCCGCAAGGCCTACTGGCAGACCTGGAGCAACAGCTACGAAACTCAGCTCGACCTGGAAGCGCGCCTTCAGAACGAGGCCGGCCGCAGCATCGACTTCAAGGAGGGCGTTTCCGCGTTCCTCGAGAAGCGCGACGCGAAGTTCCAAGGGCGCTGACATCGTGTCGCAAGATGGCGCGCGAAAGCTCGTGGGGGCAGATTCATCTGCGAAGGCCGTCGGTATGCCATGGAAGGATGCAGGGCTGTTCGCGGCTGAAGAGGGTGTCGCAAAAGCCGGAATCAAAGCTCCGTGGGAGCGGCTTTATCCGCGAAAGGCACGCAGGTTATTGATGCCACAGGTCGCATTCGCGGCTGAAGCCGCTCCTACGGTGTGCTGCACAAGATTTGCGACACCCTCTGAAGCCGCTCCCACGGAGTATTCGATGGTTTGTGTGAACGCCGCTGGAGGGAGCGCCCATGTCACTGCAAGGTAGGGTCGCGCTGGTGACAGGATCCAGCCGCGGCGTGGGCCGGGCCATTGCCCTCGGTCTCGCTGCGGACGGCGCCGACGTGGCCATCAACTACCGGCGTAATGGGGATGAGGCCGAGGCCGTGGCCGCGGAGGTCCGAGCGCTGGGGCGTAAAGCCCTGGCCTATCAGGCCTCTATCGACGACTACCAGGCCGACGAGTCCATGGTGGCGCAGATCCGGGACGACCTCGGCCCGGTGAGCATCCTCGTCAACAATGCCGGCATTGCCAGTCGGGGACTGGCGGTGGCCGAGACCGAGCCTGCAGAACTGGCCCGGGTCGTGGGCACGCACGCCTTCGGTGCCCACTACCTTTGCCACCTCACGGTGCCGGCCATGCGCGAGCTCGGCCGTGGTGACGTCATCATGATTTCCTCGGCTGCGACCCGCGGCATGGGTCCCTTCGGTGCACCCTACAACATGGGCAAGGCGGCGCTGGAAGCACTGGCACTGACGCTGTTCAAGGAGGAACGGCCCCATGGCATTCGCGTCAACATCGTCGCCCCGGGCCTGGTGGAAACCGAGATGGGTCGCAGGCTGATGAAGGCCACGGCCGGTATCGACGACCTGCGCAAGCTCGACGCGGAGATGCCCTTCGGCCATGTTTGTCAGCCAGAGGACGTGGCCAATGTGGTGCGATTCCTAGTCTCTGATCGCAACAGCTACGTCACTGGCGAGAAGATCTTCTGTGATGGGGGCGGCCCACTCAGCGGCCGAAGAATCGCCGATTGAGGAGTGGGAGCATGCGGCAGCGATCAGCGGCTTTGCTGGCAGCAGCCCTTGCCGTTGCTGCGCTCGTGGCGGGCTGTGATCAGAAATTGGTGGACGGGCGGCCGTTGGTGTCCGAAGCCGCGCAGCCGGCGGCGGCCGGTCTGGTGGCGGAGCGCCTGCAGCGTCTCGATGCCTACATAGAGGCGCAGATCGACGCCGGGCAGATTGCAGGTGCCCAGGTGATGCTGGCCCGCAATGACCTGGTGGTCCACAACGAAGTGTTCGGGGTGCGGGACTTGCGTGACCCTAAGCCCGTCACCCATGACACGCTTTGGCGCATCTACTCGATGACCAAGCCAGTGACGTCGGTGGCGGCAATGATGCTGCATGAGGAAGGACATTTCGGGCTCGATGATCCCCTGGCGGACTATCTCCCCGAGTACGCTGAAATGACTGTGCTGCGTGATGGCGAAAAAATTGAAGCGCAGCGGCCGATCACGATTCGCCAAGTGTTCACACATACGGCGGGCTTCAGTTACGGCTTCACCCATGAGGGCGTCGACGCCCTCTATCGGCAGGTGGACCTGTTCGCTGCGGAGGATCTCGCTGCGTTCAGCGAGCGACTGGCGGCGCTACCCTTGGCCTTCGAGCCTGGATCCCGCTGGCACTACGGCGTCAGCACCGATGTGCTCGGACGTCTCGTGGAGGTGGTCTCGGGTCAGGCGCTGGACGAATTTCTGGCCCAGCGACTGTTCGAACCTCTGGGCATGGTCGATACTTTCTTCGAAGTGCCTGCGGACAAGCTTGACCGGTTTGGCGCCAATCACAGCTTGAATCCGGAAACCGGTGAGCTCGAAGTGATCCAGGATGGCACGCTGGCGGGCATCCGCTGGCAGGACGTCGGACTCCTGTCGGGTGGGGCTGGCCTGGTATCCACTGCTGACGATTACATGCGCTTCGCGCGCATGCTGCTTAACGGCGGCAGTCTGGAAGGTGTGCGGATTCTGAGCCCCAAGACGGTCTCCTGGATGAACCGCAGCCACCTGCCGGATGAACTTGCGGGTGCGGGAGTCTTCGGCCGCTCCGGCGCCATTGGCTTCGGGCTGGGTTTCGCCGTTATCGATGATGCCGCCGGTTGGTCGGGACATGTCGGCGCAGTAGGGGAATACTGGTGGGGAGGAGCCGCGGGCACCCTGTTCTGGATCGATCCGGAATATGACGTGGTCGCGATCCTGATGATCCAACGTTTTCAGGCGGAGCCGCTACGCCAGACCTTCCGTACCCTGGTCAACGCGGCGATCGAATAGTCGGGGCCGATCACCCTTTTTGGAGGAACAATGAACGACATACGCAGGATTCTGGTGGTGCTGGACCGCCCCGGTGGCGAACAGTGGGCTCTCGCGCGGGGCAAGGCGCTTGCTGCGGCCACTGGTGCCCATCTGCATCTGACCTCTTTTTGCTGGGTTGCACTGGCAGAGAACGACCAGGTTTTTGATACGCACCAACGGTTGGCGCTGCGAAAGGGTGCTCTCAATGAGCGTCGTCGCTGGTTGGACGGGGTCGTGCTCGATGCCGGCCTGACTGCTGCGAATGTCTCCACAGAAGTGGTCTGGACCAAGAGCATCGCTGACTGGGTGGCGGAGCAGGCCAGTTCTGGCAGAGCTGATCTGGTGGTGAAATCCGTGCACCGTGGCAGCGGGACGCTGCTGCATACGCCGTTGGATTGGCAGATCCTCCGAACCTGCCCGGCGCCGGTGTGGTTGGCGATGGGAGGTTCAGCGGCGGGTCCGGTTCTGGCCAGTATCGACCTCGAACATGGTGATCAAAAGCATCAGCTCATGAATCAGCGCGTGCTCGATGCGGCTCAGTACTTTGCGGGCGTGCTGAAGGTTCCCGCCCATGGCGTGCATGTGGTGGAGACCACGGGCTTTCCCGACAGCCTTGAAGGCTACGAGGTCGAGGTGCTGGCTGCGGATGCGGAGCTCCGGTGCCGGGACCTGCTCGAGGCGATGGTGAAACCCTATGGCCTGGAACCTGCCAATGTGCATCTGGCGGTTGGGCACATTGCTCCGGCCCTGGCGGAGGTGATTCGCAACAACGGAGCCGGTCTGCTCGTGGTGGGCACGGGGGCGCGCGGGCGCATCGGTACCTTTCTCCTTGGCAACAGCGCTGAGCTCATCCTGGCTTCGGCGCCCTGCGACGTACTGGCCATCCACATCTGAGCGGATGGTCAGGGCAGGCTGCCGCCGGTCTCCAGCCATGCTGCGCAGTCCGCAGGCAGCACGCGTCGCTTCACGTTCTCGTAGAGTTCAAGTTCCGTAGCGTCTAGTACATTGCGCCATCGGGCATTGGTACCCTTGTAGA
Source organism: Pseudomonadales bacterium (assembly GCA_007130155.1). GTDB lineage: Bacteria > Pseudomonadota > Gammaproteobacteria > Pseudomonadales > Azotimanducaceae > SLTB01. Next base: position 12,718 of record SLTB01000213.1, read on the forward strand.
AGAAGCCGCGGGCGCCGTCCTTGAACATGGCGCCAAGGGGATCGCCGGCCTCGATGGCAACGCTGCGCATCGCATCGATGCTGCAGGCATCGGCGATGGTTCTCACTTCTCCGTCGGTCAGTTCATGGCCGATGAAAGCTGCGATGCGGCGAATTTCCGCCGGGAGATCACGCTGCAGGTCGTTGTAGTGCAGGAACAGGATGTTCCGCTGTTGCCGTAGTGGCCACCAAGTTGCCAGGTGGTGCATGTTGCCCCACCAAGGATAGCCCTCCTGTTCCCAGTCGAACCAACTCTTCGTCAGCCAGTTGTGCCAGAGGGCGTGAATGTCACCATCGTAGCGGGGCATGGCCGGCCCCACCCGACCGGGCGTGTCGTTGAAGGCGCTGTATGCCAGGTCGGTGAATTGCTCGTAGTGGTTCACCAACGACATGAAAACGTCGCGCGGGTCGCGGCCCACGACCACGTAGTGGACGTCATCCCAGATCGGCAGGCCGTCTGCAGCGAGATGTGATTTCAGGATCCTGCGATGGGGCATGCTGGCCAATTCCGCCAGTTGATCGGCGAGCTGAACGGGGAACATGCGTGCATCGAGCCAGTAGTCCATTAATGGAGGCTGCATGCCCTCCTTCAACGCTACGAGCTGGTAGAGAACGCCCAAAGTCCAGGTCGTCCCCGACTTGTAGGATGTGGTGACAATGACGTCGCCGGCACGCGGCTCGAAGCTTCGCCAGCGGGTCGAGTCGATGGTGTGGTTCTGATACGTACGCGTGACATTCGTTGGCAGTGTCATTGTGTTGTTCCCCGCTGGCAGATTGCTGGAATGGAATGCTTTGCAGCTCGCCCCCCCGATCGTCTGCGGTCCATGGCCCAGTGTCCTGAGTCCGAAGTTCGCATGCTGTGCACGAGCCTGTATGGCTGCTGGGCAAGGCGTGTCCGCTAAGGCGTGGCGGGCTCCACGTCAAGCGGGCGCAGCACCGCCAGTGGTCATACAGGCCCCGCCCGAAGATGGTCCGGCATCCCGAAGCTTGGCTTCGGCCCGGACACTGGCTTCGACCGCACCCTAACCCGCATATCTCACCAATTCACGGCTGTGGACACGGATATACCGGCAAATCCTGCCGGTCCGCCGCTGCGGTTGCGCTCCGTCCGGGTGCTGTTGCGCGCCTTCCCTGGCGCGCACCCTGCGGGC
>SLTB01000033.1 GCA_007130155.1 Pseudomonadales bacterium
GCTGACCGGACCGGTCATGCGCTGCTTCATACCCTGTATCAGCAGAACCTGAAGGCGAAGACCACCATCCTCTCTGAGTGGTTCGCGGTCGATCTGGTGACCAACCAGGACGGTGCCGTGACCGGTGTCATCGCGATCTGCATCGAAACCGGCGAGACCGTCTATATCCGCACCAAGGCCGTCGTGATGGCCACAGGCGGAGCGGGACGGATCTACGCCTCCACCACCAATGCGCTCATGAATACCGGCGATGGCGTGGGCATGTCCCTGCGCGCCGGTGTGCCGGTGCAGGACATGGAGATGTGGCAGTTCCACCCCACGGGCATCTATGGGGCCGGCACCCTGGTGACCGAAGGTTGTCGGGGTGAAGGTGGCTACCTGATCAACAAGGATGGTGAGCGCTTCATGGAGCGCTATGCGCCCAATGCCAAGGATCTGGCCGGTCGTGATGTGGTTGCGCGCTCCATGGTTCTGGAGATCCTCGAGGGCCGCGGCTGTGGTCCGGAAGGCGATCACGTCATGCTCAAGCTCGATCACCTTGGGGAGAAAATCCTCAATAGCCGCTTACCGGGCATCTGCGAGCTGTCGAAGACCTTCGCGCACGTGGATCCGGTGAAGGAGCCCATACCGGTGGTACCCACCTGCCACTACATGATGGGTGGCATCGCCACGAATGTTCATGGTCAGGCGATCACCATGGGGGCTGATGGCAACGATGCCTTCGTTCCGGGTCTGTTCGCCTGCGGCGAGGCGGCCTGTGTGTCGGTGCATGGTGCCAATCGCCTTGGCGGTAATTCGCTGCTCGATCTGGTGGTGTTCGGGCGGGCGGCGGGCATGCACATCGAGGAATCCCTGCGCCAGGGTGTCAGCTTTCGTGAGGCCAGCGAAAGTGATTTCGAGCGCGCCATGTCCCGCCTCGACGCGCTGGAGTCATCAAGCTCCGGCGAGAGCGTCCCGGCGCTGCGCAAGGAGCTCCAGAATTGCATGCAGAACAACTTCGGTGTGTTCCGGACTGAGGAGTACATGTCCAAGGGCGTGCAGCAGCTCGCGGACCTGCGCGAGCGTATTGCCAAGGCCCATCTCGAGGATAAGAGCTCGGCCTTCAATACGGCCCGCCTCGAGGCACTGGAACTCGGCAATCTTCTCGAGATCGCCGAGGCTACGGCCATCGCGGCCATGGAGCGTAAGGAGAGTCGAGGTGCTCATGCGCGTGACGACTTTCAGGAACGGGACGACACCAACTGGTTGTGTCATTCCATGTATTTCCCGACGGATCGACGCGTCGGCAAGCGGGCGGTGAATTTTTCTCCCAAGACCGTGGATACCTTCCAACCGAAGGCCCGCACCTACTGAGTTCTGAGTTACGGAGATCAGCCGCCATGCAAGTCAGCATCTATCGCTACAATCCGGACACCGACGAGACACCCTGGATGCAGGATGTGAACGTCGAGATCCCTGCGGGCCGTGACCTGATGGTCCTCGATGTCCTGGAGTTGATGAAATCCAAGGACGCCAGTATTTCCTACCGTCGCTCCTGTCGTGAGGGCGTGTGTGGCTCCGATGGCGTCAACATGAACGGTCGCAATGGGCTGGCCTGCATCACGCCGCTGTCCGAAGTAGTGAAAAAGGACCGCCTCGTGCTGCGTCCCTTACCCGGTTTACCGGTGATCCGGGACTTGGTAGTGGACATGACCCAGTTCTTCCGTCAGTACGAGAAGATTCAACCCTATCTGCAGAACGATAAGCCGGCTCCGGCCACTGAGCGGCTGCAATCTCCCGAGGATCGGGAGAAACTCGACGGTCTTTACGAGTGCATCCTCTGTGCCTGCTGCTCTACCGCGTGCCCGTCGTTCTGGTGGAACCCGGACAAGTTCATCGGCCCGGCGGGACTGCTGCAGGCCTATCGCTTTCTGTCCGATTCCCGGGATACCGCCACGGCCGCAAGGCTGGCGGATCTGGATGATCCGTTCAGCGTTTTCCGCTGCCGTGGCATCATGAACTGTGTCAGCGTCTGCCCGAAGGGTCTCAACCCGACCCGGGCCATTGGCCACATCAAGCACATGCTGCTGCAACAGGGAACCTGATTTTATCGGTGTTCCGGGCCGGCGCCCCTGCCGGCCCGCGCAGGAATGCGAGCACGGTCCGGACTGTTGCCGGTCACGACTCCGGAAGCGAATTCATGCGCCTGCTGATCTTTTCGGTTCAGCCGATTGCGCATGGGGGAGCGCGCTCGAGTTCCAAATCGGAGTGGTGAACGTCATGCAGGACAGTTTGATGGAGATCATGAGACGGACTTCCCATTTGTCGGGAGGCAATGTCGCCTACATCGAACAACTCTACGAAAATTATCTCGAGGACGCCGGCAGCGTCCCGGACGAGTGGCGCAACCACTTCGAGAAACTGCCCCGCGTCGATGGCGCCATCGCTCCCGACGTGCCCCACGCGCCCATCCGGACCCACTTCGAACTGCTTGGCAGGAGCCGCAACCGCGCCCGCGCCGTCCCCATGAGCGTGGAAGTCTCCAGCGAGCATGAAAAGAAGCAGGTTCGGGTGCTCGAGCTCATCGGGTCCTATCGCCATCGGGGGCACAAGCGCGCGAATATCGATCCTCTCGGCCTCATGGAGCGGCCACCGACGCCGGTCCTCGACCTGGCCTACCATCGCCTGTCCGATGCCGATCTCGATACGGTGTTCCAGACCGGTTCCTTCTTCTTCGGCGATCCGGAGGCGCCACTCAGGGAGATCATCAAGGCGCTGGAGGCGACTTACTGCGGCACCATCGGCGCCGAATTCATGCATATCGTCGACGAGGCCGAAAAACTCTGGGTACAGCAGCGGCTGGAAAGCGTGCGCTCCCATCCTGAGATCCCCGCGGAAGCCAAGATGATGATCCTGGAGCGGCTGGTAGCCGCCGAGGGTCTCGAGAAGTACCTGCACAACCGCTATCCGGGCACCAAGCGCTTCGGTCTCGAAGGCGCTGAGTCGTTGATTCCCGCCCTCCACGAGTGCCTGCAGCGGGCCGGGTCCCACGGTACTGTCGAGACCGTCATCGGCATGGCCCACCGGGGTCGCCTTAACGTGCTGGTGAATATCCTCGGCAAGCAGCCGGAGGATCTTTTCGACGAGTTCGAGGGCAAGGTGCCGAAGGGGGTCGGGTCGGGCGACGTCAAGTATCACCAGGGTTTCTCCTGCAATGTGATGACGCCTGGTGGTGAGATGCACGTGGCGATGTCCTTCAATCCCTCTCACCTCGAGATCGTTGGGCCGGTGGTGGAGGGCAGTGTCCGCGCCCGCCAGGATCGTCGTCTCGATTACCGCAACAAGAAGGTGCTGCCGCTTCTGATCCACGGCGATGCCGCCATCGCCGGGCAGGGCGTGGTGATGGAGACGTTTCAGATGTCCCAGACCCGCGGTTTCCGGACCGGAGGGACGATTCATGTTGTGATCAACAATCAGGTCGGCTTCACTACCAGCCGCCAGGACGATGCCCGCTCCACCGAGTACTGCACGGAAGTGGCGAAAATGGTGCAGGCGCCGATTCTGCACGTGAACGGTGATGACCCCGAGGCGGTGGTCTTTGCCACTCAGGTCGCGCTGGATTACCGGATGCGCTTTGGCAAGGATGTGGTCATTGATCTGGTCTGCTATCGCCGTCAGGGCCATAACGAGGCCGATGAACCCGCCGCCACCCAGCCAATGATGTATCGTATCATCCGCAA
>SLTB01000104.1 GCA_007130155.1 Pseudomonadales bacterium
AGCCGATCCGGACGGGGCAGAGCCAGATGGGGTCGATCCGTTTGCGCGGCAAAGTCTCTGATCCGGGCGGCGTCGTCGGGACGGACCGGGCGCACATGCAGAGTGTTGCCGTCAGCATCCAGGAGCGTGCGGCACAGCTCGTCGGGATAGGGCCGTATGGCCAGTCGCGAGCTGCCTGCTTGCGTTGTCGGCGCGATGCGTACGCGGACATCGAGGGCACAGACGCCATCCGGGTCGGCCATCAGTGGGTTGATGTCGAGTTCCTGGACCTCGGGAAGATCAGTCATCAGCTGGCTGATGCGCACCAGGACGCCCCTGATAGCATCCAGGTTTGCCGCCGGCTGCTGTCGGTAGCCCGCCAGCAGGCGCCCTATGCGCGTCCGGTCGATCATCTCCTGGGCCAGTACGCGGTTCAGCGGCGGCAGCCCAAGCGCCTTGTCAGCATGGACTTCCACGGCGGTTCCCCCCTGGCCAAAGAGGATCACCGGGCCGAACTGGGGGTCGGTGGTGGCACCGACGATCAGTTCGTGGCCATCCTGGCGGCGATAGAAGGGTTCCACCAGAAAGCCGTCGAGCCGGGCTTCTGGACGAGCCCTTTTGATTCGCTTGGTCATGGCGGCTGCTGCGGCCATGACCGCTTCCTCACCTTCGAGGTCGAGCAGCACGCCACCGACCTCCGTCTTGTGCTGGAGATCGGGCGAGCGGATCTTCAACGCCACTGCGCTGCCGAAATCTTTGGCGGCGCGGCCCGCGGCTTCCGGCGTTGCACAGGCGACAGCGTCGAGAGTCGGGATGCCGTAAGCCGTCAGCAGATTGCGCGCCGCCCCGCTGTCCAGCCACTCCTCGCCCGCATCCACTGCGGCGGCCAGCAGCTCCCGCGCGGAGTTTCCATCCACGCTCAGCGGCTCTGGTGCCGCCGGCGGAGTCTGCAGCAGCGCCCGCTGAACATTGCGGTAAGCCACCAGCTGGGAGAATGCGCGGACGGCATCCTCCGGTGTACCGTAGCCGGGAATGCCGGCGGCGTCGAAGCGATTGCGGGCATCCGTAACCGCGTTGCCGCCTACCCAACTCGTCAACAGCAGGTGTTCCGGGTGCCGCTGATGGGCCGCGATCACGGCATCCGCCACCTCGGCAGGGGAGGCCACCGAGACGGGAACGTGCAGGGCCAGAGTGGCATCGACCTCGGGCGCTGACAGGGTGATGTCCAGGGTGTTTCCATAGCGTTCCGGTGTGGCGTCGCCGATCACATCCAGCGGATTGCCGTGAGACCAGGTGGGCGGAAGCACCGCGTCGAGCGCTGCCAGGGTTGCCGTGGAGAGCTCGGCCAAGTGGCCATCTAGGTCCATCAGCTGATCTGTTGCCAGGACGCCGATGCCGCCACCATTGGTGACGATGGCGAGGCGATCACCCTCCGGCGGGCTCACCAGGGACAGGGTGCTGACGGCGTTGAATAACTCCTCGAGGGTACGCACACGAAGCATTCCGGCGCGGCGGAACGCGCAGTCATAGACCGCATCAGAACCGGCCAAGGCGCCGGTATGGGAGGCCACTGCCCTGGCGCCCGCCGGGTGGCGACCGGATTTGCAGACGATGACCGGCTTGTTGCGCGCAGCCGCTCGTGCCGCGGAGAGGAATTTGCGTGGCTGATTCACCGCTTCGATGTAAAGCAGGATCGCCCGCGTGGCCTCATCTTCTGCCAGTTCGTCGAGCAGGTCGCCGAAGTCCACATCGCTCATGCTGCCCAGAGCGATCAGGCGCGAGAAACCGATGTTGCGGCTATGGGCCCAGTCCATCACCGAGGTGAGCAAGGCGCCGGACTGGGTGACGAAGGCGATGCTCCCTGGAACTGGCGAGAGGTGGGCAAAGCTGGCGTTGAGGCCGGCGCCGGGGTGGAGGATTCCCACCGTGTTCGGACCGATGATGCGCAGCAGATGGGGTCGGGCTGCATCGAGCATGGCCTGTCGCAGTGCGGCTCCTGCTGCGGTCTTGAGTTCGCTGAAGCCCGCAGACAGCACCACTGCGGCGCGCGTTCCCCGACGGCCGAGCCCGTCGATGAGACCGGGAACCGTCGCCGCGGGCGTGGCGACGACAGCCAGATCCGGTGCTTCGGGAAGGTGGTCGATGTCCGGATAACACTTAAGACCAGCCAGCGTCTCGTACTTGGGGTTGACCGGCCAGACCGGTCCGGGAAAGCCGGCCGAAGTCAGGTTTTTGAGCACGGTTGCGCCGACCGACGACGGCTTCGCGCTGGCCCCGATCAGCGCCACCGAGCGGGGCGAGAAGAACCAGGACAGGTTGCGTGTGGACATCTTGGGCCTCGACTGTGCTTCAGGGCGCTTAGCTCGGCGTGACACTCATTCGGGTGCCTGGCCATGGGCCGCCGGTAAGCGAGCTGACCCTTGCGGGATTCTGCACCCGCAGCCGGCGCTCCCTTCGAGAGCCAGGAAGAGCGCCGCTTTCAGCCGCGCGGGGTCCGCGGGCTTGACGAGCACGAGCTGGGCACCGGCTGCCAGGGCGCGGGCCGCCAGCGGTCCGTCCGGAGCGGCGGTCAGGGCGACGGTCGGCAGGTCCATTCCGCGGTCCCGGAGATGTTCCTTCAATTCGGCGCCATTCATCTTTGGCATCTGCAGGTCGAGCAGCAGGCAGGCGCGGTCTGGGTGCGGCTCATGGAGCCGCTCAAGGAAGGCAGGCGCGGAGGCGAACGTTCGAGCCTGCCAGCCCGATGCCTCGATCAACAGGGCAAGTGCCGCTCGGACACCCGAATCGTCATCGACGACGTAGACAAGCGGTGTGGTCGGGTCCATGGGTGTCACATTCTGCGTTGGTTCAACATGTTGCCAGGATGCATCGTTCTCGGGCACCGGGCATTGCGTTTGGTCACTCTTTGGCCAAAAGAAAGCTCGTGTCAGCAGGGGGCCAAGCGCAGCTCAGGACTGGCCGAGGATGTCCTCCATGCGCACCAGATCTGCCAACTGGCGCAGCTCGAGCTTCTTCATGGCCCGGCCGCGGTGCACTTCGACGGTGCGCTCGCTGATACCGAGCTCGACCGCGATGACCTTGTTGGCCAGACCCCCGGCGACCAGCCTGGCGATCTCGAGCTCCCGGCGGGTGAGTCGGGCGATCCGCTCACATATCTGTTGGCGTTCCTTCCTGCGCTGGAGGGACCCGCGATGCCTGAAGATGGCCTGTTCGATGCGTTCGAGCAGCTGCTGGCGAGTGAAGGTCGGTTTCTCCAGGAAGTCCAGCGCACCGTTTCGAATGGCCTTGACCGCTTCAGGGAGATGCCCCTTGCCCGTGAGGAAGATAATGGGGATGTCCCAATTGCGGGCCTGCAGCGTCTGCTGTACTTCCAGTCCGTTCATGCCTGGCATGTGCAGATCGAGCAGGAGGCACGCCGGCTTATCGGGCGGTGTCCAGTCCAGCAACTCCTGCCCGGAGGCAAAGGTCTTTGTGGCGAAGCCGGCGGAGTCGATAAGCATGCGAAGCCCGTCTCGGACGGCTCTGTCGTCATCGACGATGAGGACGGTGCCCTGTTCAGCTTTCCCCGCTGCCATGATCGTTTCCTTCCTGGGAAGACGGCAGCACCAGGGTGAAGCAGGCACCACGCCCGGCAACGTTCGCTGCCGTCAATGTTCCGCCATGATGCTCTATAATGGACCGGCAGATGGAAAGGCCCTGACCCAGGCCTTGGGGTCGGGTGCTGAAGAACGGCTCGAACAGCCGTTCCAAATGCGCATCGGCGATGCCGGGCCCGCTGTCGGTGATCATGATGCTGCAGCTCGCGGCGTCCTGGTCGAAACGGCTCTCGATCTCGAGGACCCGCTCACCGTCCGTTTCGGCCATGGCCTCCACCGCATTGCGGATGAGATTGAACAGGACCTGCTCGATCTGCACCCGATTGGCCATGCAGTGACAGATGGGATCGTTCAGCTTGCGGACAACTTCGACCCCTGTCGATTCGATCTCGTGGGACAGGAGTTTGAGTACCTTGTCGATCATGGTGCTGGTGTCGTGAGTGCCGGTGCTTGACTGATCCTCCTTGCGCAGAAAGCTGCGGACCTCCTGGATGATCTCGCTGGCGCGTGACGCCTGCAGATCAATCTCTTGCAGCGCCCTGTTGATCGACTCCGGCGTAAGCTGACCTTTTTTGGAGAGCGTGAGGCAGGCCTCAGTGGTGGCGCGGATGGCAGTCAGGGGCTGACTCAGTTCATGGGCGAGGCCCGAGGTCAGCTCGTGGAGTCCGGCCCGGCGGTCGAGGTGGGCCAGCTCCCGCAGGTACTGCGCTGACTGGCGCTCGGTCGCCTTGCGCTCGCTAATGTCGCTGGTGAACCCGACGAAGAACGTTTGGTCGTTCTCCGTGAAACTTGCAATGGAAAGGTGGAGGTCGATTGGCGAGCCGTTGCGGTGGCGTCCCGTCACATCGCGGCCGCTGCCGATGATCCGGCCCTCGCCGGTGTCGAGGTAGCGTCGGATGTAGTCGTCATGATGGCCTTGGTCCGTTTGCGGCATCAGCAGTTTGACGTTGTGGCCGAGGACCGCTGCTGCCTCGTAGCCGAAGATGCGCTGGGCGGCCGGGTTGATGTGCTGGATGATTCCGTGCTCATCGATGATGATGGTGCCGTCTATGGCGTGATCGAGGATAGTCCGGCTGCGGCGTGTTTCGTCCGACAGCTGGCGGCGGAGTTGCTGCTGATCGGTGATGTCTACGGCCGAGATGTAGATGCCGTCGATCTTGCCGTGTTCGTCACGGCTCGGCATGCAGGTGCTGTGGATGAACCTGCTGCCGCCATGGGCGTAGGGCACGACCCCGCGGTAGCGGGAGTCGTAGCCGGCGAGCGCCTGTGCGAAGCTGGGCACGAGAACTTTGAACGCTTCGACGCCGATCACATCTTGGATAGGCTTGCCGATCTGAGCATTGACGTCGAGGCCGAACCAGTCGAGGGAGTGCACACTCATAAAGCGAACGCGGAAGTCGCGATCGAGACGGGCAATGAGGCCCGGGAGGTTGTCGACAAGTTTCTGCAGCTCCTTGATCCCGTGCCTGCGCTCCGTTTCGCTTTGTTCCTGAAAGGTGATGTCGATGCCGCTGCTGAGAATCCGCTGAGGCTTGGCGTCCGTATCGAGCAGCGCCGTGTTGCGCCAGTGGATGAGGCGCTCCCGGCCATCGCTGGTGAGCCAGTGGCTGACGAAGGTGCTCGGGAGTCCGCTTGCGACGATGTCTTTTGTCGCGTTCTGAACTGCGGCCACCTCGACCCCGGGGATCAGCGTCGTCCAGATCGGTTGGCCCATGATGTCGGAGGCTTTGAAGCCGGTGAGCAACTCGCAGGCATTGTTGAATCCGATCACCCGACCCTTGAGATCCAGGACGACGATCAGCAGTTCCGAATGATGGATCAGGGCTTTGAGCAGGGCCTGCTCCTGTTCCCTACTGTTGCCCGATCTGAAGTCAGTCGACGGGTGCTCCAAACTTGCCTCGATGTCCCCAGCCGGCCCTGTCCTTAGCCAAACGGAGGTATCTGTAACCCAAATGGTCTCCGGTTACAACCGCTGACCCGCCGACCAGCTCAGCAACCGGCCGTCGATCGATTCCGGGCTCCGGGTTAACCTCGAAGCAGGAGTCTAGACCGCCGATCAGGTCGGTGATTCCGCTGTGCTCCAGCTCATTCATCTCACCCATGGACAGCATGGCCGCGCCGAAGCGGCCCTGGTGACGCCGGGGCCGATGTCGGCCAGTATTTGCCGGGGATCTTGATGGATCGGGGCTGTGTACGGCGGCCACGAGGACTGCGACATCGTTCTCGGCACGCTGCGGGCGGGAGCGAGGTGGTCGGCATTGACGTTGATCAACGCCACGCTCTTCAGCGGCGTGGAGAATGCCCGCACCAGCCAGCTTGTGAGGGCAACATGCCATGACTGCATCGGACCATTCGCTGGAAGTTCGTGCCCGCCTGCCGGTTGAGTTGGCGCGACTCCATGAGCTGGCCGACAACCTGCTCTACGGCTGGGATCGACGGGTACGCGGCCTGTTCTTCCGCATGGACCCGGAGTTGTGGCGGAGCTGCAACCACAATCCGAAGGTGTTCCTGCGTCGCATTTCCCAGGAGCGCCTCGATGGCCTGGCGCGGGACCGGGAGTTCCTGCACCAGTGCCATGACGTCCTCGGTACTTTTGACGCCTATCTTCAGTCGGCGCCGGCAAGTTTTCGGCAGAGCATCGAGGGGCTCCAGGCGGGCAGCGAAACCATCGCGTACTTCTGCATGGAGTACGGTCTGCATGAGAGCCTGCAACTCTACTCCGGCGGGCTTGGCATCCTCGCCGGTGACCTCTGCAAGGCAGCCAGCGATCTCGATCTGCCCTTCGTGGCGGTGGGCCTGATGTACCGCGTCGGATTTTTCAACCAGACCCTTACCCGTGACGGGGTTCAGCAGATCGACTATCGGCCGTTCGATCTGGCGGATCTGCCTGTTCACCTCGTCCGTGCAGCTGACGGGTCGGAACTCCAGGTTCACGTGGAGCTTCCGGGCCGCATGGTGGCGCTGCGCATCTGGCGGGCCGCCGTCGGGCGGATTGCGCTCTATCTCCTCGATTCGAACGTCGACGTGAACCGTCCGGAAGACCGTCAGATCACCTATCAGCTTTACGGCGGTGATCGCTGCACGCGTATCGAGCAGGAGATGGTGCTGGGCATCGGTGGCGTGCGCGCGCTGCGTGCCATCGACCTCGCGCCTGCGGTGTGGCACATCAACGAGGGACATCCGGCGTTGTTGATCCTGGAGCGCTGCCGGGAGTGGGTCGCAGCCGGGATGGATTTCGGTGCTGCTTTCGAGGCGACGGCGGCGGCTACCGTCTTTACCACCCACACTGCCGTCCCTGCTGGTCATGACTTGTTTCCCTATGAGCTGGCCGAGCGTCATCTGATACCTGCGGCCGAAGCCCTCGGCGTTCCTGTGACACAGCTGCTGGCGCTCGGAGAATCCCCCCAGGCCCGGGGCGCGTTCAACATGACCGCCCTGGCCTTGCGCGGCTCCCGCCAGCACAACGGGGTGAGTGCCGTCCATCGGGACGTCGCGGCTCGCATGGAAGCCTACGTCTGGCCCCAGATCGACGCTGCCGAGAACCCCCTGGTCTCCGTATCGAACGGTGTACACATCCCGACCTTCCTGGCGCGGGAGTGGGTCGGACTGTTCGATTCACGCAATCCGGATTGGCGTCGGCACTTGTGTGATCAGGACTTCTGGCGGGAGACCATCGAGGCCATCCCGGCCCACCGGTTCTGGAGTCTGGCGCAGTCCCTGAAGAGCGACGTCCTGGACCAACTCGGGACCTGGTTACTCGAGCAGTATCGTCGCAAAAACCAGACTGAAGCCCGCATCGAGGCGATGCTCCGGACCTTCTCCCTGGAGAACACCCGGCCACTGATCATCGGGTTCGCCCGGCGCTTCGCCACCTACAAGCGGGCGCTGCTGATCTTCGAGGATGAGGAGCGACTCGGCCGGCTCCTGTCGGACCCAAAGCGCCCGGTGATTCTGTTGTTTGCCGGCAAGGCCCATCCTCACGACCTGTCCGGGCAGGCCCTGATCACAAGGCTGCACGAGATTGCCCAGCGTCCGCCCTTCAGGGACCGTGTGTTTCTGCTGGAAGGTTATGACATGGCCCTTGCCCGGAAGCTGGTGACCGGCGTGGACGTATGGCTGAACACGCCGGAGTATCCGATGGAGGCCAGCGGGACCTCCGGGCAGAAGGCCGCCATCAACGGCGTGATCAACCTCAGCGTTCTGGACGGCTGGTGGGCGGAAGGTTTCGACGGTGGCAACGGTTGGGGGATTGCGCCGCACGATGGTCACGTTGCCGCGGAGCACCGCGATCGGCTCGAGGCGGAGGAACTGCTCGACCTGCTCGAGCACGAGGTGGTTCCGAGCTATTTCGACATCGGTCCGGGCGGCTACTCACCGGATTGGGTGGCCCGATCCAAGCGATCCATGTACACGGTGTTGCCGCGCTTCAATGCCGAGCGCATGTTGCTCGACTACGCCACTCGGATGTACCGGCCGGCGGCCAGGCTCGGCAGGGTGCTCGCAGCCGACGATGGGGCTGCGGCTCTGGGGCTGGCGCGCTGGAAACAGCGTGTCCGAGAGGCCTGGTCGGGTGTCACCCTGGCCTGGTCAGAACCGCCGCCGACGATACTCGAGCATGGGGCCATCGCTCGACTGCGGCTGCGGGTCGCATTAAATGGCCTGACGGCCGAGGACGTGGCAGTAGAGTGCGTGCTCAATTCCGGCGACGGCAGCAGCTCGGCGCGTCATGTCTACCGTTTCAGTGCCGAATCCGTGGCGGTTGATGGCGCGCATGATTTCTTCCTCGAACTGTTGCCGCCGGACAACGGCCTGTATGGCATCCGGGTGCGCATCTACCCCCATCATGCGCTGCTTCAGCATCCGTTCGAGGTTGGGCTCATGCGCTGGCTCTAGTCCGCATATCTCACCGATGCGCGAAGCGAGGGCGTGGAGATGCCGGTAAAGACAGGGCGCGCGGAAGTTCGCATCGCGGTGAGCTTGGCTGCGGGTGAGCACTCGCTGTGGTGACAGCAAACTAATATTCGACGGTACACGCTGTCACGTCCGCCCGACGGGGAAGGTGCGTCCGCGCCGTTTTCAGTTCTTTTTCTCCACGTCCACACGATCAGGCGATTCCTGCATCCGCGTGATTGCCGGATAAGTCTTGGCCTCGAGCTTTTGCCCGACACCAGCAAGCTGGTGGTGGGTGCTTCCTCCGCGTAGGCTGGCTCACATACGCCAATTTCTAATACGCCAAACATTTAGTGTCGCAAGGATTTCGAAGGATCGTCCCCCACTCTTTCATACGAATAGCCTGAAAGCCTTGCTGAGCATGGGCCAGAGAGGCGCATATGAGTGACAAGACCATCACCATCATCTTGACTGTGCCTGGCATGGGTTCGGACCACTGCGCCGGCATCGTGCGAAAAACCCTCGAGCGCCTCGACGGTGTCGAGGGGGTCAAGACCAATATCGCAAGTCACCGGGTCAAGGTGAACGTGAACGAGGAAGCAGGCCCAGACGGCGAGGCTCTCAAGGCGGCCGTGGAGGGTGCCGGTTACGACGTCAAGGCGGTGCACGACCAGCGGGAAGGCGAGGTGGAAGGCGAAGACAGCCGCATCGAGCAGGCCTACCTCGATGAGGCAAAAAAGCGCCTGATCATTGCTGCCATCCCCACCACCCTGATCATGATCCTGATGATGGTGCACATGTTCTGGGTGGCGATCCCGGCCTACCTCGCCATCATCGCCCTGCTTGCCTTTCCGGTGGTGTTCCTCCACGGAGGCTTGGCCACACACAAGGCGTCGTGGCGATCGCTGAAGAACGGCACCTTCAACATGGACGTGCTGATCTCCATGGGCAGCCTTCCGCCTTATGTGCTGGGGCTGATGGGATTCTTGACCCCCATGACTTCTTTTGTCGAGATGGCCGCCACCATCATGACCTTTCATCTGGTGGGGCGTTATCTCGAGGCCATGGCCAAGGGACGTGCGTCCGAAGCCATCCGGCGGATGATGGACATGAGTGCCAAGACAGCTCGGGTCGAACGCGACGGTGAGGAGCGGGAAGTGCCAGTGAAGGAGCTCTCTCCGGGCGACATCATGATCGTGCGCCCCGGTGAGAAGATTCCCAGCGACGGTGAGGTGACCGAGGGCGAGAGCCATCTGGACGAGTCCATCGCCACCGGCGAGTCGGTGCCGGTCTACAAGAGCGAGGGCGACGCGGTGATCGGCGGCACGATCAACAAGGAGGGGCGCCTGAAGGTGAAGGCTACACGGGTCGGCGGCGATACCTTCCTTTCCCAGGTCGTGAAGCTCATCGACGAGGCCCAGGGCTCACGGGTGCCAATCCAGGAGTTCGCCGACCGCATGACCGGACGCTTCGTGCCGGCGGTACTGGTGATCGCTATGGCGAGCTTTCTGATCTGGCTGGTCGCGGGTGACGCCCTGCGCCCGATCCTCGAGTGGGGGGCGAGCTTTCTGCCCTGGGTGGATCCCACCGCGCCCAAGCCGATCCTTGCAATACTGGCCGCCATTGCGGTGTTGGTCATCGCTTGCCCCTGTGCCTTGGGACTTGCCACCCCCACGGCGCTGATGGTGGGTTCGGGCATCGGCGCCGAGCGCGGCATCCTGATCCGCTCCGGTGAGGCGATCCAGACCTTCAAGGACATCAGGGTGATCGTCCTCGACAAGACCGGCACCATCACCCGGGGCGAGCCCGTACTCACCGATGTGGTGACTGCAAAGGGTGTCGAGGAGAAACATCTGCTGACACTTGCAGCAAGCGTGGAGGACGCCTCGGAGCACCCCATTGCCCAGGCCATCGTCAAGGGCGCACGCGAACGTGACGTCAAGCCTGAGAAAGTCAGCGATTTTCAGTCCACCGGTGCCCGCGGGGTTTCGGGCAAGGTGGGTGACGAGAAGGTGCTGATCGGCAACCGTCGCCTGCTGGAGGAAGAAGGTGTAAGCGGCCTTGATGAACTCGATGAGGCCAAGAAGGAGCTGGAAGAGAAGGGGCGCACCGTGGTCCTTGTGGCTGCCGATGGCAAAGCACTGGGGCTGGTGGCCGTGGCCGACACCCTTAAAGAGGGGTCGAAGGAGGCCATCCGAGGCATGCACGACCTGGGCCTGCACGTGGTGATGATCACCGGCGACAACGAGCGCGCGGCGCGGGCCGTGGCCGACGAGGTGGGCATCAATGAGGTCCAGGCCGAGGTACTCCCCGATGGAAAGGTAGATGCCATCAGGCGACTTCAGGAGAAGCACGGCGACCATGTAGCCATGGTGGGCGACGGCATCAATGACGCCCCCGCCCTCAAGCAGGCCAATGTGGGGATCGCCATCGGTGCCGGGGCGGACGTGGCCATCGAGGCGGCTGACGTGACTCTGGTGCGCGGCGAGCTCACCGCCGTAGTGGATGCCATGCAGCTGTCGAGGGCGACCTTCTCGAAGATCGTCCAGAACCTGATCTGGGCCAGCGGCTACAACGTCGCCGCCATTCCCATTGCCGCCACCGGGCTTCTGCATCCCATGATTGGCGTGATCGCCATGACGGCAAGTTCGCTGTCGGTGATCAGCAACTCGCTGCTGCTCAAGCGGCGCTACGCCCGCGCCCAACCCCATGCCCATCCCCACGATAATTGAGCGGCCCTGCTCGCTGTCAAGCCGCGCCGCCCGCCAGCGGATGGCGGCGACGCTGGCGCCGTTCACCTCGCGGTCTTGTCGAGCGGCGTACGGTTGCCATCCGCCAGCGAAGCTCCTAGGGTCGAACGTTGCAAACGCAAAAAGGAAAATTCATGAACCATTTGAATGCTTTCGCTTTCGGGGGTTCCGCAGCCATTGTTGCTCTCGTTGGCATGATGCTTCTGGGGCTACTCGGCAATTTCGGTGTGTACATGGGCGCAGTGGAGATGATGGAAGCCTGGCACATGTTTTTCTCCCTGACGTTGGGCGGAATCATCGCTGGGATGATCGAGGGAGCCGTCATGTCCTTCTTTCTTTTCTGGATTTTCGCTTGGTTGTATAACCAGCTCGTTGCGAATTCCGAATCCAAGCGATGATCACGACGAAGGCCGTTCATCGCTTGGACGGCAGCCTTAGCCTCGGCAGGCTAGGAGTCTTTCGGGGCAGCGTTGACTGCCGTCAACGCTCGAATTTCTCCGGGCTGCTGGTGTGGAGCGCATTTCCCCCTTGCAGGGCGAGTGAGCGAGAACTGCCATCATGGCGGTGCGAGTGGCTATCAACGGGCTGGGGCGGATTGGCCGGGCGACACTGAAGCTGGCGCACCAGACGTCTGATCTGGAACTGGCGGCGGTGAACGATGTGGCGGATGCCAGAAAATCTGGCCTACCTGCTTCAGTACGACTCGTTCTATGGACGTTACCCCGAGGAGGTGCGGAGCGAAGGAGACGAGCTTCTGCTGGGCGACAAACGTTATCGGGTCCTGACCGAAGAGGATCCCGCGCGTCTGCCATGGTCGGACATGGGCATCGACCTCGTGTTCGATTGCACCGGCCTGTTCACCCGGAAGGAAGACTTGGAGAAACACCTCGAGGCCGGCGCCGGAAAGGTGATCCTGTCAGCGCCGGCAAAGGGCGGCGGCATCCCCTTCGTGGTCAATGGCGTGAACGATGTGGCTGACGCGGAGATGGTCTCCTGTGCCAGTTGCACCACCAACTGCAGCGCGCCGGTGATGGAGGTGATCGGACGCTGACTCGCGTCGTGGACGGCAATCTGGTGAAGCTCATGAGTTGGTACGATAATGAATGGGGCTATGCGGCGCAGATGGTCCGCACGGCCGAGCGCATGCCCCGGAGCTGATCGCCGCAGGTCATGTAGCGGCCTCGGTGATGGCTGTCGCCGGATGGAGGAGTCCATCATGACCCGCAAGGTGCCTATGCGGCACTTCCTTCAAGATGTCCGTGCCCATACGCCACTTGTCGGCATGGTGCTGCTGCTTGTCACGCTGTGGCTCACGTTTTCCGTTGCCCTGTTCCTTTTCGAGCGTCAGGTCCCCGAGTCGGGAATCGGCTCGCTCGGCCTTGCGCTCTACTGGGGTGTTGCGGCGTTTTCCACTGCGGGTATTGCGCCGGTTCCAGTCAGCTCCTGGGGCCAGGCGGTTGGTGCCGTTTGGATTGTCCTCGGCTCGTTGCTGTTCTTCGGCACGGTGGTGGCCACTGTCACCGGGTACTTCATGCGTCCTCTGCAGCGTCCGGCACGGCAGATCGTCGACACGATCGAGTACAACCTTGAGCGCCTCGATGACCTCTCTATCGATGAACTCGAGTTGCTGCGTCGAACCACTGACGGACTGATCGAGGAGGTGGAGCGCCAGGCGCGCGCAGCGCAAGGGGATGTCGGCGTGGTGTAAAGCGCAACTTCAATTGTCCGTCGTCAATGCGATGGCCCGGCAGGGAACGCAGACTGCGCGAAACGGTCGAGGAGAACCCGTATGGGAGCCTTTAAGATCATATCGCCGCTGATCGCCGCCGCGTTCCTGCTGGCAGCCTGTGCCACGACGTCCCCGGTACGGACCCTCTATGACGATGAGGCGGATTTCTCGAACTATCGCAGCTACGGCTTCGTGGCACGTGCGGGGACCGATGAGGGCGACTATACGTCGCTGGTGACCCGTTACCTGCAGGCGGAGGTCGGACGTGCACTGGAGTTGCGCGGCTACGTGCCCTCGAGTGATCCAGATCTGCTGGTCAACTTCTTCGTTCGCACCCGGGAGCAGGTACGCATAACCGAACGGCCGAGCTTGAGCATGTACTACGGCTACCGCCGCGGTTGGTATGGCGTCTGGGGGGCGTATCCGATGGACCGGGACATCACTCAGTACACCGTTGGGACCCTGCATATCGATCTGGTGGACGCCGCCCGTGACCAGTTGGTGTGGGAAGGCATCCTTGAGGGCAGCGCCGCTCAGAAGCTGCTGGACGATCCGAGAACTGGTGCCGAACGTGCCGTGAGGAGGATTTTCCAGGCCTTTCCCCACAGTGCGCCCCAACGTGGGTTGGATCGCGACCGGCCTGCCGGAGTCGAGCCCGACTGAGGGGCCGTGCAGCATGAAGTTGTATCGCGATGATGTCTCCCTTCGTGACAACCACTGCGCGGATGAGAGCCTCCCTGACAGGTTGCTGAAAAAGTCCGTCCATGTAGTTTCCCAGCCCGATAGCGCAATTGTTTCGCGAGCGGCAGCCATATGCAGAAGAGAACAATGATAAATCAGCGTTTCCTGTGCGGACGCATTCCGGAAGGAGTGACTCATGAATCGCCAGACGACAGACGTGACCGTG
>SLTB01000002.1 GCA_007130155.1 Pseudomonadales bacterium
CCGTGGGAGCGGATTTATCCGCGAATGGACTGCCAGAAATCAATGACTTGCGGGGTCATTCGCGGATAAATCCGCTCCCACAGGGGCGCCACGCTGAGTTTTGCGACACCCTCTGAAGCCGTTCCCACGGTAGCGATAGGTCAGCCTCGACCACTCAGGCGCGCTCAAAGATGGCGGCAATGCCCTGCCCCCCACCCACGCACATGGTTTCCAGGCCATAGCGTCCGCGCCGGCGGCCGAGCTCATGCAGCAGTGTGGTCATGATCCGAACACCCGTGGCACCAATGGGATGACCCAGCGAAATTCCCGAACCGTTGACGTTGAGCCGGGAGCGGTCGTCCCAACCCCAGGCCGCCAGAACGGCGAGCACCTGCGTCGCGAAGGCTTCGTTGAGTTCCACCAAGTCCATGTCGTCCCAGCCCAGTCCAGTACGTTGGAACAGCCGCGCCACCGCGGGAACCGGTCCAATGCCCATGGTGGCCGGATGGCAACCCGCCGCCGCCCACCCCACCAGGTAGCCCATGGGGCTGAGATCGAGTTCAGCCAGGCAATCCTCCGCCACGACGAGACAGACTGCGGCCGCATCGTTCTGCTGACTGGCATTACCAGCTGTCACCACGCCATCCCTCATCAACGGCCGCAGCCTCGCCAGGGACTCCGCCGTGGTATCGGCCCGGAAGCCCTCGTCACGCGCCACCAGCACAGGGTCACTCTTGCGTTGAGGTACGCTTACCGGCACCACTTCGTCGGCGAACTTCCCTGCCTCCCAGGCCGCCGCCGCACGCTGATGACTCTCTGCCGCCCAAGCATCGCTGTCCTCACGACTGATCTTGTAATCCTTTGCAAGATTCTCAGCGGTCTCGATCATTCCCGAGATCACCCCGAAACGACTTTCCGGCTGAGAACGCTCACGGCCCCGATCGAGGCGGTCGTAGAGATTCACGTTGCCGGAGCGGGCGCCACCACGCAGGGCCGTCGTGTAGTACTCGATGTTGCTCATGCTCTCGACGCCACCCGCCAGCACCACGTCCGCAGCACCTGTCTGCACCATCATCGCTGCCGTGGTGATGGCCTGCAGGCCGCCTCCGCAACGTCGATCCACCTGGAACCCCGGCACTTCTATGGGCAGACCCGCAGCCAGTGCGGCCCAACGGCCGATGCAGGGCGCCTCGCTGTTGGCATAGCTTTGGGCGAGCACCACATCATCGATGCGTGTCGGATCAATGCCACTGCGATCGACCAATGCGCGAATGGCCACCGCCGCAAGCTCCTCCGCCGGTAGCGACTGCAAGGCACCCAGGAAGCGCCCAACAGGCGTACGCAGGGGAGTGACGATGGCGGCGCGTCGCATATTCAGGCCCTCTTTCGTGCCGGTTGCGGAGGTGGAATCAAATGGTAGTCACTGGGGTCCGGGCGCCGGGTGAGTTCCCAGAATTCCTTGAGCGTGAACGGCCAATTCTGGGTCACCCGTCCCTGTTCGTTCTTGTACCAACTGATGACTTTGGGTGCACCCCAGGCCATATTGGCATTGCCAGCATCAATGCGATCGATGTAGGCGTCGTGCACGTCCTGACGGCAGTCCATGGCGGCATACCCTTGTTCCAAAAGCAGCGCCAGGCAGCCGAGAATGTAGCGCATCTCACACTCCGAGAAAAAGATGATGCTGCCGTTGACGACGATGTTGGTATTAGGACCGTACATCAGGAACAGATTCGGAAAGCCCGGGACAGTGATGCCCAGATAGGCCTTGGGATCACCCGACCATTGCTGCTGCAGTTCAACGCCAGCAACGCCATGGAACTCGATGGGCCAGGCAATGCGACTGGCGTGGAACCCGGTACCGTAGACAATGACGTCCACTTCGTGCTCAAGGCCATCCGCCGTTTTCAGGCCGCATTCGGTGATCTCGGCAATGCCTTCGGTGATCACCGTGACATTGTCCCTCTTCAGGGTCCTCAGCCAAGTGCCGTCATCCACCAGCATGCGCTTGCCTGCAGGCGGATAGTCGGGAATCTGGGTGGCAATGAGATCGGGGCGATCGGCCAGGACCTCAGTGATATAGCCCTCCAGCAGGGTTCGCAGCTCGGCGTTGCTGCGTCCTACTGCGAGATCCGTGTCATTCCAGTCCGGATCCTTGCGGACATGCTCGAGAAGACCCTCGGCGGTGCGCCAGAACATCAGGAAGCGATACCACTTGGCATAGTAAGGAACGTGATTCAGCAGCCAGTGCTTCCCTTTGGGAATATCCTGGTAATACTCCTCCCGCGGACTCACCCAGGGTGGCGACTTCTGGAATATGACCACTTCACTGGCATCGGGGGCGATTCTCGGGACGAACTGGAAGGCACTGGCACCGGTTCCGATCACCGCGATGCGTTTGCCTTTGAGGTCGTGCTCGTGCTCCCAGCGGGCTGAATGCCAGGACGGCCCGGCGAACTTCTCCTGCCCCGGGATGTCCGGTAAGCGCGGCCGGTTGAGCTGGCCAACAGCACAGATGATGGCGTTCCCCGCAAAGGACTCGACGACGCCCTGGGCATTGCGTCCACTGACGCTCCAGGTGGCACTGGTTTCGTCGTAATCGGCACGGTCCACCTCGATGCCGAAACGGATGTGATCACGGATGTCCATTTCCTCGGCGCAGCGCCGGAAATAATCGAGCAGCACGGGCTGAGGAGAATAGTGCTGCGGCCAGTCGTTGGGAGCGAAGGAATAGGAGTAGGTGTGATTGGGACTGTCCACCCGGCAGCCGGGATAGGTGTTCTCCAGCCAGGTCCCGCCAACGTCCTCATTCTTCTCGATGATCGTGAACGGAATGGCGGCCTGCTTGAGGCGATAGCCTGCCAGCAATCCGGACATACCGGCACCGATGACCAGGACATGAGCTTCATGCCTGCGGTCGGCAGGAATGCGATCCACTTCCGGCGGCCAATAGGGATCCTCGCCCCCCATGGAGAGTTCACTCATGAGGAAATCCTCGTAGTCTGCGGGCAGCGGCTGACCGGCGAGGAAGTCCATGATCTCGCGAACCACGGCATTCTCGGGATCTGACGGCAGCGTGCAACCGCGGTCACGGTAGGCCTTGAGCGCCTCGAGCGCATCAGCACGCACTTTCGCCTGCTCCGCCTCGCCGATGCCACCATGGGCATCACCGAAGAAATCGCTGCTTGGGCGAATGCTCCCGCGGATCACCCCGGGATCTCCGGTGATATGCACCAGAGCCGCCATCAGTGCCGGAATATTGGCATGCTCGAGGGCTTTCGCAATGGCCGCGTCATCCGCGTCGATGGGTTCCCAGGTATCAAACTTGTCCGCCAGCTTCACCATTCGTCTGCCTCTCCCCTGATTCACGTGCATTAGCCTCAAGCGTTACAGATCCGCCCCGTGCAAAGCAACCGATACGCACCCCCAAGTCCTGCGGGTTTCGTTTGACAAGGACTCGCGGAATCAGGATCGTACGCGTTCTTTATGAGCAGCGACTCATCTTCCGCGGAGGGCACCATGAGCGAAGTGCGCTTAGACAGCAACGCCGGGGCAAGCGTTTGGGACCAACCCCTGGAGTCCCTGGATCCAGCCAACCCTGAACGGTTCCGGCAGAACGCCCAGTGGGACGTGTTCACGCGCCTGCGCCGCGAGGATCCCGTTCACTACACCGCCGAGAGCGAGTTCGGACCTTACTGGTCCGTCACCCGCTACGACGACATCATGTACGTAGACACGCATCACAAGATCTTCTCCTCCGAAGGCGGCATCACCATTGCCGATCAGGACGAGGACTTCCAGCTGCCCATGTTCATCGCCATGGACCCGCCCAAGCACGATGTGCAGCGCAACACCGTCGTCGGTGTCGTCGCTCCCCGCAATCTGGCCCAGCTCGAGCCGATCATTCGCGAGCGCGCCGGCCGGATTCTCGACGAACTGCCGCGCAACGAGACCTTCGACTGGGTCGACCGGGTCTCCATCGAGCTGACCACCCAGATGCTGGCCACCCTGTTCGACTTCCCCTTCGAGGAGCGGCGCAAGCTGACCCGCTGGTCCGATGTGGCCACCGCCCGCCCCGGTGCGGGGCTCATCGAGACCGAAGAAGAACGCCGGGCCGAACTCGTCGAGTGCCTGGAGTACTTCACGGGGCTGTGGAACGAGCGCGTGAACAAGAAGCCGGGCAACGATCTCGTGTCCATGCTCGCCCACGGCGAGTCGACCCGGAACATGGGACCCATGGAGTACCTCGGCAACCTCATCCTGCTCATCGTCGGCGGCAACGACACCACCCGCAATTCCATCAGCGGCGGCGTCCTGGCCTTGAATCAGTTCCCCGATCAATACGAGAAGCTCAAGCAGGACCCGTCCCTGATCCCGAACATGGTGGCCGAAATCATCCGCTGGCAGACGCCGCTGGCGCACATGCGCCGTCGGGCCCTGGAGGATCACGAGCTCGGCGGCAAGTTGATCCGCAAGGGCGACAAGGTGGTGATGTGGTATGTGTCCGGCAACCGTGACGAGAGCGCCTGGGATCGCCCGAACGACTTGATCATCGATCGCAAGGATGCCCGTAAGCACGTGTCATTCGGTTATGGCATCCATCGTTGCATGGGCAATCGACTGGCGGAGATGCAGCTGCGCATCGTCTGGGAAGAGATCATGAAGCGCTTCAAGCACGTTGAGGTGATGGGCGAGCCCCAGCGGGTGCCTTCTGCCTTCGTCAAGGGTTATCTCTCCTTGCCCGTGCGCATCCACGCTTGAACGCGCCCGGCCCGAGACGCCACCAGGTGCCTGTCCAGGCACCCGGATCGGCAGGGCTGCAAAATCGGGTTCCATGCTGACGCAGCCACAAGGGTCTTCGAGCGCGCTGCGCGCAATCGCCGCCCTGGAGGGTGTCGCAAAAGGTTGGCAAGACTCCGTGCGGCTTCAGCCGCGAATGGACTGCCATAAATCAATGACTTGCGGGGTCATTCGCGGATAAATCCGCTCCCACAGGGGCGCCACGCTGAGTTTTGCGACACCCTCCCTGTGGGCTCCCACTCCAACAAGGTCGCACGTGTGATCGAAGGGTATGCGAGCGCTGAGAGCATCCTTGCCCGCACTGCGGGCTTGGTGGCGCCAGTGGTCGAAAGGTGTGGGAGCGTGCACTGCGCGCGATAGACCATGCCGGCCGATCTCCCAGGCTCCTGTTGCGACAGCAACAGGGGCATTCGTGGGCTGCTACAGCCGCCGCAGCGGCTCCCGACCACCCCAGCCGTCAGCCGCTTCCCGCACCATGCGATAGAAACCCAGCAGACCCTCACTCGGCTCATAGAGTTCGATCATGTGGCCAAGATCCGCGCTGGCGTCACAGAACGCAAACTCGACTCCGGTGCCGGTCCGCGCCCACATGGCTTCCGGCCAGCCCTGAGCCGTCAGTGCAGCAATCGTCCCGTGCAGATCCTCGACCATGTACGCCAGGTGGTGCAATCCTTGCGGGCGCTCTCCAAGCACGTCCCGGACCGGTGAAGGGCCGATGGTGTGGTCTTTGACCAGTTCCACCATGACGTCGCCCCACTGCCCATAGGCCGAGGAATGGTCGAAGCTGCCTGGCCCACCACGATAGCGCACCTCCGCCAGGGGAATGTGCTCCATCACGAAGAAGGGCCCTGCCCCGAAGCGCTGGCTGAAGCGGGCCACAGCCGCTTCCAGATCGGCCACGCCATAGGCGATCTGCACCGGTTTCTCGAGACCCACCGCCAGCGCCGCCATCAGTAGGGCATCGTTCCGCCATCCACCGGAAACAGGCATCCGGTAATATTGCGGGCGGCATCAGAAGCCAGCAGGACGGCTGCCGCAGCCACCTCCTCCACGGTATTCGGACGTTTGATGGCGGACTCCTTCGCAAACGCCGCCAACATCTCCTCGTAGGTCAGGCCCATGGCCTTGGCGGTGTCGGGACCGCTATTCTGAACGATATCGGTTTCAATCAGGCCAGGGAGTATGGCGTTCACCGTAATCCCGGCCGTTCCGACCTCCCTGGCCGCTGCTTTCACCAGACCGTTGACCGCGTGCTTGGTCGCGACGTAGCCAGGTATGCCCGGCTTGCCCAGCTTGCCCTCCACGGAGGACGTCACCAAAATCCGGCCAGTCTGTCGCGGCAGCATGTGCTTGAACGCACGCCGCATACCCCAGAAAACCTGATTGAGGTTCCAATCCACCTCCAGCTGCCATTCCTCATCGGTCATGTCGACCACCGGCGCGGTGTTTACCACCCCACCTGAATTCAGGCAGCAGATGTCCAGTTGACCAAAGGTGGCGATGGTGAAATCGATGAGTCCTTCCACCGCATCCTGACGGGATGCGTCGCCCGGAAAGAACGCGGCGCGATCCCCTGCTCCGATTTCCTTCAGACACTGCTCACCCTTGGCCTGATCCCGGCCGTTGATGACGACCTTGGCGCCCTCGGCGAGAAATGCCTCGGCCATGGCGCGCCCGATACTGCGGGTACCGCCCGTGATGCAGGCGACCTTGCCCTGAAGTCTGCTCATGCTGTCCTCGCTGCCTGGATCAGTAGGGTGACGTGCCGCCATCGACGGAGATCATGGAGCCTGTAATACCGGCGCCGGCGTCAGAGGCCAGCAGCAGCGCCACAGCGGCCACATCCTCCACTTCGTTGAGGCGTTTGATCGCCGATTCCTGGGCGAACATATCCACCAGTTCCGGATAGGTGATGCCCATGGATGCCGCCGCACCCGGGCCCTCGGCAATCATCACGTCGGTCTCGATGGCGCCGGGACAGATGGCGTTGACGGTAATGCCCTCGGTTCCGACCTCACGCGCGGCGGACTTGGTCAGGCCGTTGATGGCGTGCTTCACCGTGACGTAATGGGCCAGACCGGGCTTACCCACCTTCCCTTCCACCGAGGAGATGCTGATGATCCTGCCATGCCGCTGGGGAAGCATGTACTTCAGGGCACGGCGCATGGTCCAGAAGGTGTGCCACAGATTCCAGCGCAGCGCGTCCTCGAAAGCCTCGTCACTTAATTCCACCACTGGATTGTGGCCGGTCGCGCCGCCCGCATTAGCCACCAGGATGTCGATGCGACCGTAGTATTCTACCGTGGCATCCACCAGCGCTTCACAATCGCCCCGCTGCTTGACATCGCAGGTGACGAATTGGGTTCGATCCCCCCCGCCAAGTTCGGCAAGGGCCTGTTCACCCTTTTCTGCACTACGTCCACTCACCACGACGCTGGCGCCCTCCCCCAGCAGACTCTTGGCGATCGCGAAGCCAATGCCCCGTGTCCCGCCTGTAATACAGGCCACCCGACCCTCGAGCATTCCCATGGGAACTCCCGTTTCCATCCCGAAAGGAACTAATCATGCCTGATTCTCCCGCCGCACCAAAGCCTATGGCCAATTTCCAGCACGTCTGCTTGTGACCGCCCGCTGCCCCAGGCTAGAGTCCCAGGGCCAGAAAGGGGACATCCACAAAAAGATCGGACATCCAGAAACTGATGCCAGAAACTGATGAACGGGAGAACATTCATGAATCACTGCGATGATGCCACCATGGCAGGACGCTGCTGATGTCCACCTGGCTGTTACTGCTTGCCATAGCGCTGATCTTCACCGGTTTGTTGGTGCTTTCGGTCAATGGCCCCCCCCGGGCCCTGCGCCGCAGCGAGCCGGAGGGACCGCCCACAAAAGGTATGGCCGAAGCCGATGCGCGCTTCCTGCTGCGCTGGATCGATCAATACGCCTGGATTGGCGTCGGGCTGGTCGTATTCGGTGGCGTGCTCAGCCTCTTTGCCCTCCTCGCAGGTGCTGTCGCAGGACCTGCCGTAGCCGCCCTGCAGCCACCGGCAGCCCTGATGTACGCCGGCCTGCATGGACTGATGTTGGTGTTTCTGTCGTTGTGGGTGCTGCGCTACAAGGTCCGCAGCGGTACCCGCGGCGCCGCCACGGCGGAACGCATGTCACGCGTCCAGGGGAATTTCCTGGAATACGTGCCCATGGCCCTGATTCTGCTCTGGCTCGTCGAACTCGGCGGTACTCCGGCCGTAGTGCTACACGCCCTGGGCCTGACGCTGTTTGTCGCTCGGCTGCTTCACGCCTGGGGGCTGGGACGCACAGCGGCCGCCAACTATCCGCGCATGATTGGTGCCCTGCTGACCTTCCTGGTACTGGCCATGCTGGGCGTTACGGCGCTCTACCTGAGTTTGATTGGATCTGCATGAGGGCAACGCCATGGATGTCAGGCCGAAAATCATCGGCATGCTCGATCGCCGCCGGGATTTGTCGATACAGCACTTTCACCAGCACTGGCGTGGCCCACACGCCCTCGAAGCGCTCAAGCTGACGCCACGTTTCATCCACCGCTACGTACAGAACCACTCCCTGCATGTGGCCATCGATGGTTTCGCAGAGGCCTGCGACGGTTGCCCGGCGGTTTGGGTTCATGATGCCGACGCCGCTGCCGGCATGAGTCAGAGCGAGGAGTACCGCAGCGGTGCCTGGCTGGACGAACCACGCTTCATGGAGTTCCGCTCCCGTGGCTTTGTTGGCCACGAAGAGGTCATCAATCCAGGACCGGAGATGGGCCCCATCGCCTGTTCGGTCAAGGCCATGTTCTTTCTCAAACGCCCCGAAAACATCAGCCGGGAGACCTTTCTCCAGCGCTGGCGCGCCTTGAAGCACCCATTGGTGCACGCGAAGCCCGGAGAACGCCGCTTTATCCGCACGATACCCCGCGATGCGGATGCCTGGTTCGACGGCCTCGAAGAAATCTGGTGGAACGACATTGCCAGCTTCGAGCGGGCCTGGGCCCAACGAGAAGTTCCCGGCGAGGCAAAAGACATCCTTGACCAGAGCGCTTCACGGGCCATGCTCGTGGAAGAGAATCGCGTGATCTGGCCGGAGGTTTGAGGTGATCGATCTCTACTACTTTCCGACCCCGAACACGTGGAAGGTCAGCATCATGCTCGAAGAGTGCGGGCTGCCCTATACGCTGAAACCGGTGAATATCACACGTGGCGAACAGTTCGAGCCTGCATTCCTGCGTATCAGCCCGAATAACCGCGTTCCGGCCATCGTCGATCATGCACCGCCATCAGAGCTCGGCAGTGAGCCGGTTAGCCTGTTCGAATCGGGCGCCATCCTGATCTATCTTGCCGATAAGACAGCGAGATTTCTCGCCGACGACGCGCGCCAGCGATATCGGACGCTGCAGTGGCTGCAGTGGCAGATGGGTGGACTCGGTCCCATGGCCGGGCAGTACAACCACTTCAAGATGGTGGCACCACCCAACGAATACGCCCTCACCCGCTATACCAACGAAGTCAGGCGTCTGTACGGCATCATGGACAGCGAACTGAAGTCTCACCCCTATCTGGCCGGCGAGGAATACAGCATCGCGGACATGGCCTGCTGGGGCTGGGTCAGCCTGTACGAACTACAGGAACTGGACCTGACGCCATTCCCGAAGCTTTGGGAATGGTATGAGCGCGTCGCCGCCAGACCGGCGGTTCAGCGTGGCCGCGCCGCCGGCAAGGGGCTCTTCGACAATGCCCCTCCGCCCAGCGAGGAACACCGCAAACGGCTGTACAATCCGGAGCCCGCGCGGTAGGACTGGGCGCATGCGAAGTGTTCGGTCTGATCGCACGACGCCCTTGTGAGAGCGCGCATTGCGCGCAATGGATCATTACGGCGCCTGTCGGCGCTGATCGCGCCCAAAGGGCGCTCCCACAAGGCCTTGTCATGGCCGTCGCGTCGCTTGTTCATTCTGCAACAGCGTGAACGAACGTTCTGGCCAGACTCCCACGAGGGCCCTCCCCCTACCGCGGCAACTCGATGCGCTGGTTGAAGCCGGTGATGCGCTCATGGGGCACCTTTCGAGGACCGAGCTCCACCGGTTCACCCACCCAGGCCCCGATGTTCTCGCCGCTGCGACCATCGGCGCCCTCACGGATGACCTTAAGCATCAGCTCGGCCATCTGCTCCGGCTGCATGACCACATCCGCCAGATCGGGCGGCAGCCGCCCGCCTTCGAAGAGATTGCGCAGCATGGGGGCATCGGTGGCGCCCATGCACAGAGCGTTGACCCGGATACCCTCGTCAGCCAGGTGGCCGGCCCAGGCATCGGTGAACCCGTTCAGGGCCCACTTCGATGCGGCATACAGGTCAGTATTCGGCGGGTTGGTCCCTGCGCTCTTCGCCGGCAGCACATAATAGGTGGAAATATTGATGATGTTGGCATTGTCGCGCCCCTTCATGTGCGGCACGCAGGCCCGAGACAGCATCAGCAGCCCCTTGAGATTGGTATCCATGATGAAATCCCAATCCTCGAGCGCCTGCTCCCAGGGACTGTCCACTGGTGTGGACCGCCAGGTTCCGGCGTTGTTCACCAGCACATCTATCCCACCAAACTGCTCGAGTGCGGTGCCCACCACCCGCTCCACGTCTGCACGCTTGGAGATGTCCGCCACCAGGCCAATCACCCTGCGGCCGGTTTCCTCCGCCAGGTTCGCCGCCACGGCCTCGATTTCCGGCTGGACGTCGAACATGACCAGATCTGCGCCTTCCTGGGCCAGTCCACGTGCGAAGCCGACGCCCAGGCCCTGAGCCGCTCCGCTGACGATACCAGCCTTACCCGCGAGCGATGACATGGGCGTCCTCCTTCAGAATATAGACATGGGGAAGTTCCGGCTCGAGGCGTGGATGGCGACCCACACAAAGGTTGATGAATTCACCGTTACGCCCATTCGGGCCTTCCTCGACCAGGTCGGTCAATACTTGGGCGGAGTCCTCCGCCCGCATCCATGTGGCCACTTCCTCCTCGGAAGGCTCGAAATTATGGAAACCACGCAGCATGTTGGAATCGGTCGCGCCCATGGCAATGGCGTTGACGCGGATGCCCTTGGGCGCGAGGGCCTTGCACCAGGCGAACGTCAAACCGTGGATGCCCCACTTGGCAGCATCGTAAAGGTCCATGATCGTCCCACCGCTGGTAGGCCGAGGCGCGTCCTTCCAGGGGCAATGATCGTTCTTGGGACAGACATGAAACGGCGTACCGCAGGTGTTCACGTGGTCGGTGGAAATATTGACGATATCTCCACCACGACCATGCTCGAGCATGTGTGGAATGATCGCCCGCCCAAACAGAAAAACGCCCTTGAGGTTGGTCGCGACCACCTTGTCGTAATCACTCAAGGTCTTGTCAAGATCGTCGTCGGCGACACTGCCCAGCCAGGTGCCGGCATTGCTCACCAGCAGGTCGATGTGGCCCAGGGTGGCAATAGCCTCGTCCACGCTGCGGCGGACATCAGCAGGAAGCGACACGTCGGCCTTGATGCCGGCGGCCTTGACACCCATGCCCTCAAGTTCCGCTTGCAGTGTCTCGATCTCGTCGCGAACGTCGCAACCGATGACGTTGACGCCCTTGCGAGCCAGTGCCTGCGCGTAGGACCGCCCAAGGCCTACTGCGGCCCCGGTAACGATCGCGTTCCTTCCCTTTAAAGTCGTCATCAACGACCTCCTGCAACGTCAATGAACTGCCCAGTGGTCCACTCAGCAGCAGGCGACGCGAAGAACACCGCTGCAGCAGCGACGTCTTCCGGATAACCCGTCCGCCCGAGCGGATTCTGCTCTGCCGCCCATTTCCTCGCTTCCTCATCGCTCATGTGCATCGTCTCGACGAGCATGTCGGTGACAACGATACCGGGTGCGATGCAGTTGACCGTGATCTTGCGTGGCGCCATCTCCACCGACATCGTCCGGGTCATCGAGATCACGGCATTGTTGGCGGCGGAATAGGCTCCGAAACCCGGCGAGGGATGATGAGCCGCGACGGAGATGATGCTGATGATGCGACCACCGTCGGGCATACGCTGTGCAGCCTGTTGAGCCCCCCAGAATTTGCTGCTGAGGTTCAGATTGATCTGCTCGGTCCACTTCGCCATGGAGATCTCTGGCAGGCCGTACATCTTCCGGTCGAGATTGCCACCAGCGTTGTTCACCCAGATATCGAGGCTGCCGAACTCCTCGATTACCTTGTCCTGCATGCGTGGGACCGCATCGAAATCGAGCACATCCAACGACACCCCCATGGCGCGTCGACCCATGGCCTGAATTTCCTTTGCAACGGCATCGACGTCATCCTGGCGGCGCGCCGCCACCACCACATCCGCGCCGCATTCGGCAAACGCAAGGGCAATGCCGCGACCGATGCCCCGCCCTCCACCTGTCACTACGGCGACCTTGCCGTCGAGTCTGAATCTCTCGTGCATTCCCATTCGCGTCCCTCCCCAATTTGATGCTGCTTTCATGCCACCAACTTACATTCACGCTTGACGGATAGCCTACGATGCCCCCATCGTCGTGACAAGCAGGGCCCGGAGCACGGGTCGGAACCATTTGGGGAGACACTTGAAAGGTGACGCGATCACTGACGCCCTGGTATTACGGCTGGAATGTCCTCACCACAGGTCTGATATTCCAGGCCGTGCTGTTTGGCAGCACCTTCTTCGCCTACACCATGTGGGTCAACCAGTGGATCGCCGACCCTGAACTCGACGTCAATGTCAGTCAGGCCATGTGGGGTATCACTCTCCTGACTCTGACCCAGGGCTTTCTGGCACCCTTCGCAGGCCGCGCCATGGATCGCCTGTCCATCCGGGTTCTCGTATGCACCGGGGCCACCTGTGCAGCCCTGGGCTTCGTTCTGATCTCACGCGCAACGGCCTTCTGGCAGATCATTGCCGTCTACGCCTCGTTGATCACCCTCGGCACGCTGCTGTCCGGCCCCCTCGCGGCGCAGACCCTGGCCGCCAAGTGGTTTCGAGGTCGCCGCGGCTTGGCTATCGGGCTGTCTACAGTGGGCACGTCCCTGGGCGGGCTCGTGCTCGCCCCCACCGTCGCGTTCCTGTTCCTGAATTTCGGCTGGCGCAGCGCCCACCTGGTGATCGCCGCCCTCATCATGATCGTGGTGGTGCCGCTGGTCTGGGTCGTGGTCCGCAATACGCCGGAACAAAGGGGGGTGACACCGGATCCGGAAACCGACTACGCCGTGACTGGCGGTCAGGCTCCGGTGTTTCCCCAGCACACGACCCTGAGCATCCTCAAGAACCGCAATTTCTGGGTGATGATCCTGGCTTTCACACCCATGGTCACGGCATTCGGGGGTATTCAGCAGAATCTGGGCCCGTTCTCCCGTGACATGGGTATCGACGATCAGAGCACCTCCTATCTGATCTCGACCTTTGCCGGCGTCATGTTGTTTGCGAAGGTGTTCTTCGGTGCCATGGCCGATCGTTTCGACCATCGCTATCTGTATCTGCTTGCCGTCGGCATACTCTCAGGTGCGATGCTCACGATGCTCGGCAAACCGGGCTTCCTCGGCATGCTGCTGGTGGCCGTCCTGCTTGGCTTCGCAGCTGGGGGTTTTCTGCCCCTGCTCGGGGCCATCGTCGGCTCACGCTTCGGTCCCGCCTCCTTCGGGCAGGTGATGGGCATGCTAGGTCCCTTCACGACCTTGAGCGCCATCGGACCCCTGATTGCCGGTCACATTCGCCAGACTACAGGCGACTATGATCTCGCCCTGTGGTGCTTTCTTGGCATCATGTTGCCGGCTCTGCTGGCCATGAGTTTTCTCGAGCGCCTGCCCGCCAGGTCACGCGCGCCGGCAAACGCTCAGCCGGATGCCATCTGAATCATTGTTCTGGAAGGCAGCATCCACCATTCGACAGACGGCCAGCTGTAACAAGCAAGAGCCCAGGAGAGAGGAAGAAACATGGAAATGCGCACCCTCGGCACCACCGGCGTCAACGTGAGCAAGTACTGCCTC
>SLTB01000276.1 GCA_007130155.1 Pseudomonadales bacterium
GTATTGGGCGGGAGTATGGAGCTGCAGGCTTGTACGAATACCTGCGGTCTAAGAACACGATCTGGAACATGGCATTTGGGTATCCGGAAGAACAGAACGATATTTACTTCTAATTCCGGAATGGCCCCGTAAGGGGTAAACGGCGTAACGCGCAGCTGTCCACCGAATAGCGGCGTTACGCCTTTCATTTTTTTAGCCCTAACTCTCCATGCCCTAACTCTCCATTACGAAATTAACATTGAAACTGCTCGCGGCTGTCTTGCCGGATTCGGAACGAAATTCGGCACCGTTCGGGGAGAACGCTACCTCGCTCACCCGGTCAAAACCAGGAGGGATGGCAAGAATACCTTGAATGTAGTTGACTATGAATGGGGTATCGCCATTCAGGTTGAGCGACGTTGCAATTCCCTTACGCCGAGCCAGGTTGTCGCCCACCGAGCCTGAGAGGCCCGACGCACCGTATCCACACACATCCTCGAGTCCGACGCACACTGTTCGGCCATTCCATGGGTGAGAGTGGCGGCCACGGTTCTCCGACCATATGACGGTTGCAGGTAGAATTCTGGGGTTCTTCAAGGCGAACCATAGGAATCCTTGGTCTGGAAATACTGCCGCTGTCCAGTGTGGTGTCATGGTGGTGCCTGGCTCTCTGTGACGAGCGAACAAGGTGAGAATATCGCAGTATCCTTTGCGGGTCGGGAAGCTTGAACAATCGACTTTGGAGGGGGCGTTCCAAATGCTAGGCACCTCATGGAGACTGTCGAACAGAGCGTCTGGCGCCAACGCACTGTACTCTCCGCTCCGATTATACATCGGCGGATTGGATTGGGTTACGCCAAAAGCAAACGGTGCGGTGCTCAGCAGCATTGAGTCTGGCTTCTCACCGGGGTTTAAGGTCGCGTGATGCCCGATTGTGGCTGGGCCATTCCACCCAACAATTTCGTGTTGGCTATATATAACAGTTTCGTTGTCCCTGAGTATTATGCGTTTTGTGACGGTTGCCAGGTGGCCTCTACTCATGCCAGGAACCTTAATCTGCAGTTGGAGCTCGTGAGCCTTCGGTGACAATGACTCTCGCGATATCCTCTCCCATGGTTCGGCAGCGGTGTACCCGTGGACCGGAAAGGTATGGTGCTTGTACTCATTGTGGATGCCAAAGGGAAGGCAGAAGAAATCTCCCCTCATTGGCGATAGTAACCCCTCTGTCGGTGCCCCTTGTTCTCCTTGCCAGGGGCTGATCCAGTAGGGCTGTGCCGTCTTACCTTGATCAAGTTCAAAGTTTACCGGGCCAAGCATGCCGCCGAGTTTGGTAACGGCGGCTTGCACACAGTTTGATTCGAGTACCCAGCAGTCTTGTGAGTCTATTGTTCGCAGTTCCGGCACAGTTATGTCTCCTCTGTGGTTTAAACGTATCATCAGATATTAAGACAGTAAAGCCGAATTTCCGGCCATATCGCAGAACATAAGGAAGTTCGAGTTTGACAAATGGGAAATTCGCGGGTAAAATATCGTATTATCAGACAATGCAGAAGGTCAGTAACTACATCATGTGAAATCGGGAGGTTGGATGATTATTAGACGAGACGGCAAGCCCTTTCCCAATGGTTTAACTCCGGTTATTCGGTCTGATGCAGATGGTGCGTACATCGACATGGACTTTGGCATCTTACGGCTTGCCCGTGCAGATGAGTTTACGAATGCCGGAGAAAAGGAGCGCGCCTTCATGTTGATGACCGGGAGCGTCCGTTTTACCTGGATCGCCGACGGAGTTCATCGATCGGAGACCGTCAGTAGGCAGCAGCTTCTCGACGAAGAGCCGACAGCACTGCATGTTCCACGTGATGTTGAGATCGCGATTACGTGCCTCAGCGAGTATGCTGAACTTGCGGTTCAGCAGGTGGTAAACGATAGGCAATTCGCGCCTACGCTTTGGCTCCCCGGCATGTACCGTTCAGACCGCTTTGGCGAAGGCACCATGCAAGATACCAGTACTCGAGTGGTCCGGACGATCTTTGATGCGGCAACGGCTCCTGAGAGTGGAATGGTACTTGGCGAGGTAATTAACTTTCCAGGAAAGTGGTCGAGTTACCCACCACATGATCACGCACAGCCGGAGGTCTATCATTACCGGTTCTTTCCGGAGCATGGCTTTGGGCATGCAGAGTGCGAGGACGAAGTCTTTAAGGTGAAGAACGGCGACACCTACGCAATTCCACCGCACGTAACGCACTCACAGTGTGCTGCTCCGGGCTACGCGATGTACTACATCTGGATGATTCCTCATCTTGCCGACGACCGCTTTGGCCCAGACTCACGGGTGTTTCGGTCGGAGCATACCTGGGTCATGGACAGTGAGGCGTTGATCTGGCCGGACGCTCCAGTATCTCAGGTTGGTCAGGTGAAGAGCACGAACACTCAGTAGCATAGAGTATAGGCGTGAAGAACGAATGAGAATCAGGAATGCAGAGAATATTTCGTATTTCGAATTGTCTGAATTTCTGGTGATAATATAGTCGGAATATCAGGAGGGTGGATTTTATGTTGTCAGATGAAGACGTCCGGGCGCTGCGCCGCGACGCTCTGGAAATACGGGTGCTGACCATCGACATGATTGGGCATCTGGGAAAAGGGCACATTGGAGGGTCTCTTTCAATAATTGAGATTCTCACTTTGCTTTACCGGACGGTAATGAAGGTGAACCCGAGTGATCCGAACTGGCCTGAGCGTGACCGCTTTGTCCTGAGCAAAGGTCATGCGGGACCAGCGCTGTATGCAGCGCTGGCGTATCACGGGTACTTCCCGGTCGAGTGGTTACACACGCTGAACGAGGGAGGTACGCAGCTTCCGAGTCACGCTGATATGACACGCACGCCCGGCATAGACATGACTGCGGGTAGTTTGGGACAAGGTCTCAGCGCAGCGGTAGGGATTGCGCTCGCGAACCAAATTGACGGCAAGGAGCGGAAAACCTACTGCATCATTGGTGACGGAGAGAGCAATGAGGGACAGATCTGGGAAGCTGGAATGAGTGCCTCACAGTTCCACCTGAAGGACCTCATTGCCTTTACCGACTACAACAAGATGCAGCTTGACGGCTGGATGACCGACGTCATGAACGTCGAGGATCTGAACGCCAAATGGCTTGCTTTTGGGTGGTTCGTTCAACGCGTGGACGGACACGACTTCCGTCAGCTTGACTTCGCAATTGAACGGGCACGGAAGGAACAGTGCCGACCCAGTATGATCATCATGGACACAGTAAAGGGCAAGGGGCTTCCGATGGCGGAGAACAACCCTGCCAACCACAGCATGAGTTATGGCTCTACGGAGGCCTCCCAGGTTATCTCCCGACTTCGTGCGCGTGAGGCGCGCCTTGAGGAGGTTGAAAATGGCTGATCAAGCCCAACTTCACGAGCAACTACTGGGTCCCGGCTCAGACGAAATGCGGAGTGTGTACGTAGAAACACTCATTCAACTCGCCGAAGCGGATGAGCGAATCGTTTTGCTTGATGCCGATCTCATGAGTGCCCATAAAACTATCAACTTTCAAAAGCGGTTTCCAAATAGGGGCATCAACATGGGTGTTGCGGAAGCGAACATGATCGGCGTCAGTGCGGGGCTGTCGACCATGGGCAAGATACCCTTTCCCACAACATTTGCATGTTTTGCTACTCGGCGCACCTTTGACCA